>DAIMYT010000150.1:0-8440 GCA_036734345.1 Dokdonella sp. | reverse complement strand
CAGGAGCACCACCCTCATCCCCCTGCGGGACCTTCTCCCGCCAGCGGGAGAAGGAGCCCAGCGCGGCAGAGTTCGGGACCTTCTCCCGCCAGCGGGAGAAGGAACCAATAGTGAAAGTCCAATATGAAATGCCTCTCCCGCTGGCGGGAGAGGCTGCCGGCAGGCTGGTGAGGGTGGGCCTACGAAGATGCATGCAAAAGCTCGGGAATCAGGAGCACCACCCTCATCCCCCTGCGGGACCTTCTCCCGCCAGCGGGAGAAGGAACCAATGCCTGGAATTCATACTGCTCATGAGCCAAATCGTTATTTGATTCCCGAATCCCCATTCCCCATTCCCCATTCCCCATTCCCAACTCCCGAATGATCGAACTCTCCCTGACCCTGCGCGCCGACCAGCAGGAAACCGTCGAAGCCGCGCTTGAGGATGTCGGTGCGCTGGCGGTGACCCTGCTCGACGCGGATGCCGACACGTCCAACGAGAAGGCGATTCTCGAGCCCGGCGTCGGCGAGACACCGGTTTGGCCGTCGATCGTCCTGTCCGCCTTGTTCGAGGACGGCATCGATCGCAGTGGCCTTGTCCACGTCCTCGGCGAACTGCTGCCGGACCTCGAACCCGAGCAGATCGTGTTCCGGGAAGTGGCCGAGCAGGACTGGACGCGGGTGTGGATGGACCAGTTCAAACCGATGCGCTTTGGCCAACGCCTGTGGATCTATCCGTGGAACATCGAACCGCCCGAGGACACCGACGCCGTGGTCGTCCGTCTCGATCCCGGGCTGGCCTTCGGCACCGGCACGCATCCGACGACCGCGTTGTGCCTGGAATGGCTGGACCAGGCCGATATCGCCGGCACGACCGTGCTCGACTATGGCTGCGGCTCGGGCGTGCTGGCGATTGCCGCGGCCCTGCTCGGCGCCGCCAGCGTGATCGGCATCGACAACGATCCGCAGGCGCTGGAGGCGAGTCGCGCCAACGCCGCGCGCAATGGCGTCGAGGACAGGCTCGAACTGCACCTGCCCGACGCGGACAGCGACATTCCCGCCGACATCCTCGTCGCCAACATCCTCGCCGGTCCGCTGCACGAGCTCGCGCCACTCTTTGCCACGCGGGTCAGGCCGGGCGGCAGGCTCGCCCTGTCCGGCATCCTCAAGGGGCAGGAGGTCGAACTTCTCGCGCGCTATGCCGAGTGGTTCGACGGGCTCGCGGTCACCACGCGCGAGGACTGGGTCCGCATCGACGGACGTCGCCGCGGCTGAATCGCCCGGCGGCGCGCGATCGGACCACGATCGCATTGACGATGCCCGCCAGCGGCTACAATCGCCCCATGTACACGCAATGTCCCGAATGCCTGACCGTATTCAAGCTCGGCAGCGCCGAACTCGCCGCCGCGCGCGGCGCGGTGCGTTGCTCGCATTGCAACGCCATCTTCGATGCCCTGCCCACGCTCAGTGAACAGCTTCCGGCCGAGCCGATCGGCAAGCTCGAGCGGCATGTCGAACAGGCCGCCCCGCCGCAGCTCGGCCTGCCCGTGTTCCGGCCGACCCGCGGCACCCAGGGATCGTTGAATTTCGATCCCGACGAGCGCCCGCGCGCCCACGAGCGCGCATCCGGCGCACCCCAGTTCACGCGCTCGCGCCGGCACTCCCGGCAGCGCCGCAACGGCACCTGGATCGCCGGCAGCCTGGTCCTCATGCTGATGCTCGGCGGCGAGATCGCCTGGGCCGAACGCAGCCTGTGGATCAACGATCCGAACCTGCGCCCGTGGCTCGAAAAGGCCTGCGCGGCGCTGGGCTGCCAGGTACCGTTGCGCCGTGACGACGACCTTCTGCAACTGGCATCGCGCGATATCCGGCCGCATCCCTCGGTACCCGGTGCGCTGATCATCTCGGCCACGCTGCAGAACGCGGCGGATTTCGCCCAGCCGTTCCCCACGGTCGAGATCACATTGTCGGACCTGGATGAACAACGCATCGCGATGCGCCGCTTCCGCCCGAACGAGTATGTCAGCGATCCGCGCGTCCTGGCCGCAGGCCTCGCTCCGGCGGCCAAGGCGCCGCTGGTATTCGAAGTCGCCGATCCGGGCAAGAGCGCCGTTGCCTTCGAGTTCCGCTTCGAGTAACAAACCCGCCGTTGTGCGATTGTTCGATAATCGGATGCCAACGATCCGACGAACAGCACTTATCAATTGCGTCGCGCGGCGTTATCATTCCCGACCCGCCGCGTGAAAGCATCATCCGCGTGGCGATCACCAGCAAGCTACAAAGACCCGGGGGCCAGTCCGTAGTGAATGCCGTTTCTCCGCTGCGCGTCGATGCCGCGCACGATCCCGCCTTGCAACCCGCCCTGCGCGAATGTGTTGCACGCGCCGTGCGTCGCTACCTCAGCGATGTGGATTCACAGCCATGCGAGGGCCTGCACGCCCTGGTGCTCGGTGAAGTCGAGCAACCGCTGCTGCGCGAAGTGCTGGCCTGGTATGCCGGCAACCAGAGCCGTGCTGCGGCCGCCCTCGGCATCAACCGGGCGACGCTGCGCAAGAAGCTTCAGCAATACGGCATCAGCTGAGCCGGTGCAGGGCGCGCTGCACCGCTATACTTCGCGCCTGAAAATCGCTCCGGGCTCATCTGATGTTTGAAACTCCCCTCGCCCCTGTCCGCCGCGCGCTGCTCAGCGTGTCCGACAAATCCGGCTTGTGCGACCTGGCCCGCGGACTCGACGCACTCGGCATCAGCCTGATTTCGACGGGCGGCACCGCACAGAGCCTGCGCGAGGCGCACCTGCCGGTAACCGAAGTCAGCGCGCTGACCGGCTTTCCCGAAATCATGGACGGTCGCGTCAAGACCCTGCATCCGCTCGTGCATGGCGGCCTGCTCGGCCGGCGCGGCACCGATGACGCCGTCATGGCCGAACACGGCATCGCCGCAATCGACCTGCTGGTGGTCAACCTGTATCCGTTCGAATCGGTGACTGCGCAGCCGGACTGCGGCCTGGCCGAGGCCATCGAGAACATCGATATCGGCGGCCCGGCCATGTTGCGCGCGGCGGCGAAGAACCACGAATACGTGATCGTGCTGTCCGATCCGGCCGACTATGCCGAAGTGCTCGATGCGCTCGCCCACGGCGGCACGCCGATCGAATTGCGCCGGCGACTCGCCGCCAAGGCCTTCTCGCACACCGCCGCCTATGACGGACGCGTCGCCACCTGGCTCGGCGCGCGCAGCAAAGGCGAATCCAGCGAACCGTTCGCGCCGAGCCTGCACCTGGCCTATGAACGCAAGCGCCTGCTCCGCTACGGCGAGAATCCGCACCAGGCTGCCGCGTTGTACGTCGAGCGCAATGCGCCGCGCGGGACGATCGCCACATCGCAGGTGCTGGCCGGCAAGGAACTCTCCTACAACAACCTCGCCGACGCCGACGCCGCGCTCGAATGCGTCAAGGCATTCCAGCGCACGCCGGCCTGCGTCATCGTCAAGCATGCCAATCCCTGCGGCGTGGCCCTCGGCACCAGCACGCGCGAAGCCTACGAGCACGCCTACGCCTGCGACCCGGTTTCCGCGTTTGGCGGCATCATCGCCTTCAACCACAACCTCGACGCCGAAACGGCCGCGTGCATCCTCGAGCGCCAGTTCGTCGAAGTCGTGATTGCCCCGGGCGTCGACGAGGCGGCGCTTGCCCTGTTCGCAAAGAAGCCGAACGTGCGCGTCCTTGCGACCGGCGAATGGTCCGAAACGACCAGCCAGTCGGTCGACTACAAGCGCATCGCCGGCGGCATGCTGGCCCAGGATGCAGACCGCGACACCCTGATGCTGTCCGACCTCAAGGTCGTCTCCAGGCGCGTGCCCGACGCCGACGAGCTGCGTGACCTGCTGTTTGCCTGGCACGTGGCGATGTACGTGAAATCCAATGCCATCGTGTATGCGCGCGAAAGCCGCACCGTCGGCATCGGCGCCGGCCAGATGAGCCGCGTGATCAGCGCAAGGATCGCCGCGATCAAGGCCGAGGAAGCCGGCCTGAGCGTACCCGGCAGCGTGATGGCCTCCGATGCCTTCTTCCCGTTCCGCGACGGCATCGATACCGCCGCCCGGGCCGGCATCCGCGCCGTCATCCAGCCTGGCGGCTCGATGCGCGACAGTGAAGTGATCGCCGCCGCCGACGAAAACGACATGGCCATGGTGTTCACGGGCGTGAGGCATTTCAGGCACTAGCGCTTTGCGCTAATGCCGGGAATGGGGAATAGGGAATGGGGAATGGGCAGGAGCAGGACATGACGCTCACAGATCTTGGCTGCGCGATGCTTTTTCCATTCCCTATTCCTCATTCCCGATTCCCGCATCTCCAATTCCCCATTCCCCATTCCCTATTCCCGTCCCAATGAAAATCCTCGTAATAGGCGGTGGTGGTCGCGAACATGCGCTGGCGTGGAAACTCGCCCAGTCAAGACGCGTCAGCGAAGTGGTCGTTGCGCCGGGCAATGCCGGCACCGCGCACGAGCCGCGCATGCGCAACGTCGACGTTGCCGTTGACGACATCGACGGTTTGCTCGGCCTCGCCCAAAAGGAGGCGATCGACCTGACCGTGGTCGGGCCGGAGATTCCGCTGGTGCTTGGCGTGGTCGACCGCTTTCGCGCCGCCGGCCTGGCCTGCTTCGGGCCGCGCCGCGTGGCCGCGCAGCTCGAAGGCTCCAAGGCCTACGCCAAGGAATTCCTGGTCCGCCACAATATCCCGACCGCCCGCCACGCGGTGTTCACCGAACTGCCTCCTGCGCTCGCCTACGTGCGCAAGCACGGCGCGCCGATCGTGATCAAGGCCGATGGCCTCGCCGCCGGCAAGGGCGTCGTCGTGGCGCTGACCCTCGGCGACGCCGAACAGGCCTTGCGCGACATGCTCGGTGCGCACTCCCTCGGCGCCGCCTCGGCGCGCGTCGTCATCGAGGAATTCCTCGAAGGCGAGGAAGCCAGCTACATCGTCATTTCCGATGGCCAGCACGCGCTGCCGATGGCGACCAGCCAGGACCACAAGCGGGTCGGCGAGGCCGACACCGGGCCCAACACGGGCGGCATGGGCGCTTACTCGCCGGCACCGGTGGTCAGCGCCGAAGTCGACCGGCGCATCATGGACGAGGTGATCCGTCCGACCCTTGCCGGCATGGCGGCCGAGGGCGCGCCGTTCATCGGATTCCTCTATGCCGGACTGATGATCGACCGCACGGGCGCGCCGAAGGTCATCGAGTTCAACGTGCGCTTCGGCGATCCGGAAACCCAGCCGATCATGCTGCGACTGCAGTCGGACCTGGTCGAACTGATCGAATCCGCGCTGGCCGGGCGCCTCAAGGGCCTGCACGTGCAATGGGACCCGCGCCCGGCAATCGGCGTGGTCATGGCCGCGCACGGCTACCCGGGCAAGGTACGCAGCGGCGATGCCATCAGCGGCCTCGACATCGACCCCGGCAAGGACGTGAAGATCTTCCACGCCGGCACGCGCGAGCGCGATGGCAAGGTGGTGACCGCCGGCGGGCGCGTGCTGACCGTCTGCGCGCTGGGCGCCGACATGGCCTGCGCGCGCGAACGCGCCTATGCGGCGCTGGCCCGGGTGAAGTTCGATGGCGCCTTCCATCGCCGCGATATCGGCCACCGCGCGCTGAACCGGAGCGAATGACGATCCGCGGCGCGGACGCGGGCTACAGCGCGACGCGCACGCGCAAGTGGTTTTCACCGCGGCGGAAACCGTAGGCGAACTCGCGCGTCATCGCGCGCACCATGGCAATGCCCACCCCGCCCGGGTTGGCCTGGGCCAGGGTCGCCGGCAATTGCGCCACGGCGATCGCGGTCGGGTCGAAGGCCGCCGCCGAGTAGCGCAGGCGCACGATCAGCTCGTCGTTGCGCCGGCGCAGGTGCACGTGCACCGGGCCGCGCGCCGACTGGGCATGCATGACGACGTTGGCGAGCAACTCATCGAGGACCGTCGCCAGCGACTGACGCACGTTTTCGGCGATGCCGGCGGCGACCAGGTCCGCCTCGAGGGTGTCGGCGAAGCGGCCGATCGCGCCGCGCTCGCGCCCCACGCGATAGCGCCAGCGCTTTGCCGCTGGCGCGGGCTGCCGATGCTGCGAGGTTGTCTCCACCATGCTCTGAACCCTCCCCGGTTCATCATGTAGGACGCACGCCGAGCGGCGATCCGGGCAGGCACCGGCATCGCGGGCGCCACGGCCTCCGCTCGTTGCATGGATCCACGATACACCCGATCCGGCCGCGTCGTGCCCGGGCGCCCGGCATCCGGCCATTTCGCCGCCTGCTCTGCTAGATTGCAGCCACCGACCTGCCACGCCGAACGCGCTCCATGACCGAACACAGTCAGTTCACCCTGCTCGGCACACGCCGCTTTGCGCCGTTCTTCGCCACCCAGGCCCTCGGCGCCTTCAACGACAACGCCTTCCGCCAGGGCATGATCGTGCTGATCGGCTTCCATCTCGGCCTGACCATCGAAGCGGTCAGCTTCTACGCGATGATCGCCCCGGCCATTTTCATCCTGCCGTTCTTCCTGTTCTCCGCCAGCGCCGGCCAGATCGCCGAGAAATTCGAGAAGACGCGCCTGATCCGCTACGTGAAGCTGTTCGAGATCGCGGCCATGCTGATGGCCGTCTACGCGTTCCACGCCCACCAGGTCTGGCTGCTGTTCGTCGTGCTGTTCCTGATGGGCCTGCACTCGACCGTGTTCGGTCCGATCAAGTACGCGATCCTGCCGCAGGCGTTGCGCACCGAGGAACTGGTCGGCGGCAACGGCCTGGTCGAGATGGGCACGTCGATGGCCGTGCTGATCGGCATGATGGCCGGCGGCTCGCTGATGGCGCTCGGCGATTTCGGCGTGACGGCCGCGTCGATCCTCGTCGTCGGCATCGCCGTCATCGGCTTCCTGTTCAGTCGCGCCATACCGCCGGCGCCGGCCACCGCGCCGGACCTCAAGTTCAACTGGAATCCGGCCAGCGAGACGCTGCGCGTGATGCGCTACGTGGTCAAGGACCGCACGATCTTCAACGCGATCCTCGGCATCTCGTGGTTCTGGTTCTTCGGTACCGTGTTCACCGCGCAGCTGCCCGGCTACACGCAGACCTACCTCGGCGGCGGCGAAGGCGTGCTCAACCTGACCCTGGCGCTGTTCTCGGTCGGCGTCGGCATCGGCTCGCTGCTGTGCGAACGGCTGTCCGGGCACAAGGTCGAGATCGGCCTCGTGCCGTTCGGCTCGATCGGCATGACCGTGTTCGCCGTCGACCTGTTTTTCGCGCGGCCGCTGCCGGCATCCGTGCACGGGCTCGGCGCACTCGAGTTCCTCGGCGCGGCCGGCAACCTGCGCATCGTCTTCGACCTGATCTTCATCGGCCTGTTCGCCGGGCTCTTCATCGTGCCGCTGTTTGCGCTCGTGCAGAGCCGCACCGACCGCAGCGAGCTGTCGCGCGTAATCGCCGGCAACAACATCCTCAATGCGCTGTTCATGGTCGTCTCGGCCGGGCTCGGCCTGGGCCTGACTGCGCTCGGTTTTTCGGTGCCGCAAATCTTCCTGGCCGTCGCCGTGCTGAATGCCGCGGTGGCCATCTACATCTACACGCTGGTCCCCGAATTCCTCATGCGGTTCCTGTCGTGGATCCTGATCAACACGCTGTACCGGATCCGCACCGAGGGCCTCGACAACGTGCCCGAGCACGGCCCGGCCCTGCTCGTATGCAACCACGTCAGTTTCATGGATGCGCTGATCGTCGCCGGCAGCGTGCGCCGTCCGGCGCGCTTCGTCATGTACTACAGGATCTTCAGGATCCCGGTGCTGAGTTTCATCTTCCGCACCGCCAAGGCCATTCCGATCGCCTCCAGCAAGGAAGACCCCGCCCTGCTTGAAAAGGCCTTCGACGAAGTCGACCGTGCACTCGCCGAAGGCGAGATCGTCTGCATCTTTCCGGAAGGCGGGCTGACCACCGATGGCGAGATCGCCGTGTTCCGGCCGGGCGTCGAACGCATCCTCGCGCGACGCGCGGTACCGGTCGTGCCGCTGGCGATCCGCGGTCTGTGGGGCAGCATCTTCAGCCGTCGCGACAGCGCGCCGGGGCGCATGCGCCTGCCGCGCCGCTTCCGCTCGCGCATCGTGCTGGCGGTGGGTGCCCCGCTGGCGGCCACCGAGGCCACCGCCGCCGTCCTCGAACAGCGCGTGCGCGAACTGCGCGGCAGCTGGGCCTGAGCGCGGGAGGCCGCGCCCGGATCGCGATCAGCCGGCCCAGCCGCCGAGCACGATCACCGCGATCACCGCGAGCCAGACATAGAGGACCCGGCGCAGGACGACCTGGGCGTCGGCCAGTTCGGCGAGCGGATCGCCGACGCTTTCCTCGCCACCATCGCCGGCAGCGACGTCGGCATCGACCCCGGCGCGCGCGATGACGGCGAGGAAACCGAGGTCGAGGGTGAA
>DAIMYT010000149.1:0-8629 GCA_036734345.1 Dokdonella sp. | reverse complement strand
TCGACGATTTCCTCAGCGCGCCGTTTGCCCAGCGCCTGCTCGCCGAGTTCCCCGCCTTTGAGCGCGGCAACGCACGCAATGAAGCCGGAGAAATCGGCAGCAAGTCGACCGTCGAGCGCATCCGCGAGCTGGGCTCTGCCTATTCCGAACTCGATTCCCTGATCCAGACGCGCGACTTCCTCGACCTGGTCGGACACCTGACCGGCATCGACGACCTGCTCTACGACCCCTGGTATTTTGGCGGCGGCACCCACGAAAACCGCGCCGGGCAGGATCTCGATCCGCACGTCGATTTCAACCGCCATCCGGTCGAGAACTGGCACCGCCGGCTGAACCTGATCGTTTACCTCAATCCCGAATGGGACGACGCCTGGGGCGGTTCGCTCGAACTGCACACCGACCCGCGCTCGATAGACGACCGCGTCACCCTGGTCACGCCCCTGTTCAACCGCTGCGTGATCTTCGAAACCACCGAAACCAGCTGGCACGGCTTCAGCCGCATCGCCCTGCCTGCGGAACGGCAGGGAACCAGCCGGCGTTCGATCGCCCTGTATTTCTACACGCACGAGCGCCCCGCCGAGGAACTGGCCGACACCCACTCGACGATCTATGTCGATCGCCCACTACCGGAGCACTTCAAGCCCGGGGCCGTGTTGAGCGGTACCGACGTCGAGGAACTGCGCACCCTGCTCGCCCGCCGAGACCAGCACAACCAGCGGCTTTACCGGGACATCACCCGGCTCAGCGCCGAACTGGAGCAGGCGCGAACAGCACTTTATTCCGGCTACCTGGGACGCCTGCGCTACTTTGCCCGGGTTGTGCGCGGGCGGCTGCGCCGCCGTTGACGTTCAGGCAAACGAAAGCAATTATATTTCGTACTTTGAAAACGCCCATTTTTCAGAGGCAGCGCACACGCATGCAGCACCTCTATTACTCCTATTGAGAATTGCACAATGGATATCGCAGAGATTGCGCGGAAATCGCGCACGTTCGGCCAGAAAATCGATGCAATCAAGAGTGAGCTCGCTCCAGCGGAATTTGGCTGGTATCCATATGGAACGCTTTCGAACTTCGATCACCTGGAAAAGCTGCTGACAGGAAAGAACCGGCTGTTGCTGGACCTCATTGGATCTGCGCCAGTCGCCGATATTGGTGCAGCAGACGGGGACTCCGCGTTCTTCCTCGAATCGCTGGGCTTCGATGCGCATGTCGTTGACTATGCACCAACCAATTTCAACAGTTGCCGCGGAGTGCGCCTCCTAAAAGAGGCACTCGATTCCAAGATAAAGATTCATGAAGTCGATCTCGACTCTCAGTTTGATCTCCCGGGCGAAAACTACGGACTCGCATTCTTTCTCGGCATTCTCTACCACCTGAAGAATCCGTACAGCGCGCTTGAGAGCCTTGCGCGGAACGCCAACCATGCCGTGGTTAGCACTCGGATTACCCGATACAACACGGCGCCAGGCACCAAGGGAACCGCTGAACTCAATCGCGAACGCGTCGATCTGCAGACCGTTCCCTCGGCCTATCTGGTGGCACCGACGGAGACCAACAACGATCCGACCAACTACTGGATCTTCTCCGAGGCCGGGCTGCGCCGGATCTTCGATCGCACCGGCTGGGATGTCCTCGATTTCATGACGGTGGGCAATCGGCAGAATTCGGATCCCGCGACGAATACCGGTGATGAACGCGCGTTTTGCCTCCTTCGTAGTCGCCACTTCGCTGCGGCACACGTATGAACCGGAGCGGATTGGCGGAGCTTGCGGCCTTCGAACAATTGTTCGCCGCCCACGGACAGACAGCGCTCGAATACCTGCGCCCGCATTTCCCCCGATTCGTGGCGACAAAGAAAGAATTTCTGCGCACTTGGTCACGTGAGCAAGGGCAGCGGGTACTCGATCTCGGCGCACACTGGCTGCACCAGTCAATGCTTTGGGCAACTGACGGATTCGAAGTCGTTGCCGTCGACCTGCCAATCACGTTTGAGATTCCCGACGTCAGGCGACTTGCCCAGGCACATGGCATTGAGTTAATCGCGGAACCCAATCTTGAGCGCTCAGAAGCACTCCGTCGAATCCCAGACGACAGTATCGATATCATCCTGTTCACCGAGATCATCGAACACATCACGTTCAATCCCGTGACCATGTGGCGTGAACTGTATCGAGTCATGAAAGCCGGCGCACGCATCATAGTGACCACACCCAACTACTACGCCCTGCGTGGACGCGCTTGGCATTGGGGAGCCTTCCTGCGCGGCTTCGGTGGCGGCCTGCCGACGCTCGACATCCTAAGCATGCACACCCATGCCCACCACTGGAAGGAGTTTGCGCGAAGAGAACTGATTTACTACTTCTGTGTTCTATCGCCGGATTTCGTCTGCAACAAGGCCTTGATGCGCAAGGAGTTCCTCGGCGCAGAAGTTCGAGGAACAAAAGTCCGGATCGCCAAGGCCATCGAACGAATTGCTCCATTCCTTCGTCCGAACCTGCACGTGGAGATTGAACTGAAGCAGAAATCGAATGGTATTGTGCTTGCGCCGCATTGGTGAACGACAATAGCCGCCAGGAAATCACGCCTGATCGACAGTGCGATTTACCGGTTGGATGGTGCGCTTGATTTTTCGGTTCGCTGACGCTCTTCAGTGGTGAAAGCCACCTTGTCACGCAAGTAGACGGGCATCGCCAACTCGGGCGCCAAGCCATGCCCGGCAACATGCTCACGCATGGCGAGCCGCGCGACGGCGGCGGCCTGGGGGTAGCGCTGGCCCTCGGCCCAGGCCGGGCCCGAACCCATGCGGGTGAGCAGGACCTCTCGGTAGCTGTCCCAGCCGGTGCCGATCACGCTCCAGTTCATGCCGGCCGGCAAGGCCAACGCGTCGGCAGGTCCGACTGTTTCGGAGCCGAGAAGTTCGACGAGTCCATCGTCACGGCGCCGGAAGGCACCCGCATAGATCTCGCCCATGCGCGCGTCGATGACCGCGAGGATCATCCGGCTGTCGACGGGCGCATCGAGGGCCAGCGCGGCGAGAGACGAGACCGGGATCACCGGCAAGTCGAGCGCGAGCGCCATGCCCTGGGCGGCTGAAATGGCCAGGCGCACGCCGGTGAAGGCGCCGGGTCCGCGACCCACGGCAATCGCGTCGAGTTGGCGCCGGAATACGCCGGCTTCGACAAGCACTTCGTCGCACATGGGCAGAAGCAACTCGGCATGCCTGCGCGGGGCGACTTGGCTGCGGGAGATGATTTCTCCGTTGCAGCTCAGGGCGACCGAGCAGCATTCGGTGGAGGTTTCGATGGCAAGCAGGTTCATGACGGCATTCTACCTGCTGGGTTGTCCGCGCCGAGGCCGAGGCCGTACCAGTCGACCCGGCGGGTCAGGTACATAAGGGCGCTGATGGCGGCCAGCAGCGCGATCGCGCCCATCAGCAGAGAATACTGCTCGCTGATCACGAGCCCGTAGAGCAGGACATACACCAGCGCCAGCAGGGCGCCGAGCGTGGCGCCCGCACGGCGTGTGCGCGAGGCCGCCGCCGCGTAGCCAGCGATGATAGCCACCACGGCGAGGGCGGCGATCGCGTAGGCCCAGGCGAATCCGATCTGTTCGGACAGCGCGAGCAGGACCACATAGAACGTGCACAGGGCCAGGCCCACCATCAGGTACTGCACCGGATGCACGCGCCAACGCCCCAGCGCCTCGAACAGGAACAGCGCGACGAAGCTCAACGCGATAAACAGGATGCCGTACTTGCCGGCGCGCTCGTTGCGCTGGTAGGTGCCGACCGGCTGGAACAGTTCGACGCCGAATGCCGATTGCTGCAGGGTGAAGGCATTCAGTTCGGCCACCGATCCCTGCTGGCCGTAGCTGCGATTGAGATCGAGCACCTGCCAGTGCGCCTCGAATCCGGCCTTGTCGCCGGAATGCCGATCAGGAAGGAAGGCACCGGCGAAACTCGGGTCCGACCAGCTTCCCGAGAGGGTCACGTCGGTTTCCCGGGCCAGCGGCAGGAACTTGAGTTTGGCCGTGCCGGCCAGGCGCAGGTCGAAGGCGAACGCATGATCGACAGCCGCCCCGTCAGTCTGGATCGGCCATGCGATTTCGGTGGCCGTGATATTGCCGAGGCCCTCGCTGCCCGGCCCGAATGCGATTTCCGCGCCATCGATCTTCATGGCCGAAAGGCTGCGGATGCCGCGCACGTCGGAGACCGGAATGCGCAACACCGCGCGGGCCCATTGCGGCTCTCCGCCGAGCGCCGACAATGCTGCCAGCGCGTCGGCGCGGAACTGCCCGCTCAGGCCCAGCGTTGCCGTGTAGATCGGCGTGGCGTAGATGCCGTACTGGCGCACCTCGGTGGCGAGTGTTCCCTTCACGGCCAGCCGTTCGGGCAGGAGGTATCTCGATTCGTCCTGGCTGATCCAGCCCTTGTCGCTTTGCACCTGATGGCGAACGGGCACCACCAGTACAGGACCGCCCACCATCTGCAGGCCACCCCAGCGCTCGGCAATGCGCGCCCGCGCCTCGCCTTCGAGGCCCTGGCGCTCGGCCGTCAGGCTCTGCACCTGCGCCAGCGGAATCAGCATGAGCAGGGCCAGGACGCCCACGCCCATGGCCTTGAATGTCACGCCCTGGGTCCAGTTGCGTACCTGCATGTCCGTTGTCCCCGTTGGTTGGATGGCCCCATGAGACGCCGCGCAGGCGGCGCCTGACGGGACGGAATGTGGCAATTGGCGGGCAATAGGGGCCCAATGACCGTCAAGCCCGCGGTTGGCTTGCCGTTTGCGAGGGGCGATTCCGGGAACCTCGCGTGCACTGGTGCATCCGATGGGGTAACGAAGGAGATTTCTCGTGACCATGAAGCAGACCGTGCATGCCATCGACTATGCCTCGCTGGGCGACCCGGAACTGGTCGCCCTCGCCGGGTCGGGCCAGCGTGGCGCGTTCCGCTACATCATGCAGCGCTGCAACCAGCGCCTGTTCCGCGTTGCCCGCGGCGTGCTCAACGACGACGCCGAGGCCGAGGACGCGGTGCAGGAAGCCTATGTCCGCGCCTTCGAGAACCTGGCCCTGTTTCGCGGCGAAGCCAGCGTGCTGACCTGGCTCACCCGCATCGTGCTCAATGAAGCGTACGGCCGATTGCGCCAGCGCCGCACGCACGTGGACGTCGAACAGATCGATGCGGCCAGCGTGCGTGGTGCCCAGATCGTGCCGTTCCCTTCCCGGTTCGGCCACGAGGATCCCGCCGCAGCGGCGACGCGCGGCCAGATGCGCGAACTGATCGAAGGCGCCGTTGCGCAGCTGCCCGAACCGTTCCGCATCGTCTTCGTCCTGCGCGAAATCGAGGAATGCAGCATCGAGGAAACCGCACGTTGCCTCGATATCCGCCCGGAGACCGTCAAGACGCGCCTGCACCGCGCGCGACGCCTGCTGCGTGCTGCCTTGCAGGACAGCATGGCCGCCGCTCTGGGTGAAGCGTTTCCGTTTCTCGGCCCGCGTTGCGCGCGCATGACATCCAGCGTGCTTGCGCGGCTGGATCGACGCGATGCGGAAGACGACCCGCCCGAACACGCCTAGCCACCAGCGACTTTCACCCCTTCATGCCCGCCAAGGAGTCCACCATGTTGACCTATGCACTGATCGTCTTCGCCATCGCCGCCGTCGGCGGCCTCATCCTCGCTTCGCACGTGCTGCGCGGCAAGCTGGCGCCCTGGGTACTTTCGATCGGCCATGCCCTGCTCGGTGCTACCGGGCTGGTGCTGCTGGTGATGATCGTGTTGCAGGGTGCGCCACCGGCGCGAGTCACGGCTGCGCTGGGAATCCTCATCGTCGCCGCCCTCGGTGGCTTTTACCTCGCCTCGATGCACCTGCGCGGGACCGTCGCCCCGAAGGCCATCGTATTCGTGCACGCCGGCGTTGCCGTCGCCGGTTTCCTGACCCTGCTGAGCGTTGCCCTGGCCTGAATGCCCGTCGCCATGAGACATCCCCTGCACCCGGCCCTTGTGCACTTTCCGATAGCCTGCTGGTCGCTGGCCAGCGCAGCCGACCTGGCCAGCCTGTATTGGGGCGAGCCCGCCTGGCAGCTGGCGGGCATGCTGCTGGTCATCGGCACGATCATGGCCATCGCCGCCATGGGCAGCGGCTTCGTCGAACTGCTCAAGGTGGGTCCGCAACACCCGGCCAATGCCGACCTGAATCGCCACATGCTGCTGGTCATGATCGCCTGGTGCCTCTACGCGACCAGCTTGTACCTGCGCAGCGACGGAATCAGGCTGGTCGCGCCGGATCCCCTTGCAATCTCGCTCTCTATCGTCGCATTCGTCGTTCTGGTTGCCGCGGGATGGTTCGGCGGCCAGCTCGTCTACCGGCATGGCCTGGGACGCAATTGAGCCGCGCACATGGCGCGGCCCTCTCCTCCTGTAACCGCGACCGGCATCGGTCGCGCAAGCGCGGTGAATCACGGCCCAGCCACCTGTTCATGCAGGCAAGAGGGATGCCAGAGGCTATCCTGCGTAGCAGGAGACCGCGCGCGGAAGACCGTGCAGTGGCAACGCGAAGTGGATGGCTGTGAATCGGGCACTGGCATCCGCAAGGCGATTGCAGAGCGGCATTCCGCCTGGAAAACTAGCAACATGTTACGTAGCGAGACCGCCATCGTGGGCACGCGATGTCGTCGAGGGCATGGTCCGCCCGGTTGCATACCAACCATAGGACCTGCCATGCGAGGCCGGCTGGCAGCGGCGTGCAGGGTGCGTCCCGGCGTTCGGGCCCGGCCCGCAGGCATAGACCACCACTGGACAAGGGCGCGAAATGGTGGGCCGTGAAGGATTTGAACCTTCGACCAATGGATTAAAAGTCCACTGCTCTACCGCTGAGCTAACGGCCCCCGCTCCAATCAAATACCGCCGTCGCGCAAAGCGCGACGATCACTCCCCCTCTCCCCCCGGGAGAGGGCAAGGGGTGAGGGTCCGGGCTGCGACGAAATGCATCGAAGCCTCAAACCGATCACTCCCCCTCTCCCCCCGGGAGAGGGCAAGGGGTGAGGGTCCGGGCTGCGACGACATGCATCGAAGCCTGGAATCAATCACCTTTCACGCAACTTCAGGACGCGGCGCCAGTTGCGATGCATTTCCGATTGCGGAAAAGAGCATCGCTGCTGAAGCCGCTTCCTACCAATAGCGACAGAATGCCTCTCGTGCCTGACCCGCTTCCGGTTTTCGACACTGCCGGTCGGGCGCGCTGCACGCGAACCGCGAAGTTTAACGGCATATTCGATTCAACGATAGCGCGTCGGGTCGTCGATTCCGGCGGCGGCGAATCCTTCCGCTCGCAGGCGGCAGGCATCGCAGTGGCCGCAGGCGCGCCCTTCGGCATCGGCCTGGTAGCAGGAGACGGTCGCGGCGAAATCGATGCCGAGCCTGGCGCCCGCGCGCGCGATGTCGGCCTTGCTCATGGCCATGAGCGGCGCGTGCACGCGGATGCCGGCGCCTTCGACGCCGGATTTCGTCGCCAGGTTGGCCAGGCGCTCGAATGCCTCGATGAAGACGGGGCGACAATCCGGATAGCCGGAATAGTCCACTGCATTGACGCCACAGTAAATATCCGAGGCGCCCAGCACCTCCGCCCAGCCGAGGGCAATCGACAGCATGATCGTGTTGCGCGCCGGCACGTAGGTGACCGGAATGCCCGCCCCGCCCTGTTCCGGCACGTCGATGTCGGCAGTCAATGCCGAACCACCGATCAGGCGCATGTCGATGGCCACGGTCTTGTGTGCGACCGCACCCAGCGAGCGCGCGATGGTTGCCGCGGCGGCCAGCTCCGAGGAATGGCGCTGGCCATAGGCGACGCTGAGCGCATGGCAGGCAAAACCGCTTTCGCGCGCGAGTGCGAGGGTGACGGCAGAATCCATGCCACCCGACACCAGGATGACAGCCGGTTTCTTGGATGCTTTATTCATGCCGAGTCGTATGAGTCAAGAATTGCCGACACCGTTCATTTTCAGGAAGCGCCAAACCGTGCGATCGCGCACCAGTAGTGCAGCGGTCGCCGACCGATCGCTTTTTCCACTCCCCATTCTCCACTCCCGATTCCCGGCTTGCCGCTCAATGCCCCGGCGACTCGCCCCAGAGCAGCTTGTGCAACTGCATCTGGAATCGCACAGGCAACCGGTCCTCGATGATCCAGTCGGCCAGATCGCGTGGCGACAGCTTGCCGTGCACGGGCGAAAACAGCACCGGGCAGCGCGCCGCCAGGTCGTGCTCATGCATCCTGGCCACGGCCCAGTCGTAGTCGGCGCGATCGGCGAGCACGAACTTGAGCTGGTCGCGCGCGTTGAGGTGATCGAGGTTGCTCCACAGATTGCGCGCGACTTCGCCGGAACCGGGCGGCTTCAGGTCGACGACGCGGCGCACGCGCGCATCGACCTCGGAAATGTCGAGCGCGCCCGAAGTTTCCAGTGACACCTCGTAACCGGCCTCGCAAAGTTCCGTGAGCAGCACCAGGCAGCGCTTCTGCGCCAGCGGCTCGCCGCCGGTCACGCAGACATGACGCACGCCGTGGCCGGCCACCGCCTCGAGGATCGCATCGATCGTATGCCACTGGCCGCCATGGAAGGCGTAGGCCGTGTCGC
>DAIMYT010000148.1:0-8630 GCA_036734345.1 Dokdonella sp. | reverse complement strand
CCGGCCCCGGTCGACGTCTCGCCATCGATCAGCGCTTCGACCTGGATGCGCAGGTTGACGTCCATGCGGAATCCGTAGGCTTTGCCGGCATCGAGACCGAAATCGTCGCGCTTGAATGTAGCGGTAGCATCAGCCCCGCAGTAGTCGCGCTTGAATACCGGATGCTCGACGCATTTGAACGAGTCGATCTGCAGGACCAGCGGCCGGGTCACGCCGTGCAGGGTCAGTTCGCCCACCGCCTGCGCATGGCCGGCACCGGCTACCAGCCCGGTGAGCCGGCCCTTGAAGCGGGCCTGCGGATTTTTCGCGACATCGAAGAATTCGCCCCCCTTGGCCCAGGTGTTGAGCGCGTCCAGTCCGAAATCGATGCTGGCGAGGTCGATCGTCACGTCCACGATACCCTGTCCGGAGGTCTTGTCGAACGTGATCGCGCCGGTGGTCTGGTTCATCTTGCCGCGCCACGTCGAGATGCCCATGTGGTCGGCTTCGAAACTGGGATAGGTATGCATCGGGTCGATCGTGTAGGTGGCCGGCGCGGCGAAGGCCGGAACCCAGCAAATGGCGCTGGCCGCTGCGAGCAGGATGTTTCTCATGAATGGCTCCGAATGGACGAATGTCGGGTTGCGACTGCAGGCAACAGTTAACCTGAGCGACGATTGATACCGGGTATATCCGGTCCCTTCATTCCGATGACGAATGAGCTTGCACGATTTCGACAAGCCGGTTCGCAAGTCGAAAGCGCCGGGCAAACACGCTACATTCAAGCGGTGCGCCTCGTCTGCGGATTGGGGAGTTGCCACACGCCGCAACTGTTGCGCGCTGGATCGTGCATGGACAATGGCGTCCGGACACGTCATTGCCGAATGATCCGCGGTGGCCGTGCGTCACTTGTCCGAAGCCGTTCTTCACCAGGAGACAAACATGCGCTCACTGTACTGCCTCGGCCTTTGGCTGATCCTGTCATGCCAGCTTGCAAATGCCCAGGAGCTTGTCGTCAATGGCGATTTCGAGGCCGGACTGTCCGGCTGGACTGTCTGGTCCGCGCCACCTACCTCATTCTGGAATGGGGTCTGGCTGCATTCCAACGACTGCGATATCTGGGTACCGACCCCCTGCCCCTATGCCGGCACGACCTCGCACTCGCAGAAGAAGGGCAGCGGCGCCGGCAACGCACATGGCGGCATCTACCAGCAGATCGCCGTGCAGCCGGGACGCCAGTACCGCATCAGCGGACAGTGGAGCGGCGGCGTCACCGGCAATGCCGCAGGCAATGCCACGTGGTGGGAGGTCGTCGCCTACGATGGCGTGGTCGATGACAGCATCATCGACCAGGGCCTGCGTCCCCAGGACCAGCTCGTCGACAAGATCGAGCGCACCGACCTTGCCAACAACGAAGTATTCCAGTTCCAGTGGCAGCCGTTTTCCGGCGTGATCACGGCCGCTTCCGGGGCCATCACGCTGGCGTTCAAGCAGGGCAGCTTCTTCACGTTTGATGCCGCCGCCTATCACGACAATGTCTCCATGCAGGCGCTCGGCGAGCCCGCGGTGCCAGCAAGGGAGTTGCCGACGAGCGGGCGCGGAATGCTCGCCTTGCTGCTCGTGCTTCTGGCGGTGACCGGCATGCTGGTCCTGCGTGCCAGGGCCCCGCATTCGTCAGACAAGGCGCGCATCCGCTAGTCCTGCGAGCGTCGGCTCGGTCGGGGTAAAGCGGCACCAGCAGCGACTCGACCAGTGGCCTGGAGACCCGACCGCGCTCGCGCCCCACGGGGACCGCTTGACCTGGGTCAATGCCCGGGCGCAGCGGCGGAGTAGCTTGGGCTGACTGGAGATGTTGTCTCCGCCCTGATGATCCCCATGGTCAAGCTGCCGTGCGCGGAACCTGGCTTGAAGCCGTCGCTGGGTGCGCGGCTGCAAGCCTTTGCCCATGAACAGTTGCGGCTGGCCGAGCTGCACCTCGCGCGGCAGGGTGCGGAACTTCACGATGGCGTCCATCAGGCGCGCAAGTGCCTGCGTCGCACGCGGGCGACGCTCGCCCTGGGCTCGGCTGCGCTCGACTCCCGCGTGGACCGGATCGACGACGAACTCGGGCGCCTGTGCCGTGGCCTGTCGTCGCTGCGCGATACGCAGGCGCTGGTCGATGCGATCGACCGCTTCGCCATCGGTGCGGCCGCGCCGATCCGCAAGACCCTGCGCGAAGCACGGGCATCCGCGCTCGTGCACCGGGACCTGGCCATGGATCGTGCGTTGGCGCGCGATTCCGGATTTGCCGCGCGCCGCCGTCGCCTCTTCGCCGTCATCAAGCGCGTGGCGTTGCTGGACTGGAAGACGGTCCATCCGCGAGACGTGATCAGGGCGATACAGCGCGGCGAGCGGCGCCTGGAGAAAGCGCACCGGCGCGCGAGGAAGCATCCCGATCGGGACGCCAGCTGGCACATCTACCGACGACGCCTGCGCCGGCTCAAGGAGCAGGATTCGATCCTGGCCGAACTTCAACCCGGCCTACATCACCTCGCCCATGAGCTCGGCCACCAGGCGCGCATCCTCGGCGAATCGCAGGACGACGTGCTGGTGCTGAGATACTGCCGCAGGAGTGCTCCGTTCAATGCGCAGCAACGCATGGTCTTGCGACAACTCGCGCGGGAACGATTGAAAAGCGTTCGCGACGAATGACCGCGCGGAGCGGCCTATGGCTGATGCAACATCTCGCGCACCGCCGAGGCGACGGCCTCGGGCCGGTCGAGCTGGATATCGTGCGATGCGCCGGGCACGTCGATGCGCCTGCTGGTGGTCGAGGCCGAAAGGATGCGCTGCCGGGTCTGCGCGCGCGCCTGTTCGAGGGCAGTGCGCACGTCGTCGGCAACGCCGTCGTACGGCGTATCGGCAGCGAGCAGGATGAGCGGGATGTCGCCGTAGCGCTCGTCGTCAGGCACGGGTTCGGCGAAGAGACGCTGGTTCGCCGAGAGTTCCGAGTGCAGGGTCCGCCAGTAATCCGGCCTGGACTTGTTCGCACTGACCGCGGCGGCGACGCGCGCTCCCATCCACGGCGGTGCTGCGCGCAGGCAGCCCGGCATGAGGGTTCCGGCCTGGGCGGACTGCTCGCACGCGATCAGGAATGCATCGCGCTTCTCGCGCAACGCGGCATCCTCGCGCTTCCACTGCACGGGCATCGCCGCTTCCTCGCCCTGTTCGGGCGGATCGACCAGCACCATGCCGGCGACATCATGCGGATGGCGGATGGCGTACTGGCGAACGATGTTGCTGCCCAGTGAATGCCCGACCAGAACGAGTGGCAGCGGCAACCTGGCGGCACGGATCAGTTCGTGCAGGTCCGCCACATCGGCCTCGAGATCGCGTGGCATCGGCCCGGCATCGCTGAAGCCGTAACCGGCACGATCGTAGGCGCAGGCGCGTGCGGTGCCCGCAAGCAGCGGCAGGACGCGAAACCAGGCCGAGGAGTCCGCATTGGTGCCCGCTTCGAAGAGAACGACCCGCTCGCCCTTCCCTGCACAGCGCAGGTTGAGCGCACGACCATCGCCCAGCGTGATCTTCGTTGCGGACGTCGCGTAGGCGTCGGGGATCTCGTTGCCCTCGGGCGCGGCGACGAGGGTTGTCGAAGCCAGGAAAAAGATCGGTGCGAGCAGCAGGGCCATGCGCGGTCGGGTCAAGGATCACTCCGGTTTCTTGAGTGGGGAGCTGGGTGGAGGGCCGGACGCATGCATGTGCGATTAGGGCGACGGTTCGGCAAGCCGCGGCGAAGTCTAGCCTTGCCCGGGTAATCCGGTCGTTAAGCACGCACCTGCATCAGGCTTGCCGGGACCGGGCCAGCGCGGCGCGTGCCGCCAGATGTTTGCTCCTGCCGGGAGAAGAATTCCCCCCGCCGGATTCATGGCGGGGACGCACCCACCGGGTCCTGCACCGGCGTGTCGGCAGGATCCGGATGCAGCTGCCGGACATAGGTCAACTCAACGCAGGGTTCGCCGCGAAAGTCGGCCTGGTGCTCACCGGCCCTGGCAAATTCCAGTCGTTCGAGCAGGCGGATCGAGCGCTCGTTGCGCGCGTCGACGACGGCACGAACGACGCGGCAGTCCGAGTGCCGTGACAGCAGCTGCAGCAGCAGGCCCACTGCTTCCGAAGCAAGGCCTTGTCCCTGGTACGCGCGCGAACACGAGAAACCGATTTCGGCCTGCTGCCCGGAGTCGGCAAGGAACAGGCCGATGTCGCCGATCAGGGTGTCGCCCGCGCGCGCCGCGATGCCGAGCTGGATCCAGGCGCCGAGCTTCGCGCCACGCACTGCCGTCATGGAGCGAATGAAGCGGGCGGCGTCCGCTTCGGCCATTGGCTGCCATCCCTGGTAGCGCGCCACCTCGGCGTCGTTGCGATAGGCCTGGAACGCGGCGAGGTCGTCGCTACGCAGGCTGCGCAGCCTCGTTCTCGACCCGCAGGCGGGCAGCGGCCACTCCAGTTCGGCCGCGGCAAGTTCAGGCGAGTCCATGGTTCGCCGCCTCGCTCACCAGTGCGCGTTGAAGAACCGGATCACGTCCGCGTTCATGGCGGCGTGGAATTTTTCGCGATCGAATCCGGGCGCATCGGTGCAAACCGCCGGCGGTTTGAGCAAACCGCAGGGCGACAGGAACGAGAGATGCGCGGCGCCTTTCGCCTCATGGTATTCCACATGCGCGCCGAGCCCGGCACGGACGATGCCGGCATTGCTGGCATAGGGAACGGTCTGGTCCAGTTCGCCGCTCCACAGCTGCACGGGCACGCCCACGCCGGCCAGTCCGTCCGATGCAAAGGTGAATCCGAGCCCGGGGGCGGCGACAACCGCGGCCTTGATCCTCGGGTCCGCCGCGAATTCGCCAACGTCTTCCACCGGGACCTTCAGGAGTCCGGAGCCAGAATGCCGAAGAACCGCGCAGACGAATTCCGGATGCGCCGCGCAATGGGTCGCAATCGAGGCCATGTCGGGCTTGCCGCCTATCAGCGTCAACACGGCGAAGCCTCCCGCGGAGAGGCCGAAGGCGCCCACGCGGGTCGCATCAATGTGGTCATGGCCCTGCCAGTGGTCGAGCATGTAGTCGATGCTCGCGCGAAGCTGGCGCGCGCGGTCGCTGAAAAGCGTCGGCGAACCCGCGGCACTCTGGTCGGCGAAATTGTCGCCCGGATGCATCGGCGCGGCGACCACATAGCCCGCGCTCGCCAGGGCCATGGCGAGGTCGACATGGCTGGCCACGCCACCGCCATTGCCGTGCGAGATCACCACCAGCGGCAAGGCGCTGCCGAGTACCGGACCTGCCGGCGCGACCTTGAGCAGGGTCGCGCCGAGCAGGGTCGTCGGCCGCGGCGAACCCGAGGTCGGATACCAGATGCCGAGTGCCATCGGCCGGCCATCCGGGGCAGCCGCCTGCACCGCTTCGAAGCCCACCGGATTTTCTGCTCTGCGTGCCGTCGCCACCGCGTAAAGCACGATGGTCGCGACCACGACTACCAGGACAGCAGACAAGCGGACGATCCACTTCATGACGTTCTCCCGTGCACGGACATTTTCGGAATATCCAATCGATTGCGCCAGCCCCTGCCGGCCCGCGTTCGGCCGCCCGTCAAACCGGCAACTTGCGGAAACCGATGGCGAAGCGGTTCCAGGCATTGACCGTATTGATGGCTAGCGTCAGGTCCACCAGTTCGCCCTCGTCGAAGTGCGGATGCACGCGCTCCCACACCTCGTCGGTCACGCCGCGCGCGGCGACCAGGGTCAGCGCCTCGGTCCATTCGAGGGCGGCGCGTTCGCGCTCGTCGAAGAACGGCGACTCGCGCCAGGCCGGCAAGGTGCCGAGGCGGCGCGCGCTCTCGCCGGCCTTGAGGGCATCGCTGGTGTGCCGGTCCAGGCAGTAGGCACAGCCGTTGATCTGCGACGCGCGCAGGCGGACCAGTTCGAGCAGGGCGGGTTCGAGGCCGGACTGTGCGATCCGGGTTTCGAGTCCGGCCATGGCCTGCATCGCTTCGCGGCCGTGATGGAAAAAATTGAGTCGGGCTTGCATGGGTGGTGTCCTCGGTTGGGTAAAGTGCGGGCGATTCCGGAAGCAGGAAATCAATATCGCCAGGTCGCGCCGACGGCGATGTAGCGGGCCGACGCAAGGCCGGCGCTGCGCAGCACGGCGCCGGCGTGGAGCTGTTCGATGTTCAGGGACAATGTCGTGCGCGCCGTGGGCGACCAGGTTGCCGCCGCTCGAAGCAGCGAACCGATAGCGTGGCCGCCCACCTCGCCGGTACCCGGATAGGCGCGCAGGCCGCCGGCGAGGACCGGCGCCGATGCGTCGAGGCGACGGGCGATTCCGGCTTCAATCGTCAGGCGGGTCGTCGCGCCAGGCTGGATGGCGAACCCGGGCGCGACCATGAGCAGGTTGCTCAGGGCCAGGAACTGGCCTTCGCCGAGATAGCCGGAACTCGCGTACAGCGGATTGAATCCGTTCGCCGCTGCGGCGTCGGCGCGACCCGCCGAAGCGATGTCGACATGCGCGGTCAACTGCGGCTTCCAGCCGTTTTCCATCAGCTCGAAACTTTGCACGGCAAACAGGCCCCAGGCGTGGACGCGGCGGCCATCGAAGCGGCCGCGCTGCACGGCCAGGGTCCAGTCATGGCGCAGGCGTCCATGCCGGCTCCAAACTCGCGCGCCAAAAGTGTCGCGGTCATCCGCACCGACGCTGTCGCCGATGCGCAGGTCGGGCTTGCCGGTGCGGTACCAGAACGGCTCGAAGTACGTGTTGGGCCCCGCGCCCGCGCCGAGGATGAAGCTCGCGTTGATGCCCTGCAGGCGTTCGTCGCTGCGCACGCCATCGTCGAAGGCGCCGCGCTCCAGCGCGGTGGCGCGCAGGTCGAAGGCGCCGACGCGCAGCCGCGGGCCATGGACATAACCACGGATGCCGTTCCAGCTGCGGTGGAGGTTCGAGCCGTCGCCAAGGCTGAGCAGCTGGCGCGGACCGTCGGCGAATTCCTGGCGACCGACCATCACGCCGACCAGGAGCGGGCCCGCGTCGCTGCGCACATCGGCAAACAATTGCTGCAGCGAGGCCTCGTTGCGGAAGTTGGCGCCGACGGCCCGCGGACCCCCGCCGACCTGGCCGGTCGCCACTTCGCCGAAAAGACGCAGGGTTTCATCGAAGCGCAGATCCGCACCGACGACGCCGCGAAGCAGACTGCGCGCGAAGTCGCGGCCTGTGTTCTGCAGCGGGTTGTCGAACTGGTCGTGGCGAAGCCGGAGTTCGGCGCTCAGGCTCAGGCTGGCCTGGCCGGCGAGGGGCATCGCCTTGAATGCCGGCGCCCGGCCCGCCGCCCGCATACCGCTCCAGTCCTCGGCCCAACGGCTGGCCATCAGGCCCTTGCCCGCTTCGGGACCCCAACCCGCAGCCATCAACGGATACGGATCGGCTGCGGTCGGCATCGCCATGCCGGCGGTCGCGCTGCCTTCGCAACGCGACGGACCGGTGACTCGCCCCTCGCCCGCCGCGGCGGTACCGGCGGCGAGCGCTGCCCAGGCCATGCCGGCGAGGATTCGCGAATGGATGCTGGCGCTCATCGCACGCTCCAGGATTCGTCGGCAATCAGTGGCGCCGCGCCGCGGCGCGGCAGGCCAGGGTGACGACCAGCGCGAGGACAACCAGCGCGGTCGCGCAGGCGAAGGTCAGGTGCAGGCCGCTTTGCGCCGCGCTGGCGGGCGTGCCCGAGCCGTTGCCGAGGGTCGAACCGAGCGCGAACACCGCGCCCATCAGCGAGGCGCCGGTGATCAGGCCGAGGTTGCGCGAAAGGTTGAGCAGGGCCGATACGAGGCCGCGCTGGTCCAGCGCGACGTCCTTCATCACCCCGGTGTTGTTGGCGGTCTGGAATGCGGCATAGCCGCCGGTGACCAGCAGCAGCGGCACGACATAGCCGGCGATGCCCAATTGCGCCGGCAGCGCTGCCAGCAGGGCCGTGCCCACCACCATCACTACCAGGGCCGCGACGACCATCCGATCGGCGCCGAAGCGATCGACCAGGCGGCCGGCGGGAAAGCCGGTCAGCGCGGCGACGATCGGTCCGGTCGACATGACCAGTCCGACGCCGGCCGCGTCGAGTGCAAATGCAGCAGTCAGGTAGAACGGCCCGACCACCAGGGTCGCCATGACGATGGTCGTGACCAGGGCGCTGCTGGCGAATCCGCCGCCGAGCAGCGGATTGCGGAACAGGGCCAGCCGTATCAGGGGCGATGCCACCCGCGATTCGGCGAGCACGAAAAGGACGCCGCCTGCCAGCGCGGTCGCGAGCAGGGCCGCATTGAGCACGCCAGGATGGCCGCGGCCGAGGGTCAGGGCCAGCGCGTAGGCCGCCAGGGTCAGGGCGAGCAACAGCGTACCGGGCAGGTCGAACCGCCCCGGGCGGGCGGGCGAAGAGGCGCGGTCGGCCGGCAGATGGCGACCGACCAGCAGCACGGCGACCAGCCCGAGCGGCACGTTGACGAGGAACAGCGCCGGCCAGCCGAAGAGATCGATCAGGATGCCGCCGAGCGAAGGTCCGAGCGCCGTGCCGATCGCCGACGTCGTGCCGAGCAGACCCATGGCGCTGCCGGTTTTCTCCTTCGGCACGGCTTCGCCGACGAAGGC
>DAIMYT010000147.1:0-8703 GCA_036734345.1 Dokdonella sp. | reverse complement strand
ACTCCGACACCGATACCGAGGTCATCGTCCATCTCGTCCACCATTTCTGCTCACAGGGCCTGGGCCTGCGGGCCGCCGTGCAAGCCGCGATCCGGCGCCTGCACGGGGCCTTTGCCATCGCGGTGATGAGTCGTGACGAGCCTGGCCACGTGATCGGAGCCCGCCGCGGCAGTCCGCTGGTCGTCGGCATCGGCATCGGCGAGAACTTCCTCGGTTCTGACGTGCAGGCCCTGATCAAGGTCACCAACCAGTTCAGCTACCTCGAGGAAGGCGACGTCGTCGAGATCACCCGCTCCGACGTGCAGGTCTACGATGCGAACGAGCAGCCGGTCGAGCGTCGCATAATCACCAGCGAACTGTCGGCCGATGCGGTCGAGCGCGGTGAATACCGCCATTACATGCTCAAGGAAATATTCGAGCAGCCGCGCGCCGTCGCCGACACTCTCGAGGGGCGCATCGCGAACGGACGCATCATGCCGAACATCTTCGGCGTGAAGTCCGACGAACTGTTGCGGCGCGTGCGCCATGTGCAGATCGTCGCCTGCGGAACGAGTTATCACGCCGGCATGGTCGCACGCTACTGGCTCGAGGGCCTGGCCGGGATCCCGTGCAGCATCGAGGTCGCCAGCGAATACCGCTACCGCCAGGCCGTGGTGCCGGCGGACAGCCTTTTCCTCGCCATCTCCCAGTCCGGCGAAACGGCCGATACGCTAGCGGCGCTGCGCGAGGGCAGGCAGCATAGTTACCTCGGGTCGCTGGCGATCTGCAATGTCCCGGAATCCAGCCTGGTCCGCGAATCGGACCTCGTTCTGATGACCCGCGCGGGCCCGGAGATCGGCGTGGCCTCGACCAAGGCCTTCACCACCCAGCTCGCCGCACTCGCCCTGCTCGTGCTCGAACTCGCGCGCATGAATGGCCTGGAGGACGCACGCTACACGCGACTGGTCGACGATCTCGCCACCTTGCCGCGCCGCATCTCCGACGCCCTCGAGCGCGCGCCGGAAATCGCCCGGCTCGCCGAGCGCTTCACCAACAAGCACCATGCCTTGTTCCTCGGCCGCGGGGTGAATTTCCCGGTCGCCCTGGAAGGCGCACTCAAGCTCAAGGAGATCTCCTACATCCACGCCGAGGGCTATCCGGCCGGCGAACTCAAGCACGGTCCGCTGGCCCTGGTCGACGAGGACATGCCGGTCATCGCGGTCGCGCCGAACAACCAGTTGCTCGAAAAGCTCAAGTCCAATCTCGAGGAAGTGCGCGCACGCGGCGGCGAGCTTTTCGTCGTCGCAGATGAAGACGTCGAGATCGATGGCGACGGCCTGCGCGGCGCCGTCATCAAGATCAAATCGGGCGGCAACCTGATCGCTCCCGCGGTATTTACCGTGCCGCTGCAGTTGCTCGCCTACCATGTCGCCGTCTTGCGCGGCACGGATGTCGACCAGCCACGCAACCTGGCCAAGTCGGTGACCGTGGAATGACGGGGCTGGATTGGCGGCGGCTGCGTGTACCCGCAGGCCGGTCATAGGCTACGCCGGGACTTTCTGAATGCAGACCCCTCCGAGCGCCGCCACCCGGGATTCCCAGATTTTTCGCAGGGTGATGGGAAAGTTCTCGACCGGCGTAGCCGTGGTCACCTTCCTGCGCGGGGCAAGCCCGGCCGGAATAACGGTGAACTCCTTCCTGTCGGTTTCGGCTGATCCGCCTCTCGTCCTTGTTTCGCTGCGCAAGGAATCAAGCGTGATTCATCATTTGGGCGTCGGCGACCGCTACGGCGTGAGTTTTCTGACCGAAGCGCAACTGGACCTGGGGCTGCATTTCGCCGGCAATCCGGTTCCCGGGCTGACTCCCGAATTCCATGCATGGCAAGGCACGCCGTTGCTGCCCGACAGTCTGGCCCAGATAGTCGCGCGCGTGGTTGACGTGCATGCTGCAGGCGATCACTTCCTCTATATCGCGGAAATCGAGCACCTCTGGCAGGGACCGGAAGCAAGGCCGCTGATTTTCTACAGCGGCCGTTACAAGCAGATCCATGCGCATGAGCCCAACATGCATATCGACGAAGAACTGCAGGGCTGGTAGTACCCTCGCCTCCGGACAGGGTCCGCCCCGGTTGAGACATTCCAGACAGAACCTGCGACCCGGCCATTCAAGCGGAAGCAACTTCAATGGTTTGCACCACGCAAACCCGCAGCCCTCGATACTGCAGGATCTGGCTGCGGCCACCACACAGGATTCAGGGTGCCGGCTCTTGCCATGCGTCGAAACTATTTGTGCTTCATGAAAACTAGGGATAAATTGCATTGTCCGGGGAGGCCGGGCTGCTAGCGCAATCCGGTTTTTCGCTACGCAAGCCGTCACAATAGGGACAGTGTCTTGGGACAGACGCATGACAATGCCGGGTTCGACAGCACCGCCGATGCAGCCGCGGACGCCGGCCTGACTCTCGATACCGACTGGCGCTGCACGCACATGGGCGCGGGCGCGGCGGAATTCCTCGGCTGCGGCACCGATGAACTGGTCGGCTCGGTCGTCTGGAACGCGTTTCCCTCGGGAGTCGGCGATTCGCTGCGGTATTCGGCCTCGATTGCAATGGAGAGCCAGCGTCCGACGACCCTGCAGACACGCTGGGATGCCCAGCACCCTTGGGTCGAGAGCACGATCCGGCCGAGTCCCCATGGCGTACGCATTTCGTTTGCCGATGTCACTGCGCGCCATCATGTCGAGCGCATGAACGAAGGCCATCGCGAGGTCCTGACCGGAATCGCCGCGCAGCATCCACTGAAAGACAACCTCGCCCTGATCGCGCTGCTACACGAGGAACTCAATCCCGGTGCGATTTGCTCGATCCTGCTGCTGGCCCCGGATGGAAGGACCATCGCGCATGGCGCGGCGCCAAACCTGCCTGATTCCTACAACGCAGCCATACACGGTGTCGCGATCGGCGCCGACGCGGGATCATGCGGCACTGCACTGTGGCGACGCGAAAGGATCGTCGTCGCCGACATTGCAACCGATCCGCTGTGGATCGATTACAAGGATCTTGCCCTGGGACATGGTCTGCTCGCCTGCTGGTCGACGCCGGTTTTTGGCAGCAATGGACAGAGCCTGGGAACGTTTGCCGTCTATTACCGCGAGGTCCGCGAACCCAGTGCCTACGAACTGGACTGCATCGACCAGATGCTCACGATCACGACCATCGCCATCGAAAGCGCGCAACTGATCGAACGCGTGCGCCAGCGCGATGGATTCTTCGATCTTTCCCTGGAGATCTACTGTGTCTTCGACACGAAATCGCAGCGCATCGTGCAGGCCAACCCCGCGTTCACCCGCCTGACCGGGTTCAGCGAATTCGAACTGACCTCGCACCCCTACACGATGTTCGTGCACCCTGACGACCTCGATGGCGCGGCGGGTCAGTGGGGTCACCTACCGCTTCCTGTGCAAGGATGGCAGCTATCGCTGGCTCTGCTGGGCATCCGTCGTCGGCCCCGACGGCAAGGCGTTCGCGGTCGGGCAGGACGTCACCGACCGCCTCCAGGCCGAGGTCGACCTCGCCCACGCGGCCAGCCATGATGCCGTGACCGGCCTGCCTCATCGCGTGGTCTTCGAGCGCGCGCTTTCCGCGCTGCTGGCCGAATCGGCGGAGGCCGTCTGGGTGCTCCTGATCGGGCTCGACCGCTTCCAGGTGGTCAATGAATTCATGGGGCATTTCATCGGCGACGACGTGCTGCGCCGCGTCGCCAGCCGGTTGCGCGAAGCCCTGGCCGGCAAAGGCCATGTCGCGCGCTTTGCCGGGGACGAGTTTGCGATCGCGATCGCCAGTCCTGATCGCGAGTCCGTGCTGGCCCTGGCCGAAGCCCTCAGGACAGCGGTCGCCCTGCCGATCGACAGCAATGACTACCGCCTGAGCCTTTCCGCCAGCGTCGGCATCAGCCACTCACCCGAACACGGGATGGAGGCCCAGGACCTGCTCAGTCGGGCGCAAGCGGCGATGAATCGCGCCAAGCGCCAGGGCAAGGATTGCGCGCGCGAGTTTTCCGTCGAGGAGATGGAAGACACCGAGAGCCGGCTCGTCCTCGGCCGCGCCCTGCGCAGCGCCGTCGAGCACGGCGAAATGGAACTCCATTACCAGCCGCAGCACGATGCGACCGGAGGCGTCCTCACCGGCTTCGAGGCACTGTTGCGCTGGATCAGCCCGGAACTTGGCCGCGTCGATCCGGCGCGCTTCATTCCGATCGCCGAAACCCTCGGCATGATGCCGGAGATCGGACGCTGGGTGATCGACGAGGCCTGCCGGCAGGCGCGCGCCTGGCTCGACCAGGGCCATCGCGATTTTGAAATCGCGGTCAATGTTTCGGCGCAGGAACTGCAGCGCCCGGGGCTGACCGAGCAGATCCGCAATACGCTGCGCCAGCACGACCTGCCCGCCAGCGTGCTGAGCATCGAACTCACCGAAAGCTCGCTCATGGAAAACGTCGACCGGGTCAGGAAAGCACTCGCCGAACTCAAGAGCCTCGGTACGAAGCTCTCCCTGGATGATTTCGGCACCGGCTATTCAAGCCTCGCCTACCTGAAACAGTTTCCGGTCGACAAGCTCAAGATCGACCAGCGCTTCGTACGCAGCTTGCCCGGCAACGAAGACGATGCGGCGATCGCGCAGACGATCGTGGTGATGGGCCACCAGCTGCGCATGAAGGTGGCCGCCGAGGGCGTCGAGACCGAAGAACAGGCCGTGTTCCTGCGCAGCATCGGCTGCGACGAGTTGCAGGGCTTTCATCTGGGCCGGCCGGTCGCGCCCGCTGCCGCCGTCAAGCTCTTCCCGCCGATCGAGGAGTCCGAGAGCGATAGCGGCATCGACGCCGAATCGCATACCGCCTGAGCCGCGCCGGTCGGTTTCGCATCACGCCGCCGCAAGGCACGCCCGGGCGCTGGCGGCGCCCCTTCGACATTTCCGGTCGGCACCGCGCCCGTGACCTGCCACTGAAAACGAAGGCGGCGGCTTGGTCTTGCGGTCATGGCCCTGCGAACGCGGATGAATTTCCCTCGGCATCGACCGGCTGCGCGGCGACGCACGCGCGGCGACCTGCCGTTCGGCGAACAAGGCCGGTTCAGCGAGCCTCGACCGGGTCGAGTCCGCAACCGAAGTCCGTCTCGCCGAGTGGCCGAAAACCGGCCGGCCATCCCTTTTCGCGCCAGTAGCGGACGAAGCCGTAATCGGCCAGGCGGGGCTTGATGCGCGGATCCGCCAGCATGGCGTGGCCAGCCATGCGCCGGCCAGCGACAGCCCGGCCCTGCGGATCACGTTGCGGCGTTTGGGTCCAGGGATGAAGTTCATTCTGGAAGTCCCAATGCCTTCACCAGGGCACCGAAGCGCGGATCGTCGTGCAGGGTGGTCAGGGTCGGGTCGACGCGCAGACGAACCAGGCCGGCATCGCGATGTTCGCGGGCTTTTCCGAGCCAGTCGAAAGCCTCGTCTTTCTGGCCACGCCAGGCATACGCGCTGGCGATTTGAAACGAAAAACCGGCAGCGAAACGCGTCTTCAGTTCCTGAAGTGCCTTCTGCGAAGCCGCCTCGTCGCCGCGACTGAATTCGACCATGGCCAGACCGGCCAGGGGAAAGGCGCCATCGGTGCGCTGGAACCAGGATTCGGCGCTGTCGATCTTGCCATCCTGAAGGTCCAGATAGCCGAGATAGTAGTTTGACCAGTTTGATTCCGGGCTCAACTCGATTGCACGCTGAAACGCCTCGCGTGCGCCTTCGCGATCGTCGCCCATGATTTGGGCCTGGCCGAGGTTCTCCCAGGCAAATACCGAACGCGGGCTGACCTCGATTGCCTTGCGTGCCTGCGCAATCGCCTCCTCGATGTGTCCTGACGCCGCCAGCAGATAGGAAAGCCAAACCAGCCCATTCGCATCGCTTGGCGATAGCTCCACAGCGCGTCTGAAATCGTTCTCGGCACCTTGCCACTTCTGCAGATAAGCCAAACGCAAGTACCCTCGGCTCACATAGCCGTCGGCAAGATCCGGGGCCAGCACGATGGCTTTCTCGGCAGAAGCCGATGACTTGCCAATGTAGCCGTTGCGTTCTGCCAGATCCTGCGCCGTCTCGGCCAAGATTGCCTGCGCCACCGAAAGCTGGGCATAGGCATTGGCATAACCCGGGTCGATCGCGATGGCCTGTTGCAGCTCTGCGGCAGTGACATCACCCACCATCACGGTGCCGCGATCCAGCACGGCGGTGCCGCGCAGATAGTGTTCGTAGGCTTCCACGTTGTCGGTGCGTTGCGTCTTCGGCACGCTCTGGCCTGGCAGCAACGTCACCTTCAGCGCGGAGACAACCTCACTCGAAATCTCATCCTGGATCTTGAAGACATCGGTCAGCTGGCGGTCGTAGGTCTTCGACCACAGATGCGAGCTGTCGGCAGTGCGGATCAACTGCGCGGTGATGCGAAGCGTGTTGGCTGATTTGCGCACGCTGCCTTCCAGCACGTGGGCGACGTTGAGCGTCTTTGCAATCGTCGCGACATCGACTTCCTTGCCCTTGAACGAGAACGACGAGGTGCGCGCGATCACGCGCAGCTGCGGAATCTGCGCGAGCTGGTTGAGCAACTCCTCGGACAGGCCATCGGAAAAGTACTCCTGTTCGGGATCCGAACTCATGTTGACGAAGGGCAGCACCGCAATCGAGTTGTCGGTGGCTGGCCGGGCAGATCCATCCGCCGGCTTGCCCGGCTTCGGCTCCGGCCTCGATGCTTCAACGAGCGCGGGCTCCCGTTTGGGTGCCAGCACGAACTTGTCGATCGCGAAGTAGCCCAGGGCGAGGACAAGCAGGGCCGTGATCATGCGATCCATGCGCCGCGCTGTATAGGGCGCGATCGATTGGCCGGGCACCACCGCGACATCGCGCTTGATCCCATCCGGCGTCACCTCGAACACCCAGGCGAACACCAGCGCCGGCACGAAGCCGATCGCCAGCAGCAGCACGATCGTCTTCAGCATCCAGGCCGGGGTGTCGTACAGCGGCAGCAGGGTCTCCGCCACCTGCACGACCAGCCACGCCGCGACGAGATACAACCCGGCCATGCGGATCACGTTGCGGCGCTTGAGTTCGGCGAACAGGCTCATGCCGCGGCCTCCCGCGCATTCAGAGCCATGGCAGGTTTGGGTGAGCGCATGCGAACCCCAACGTTTCCGCGCACCATCGGCTGCCTGATCAAGCAGGTTGATTGATGGCCTTCGGCAACACATGCGATTCGCTTCGTCATGATCTTGTGGCCTGAGGAATTGTTGGGGTTCGCTCGCTCACCCCAACCTGCGAATGGCAGGGTGGTGCCGTTCGCAGCCATACGGATCGCAAGGTGGCGCTCGATTTCGGCGAGCAGGTTCACCGATCGATCCCGCAACGCGTCCGGATCCCGTTACACGATTTTACCGGACGCCTCATGATCCACACTCCAGATGCATTTGTGGTGCGTCGAGCAAACGACAGCCGTCGGGCGGGCCGAGCTTCTGCCAGTAGGCCAGCATGCCCTGGCGGCCGGCCAGCTCCATGAATTTCGGGTGCGCCCTGAAACCCAGGAATTGCGGATACCAGAGGCTGAGCAACAGCGACTGTGCCGCGGCGGGATCCGCGATCAGGGCGCGGTCCATGGCCGCATCGACGGCGCCGAAACAGTCAAGCAGGATCGCCCATTCGAATTGCGGATTGGCGGCCACCGCATCGATCAGGGTCTTGCGTGCGGCCATCTGCAGGTCGGGATCGAGCAAGGCTGGTGCGAGCGAGCGGGCCAGATCGCGTTGCTCCTGCGGCATCGTTTCATCGTCGTGCAGCCAATCGAGATAGCGCTGGGCCACCTTCGCGTCGGCGTCGGTGTCATCGCCTAGCGCGACAAGGAACAATGCGCGACTGGCCGGTCCGCGCCAACCGAGGGAGTGCGCCTGCTCGAGCAGTCCCTCACCGGCAGCGCGATCTCCGCGCAGGGTCGTGCTGATGCCGAGCCAGCCCTGTTGCAGCCCACTCAGCGGGTCGAGTCGTTGCGCCTGGACAAAACTCGCATGCGCCGCATCGACGTGACCGACTTCGATCAGGCCGAGTCCCTGCCATATCCAGGTATTCGCGTTGTTCGGCTCGAGTTCCAGCGCCCGCTTGATCAGTTGGGCCTCGCCCAGGCGGTCACCGGCATTCGCCGCAAGACGTGCGCTGACGGCCAGCGCGCCCGGATGATCGGGCCGCAAGGCGAGCGCCTTCGTTGCAGCTTCTGCCGCACGCTGAAGGGAGTCGATGCCCTCTGGATCGGGCGCGTATGAGCCCCAGACATACCAGGTGCCGGCCAGCACGGCCCAGGCATCGGCAAAGTCAGGGTCCTTGGTGATCGCCCGCTCCAGCAGCTCGCGTGCCGCCGGAAGGTTCGCGCCACGCTGGATGAACAACTGGCGGCCACGCAAATACCATTCGTAGGCCTGCAGGTCAGCCGTCGTCGCGGCCACCTTTACCGTCCGTGCGCCCAGTGCGTCGACCAGCGTATCAGCAACGGATTGAGAAATTTCCTGCTGGACCTGGAAGATGTCGCTCAATTGGCGGTCGTAGCTTTCCGACCAGAGCTGCCGTCCATCTGCCGCATCCACGAGTTGCACGGTGATGCGTACCTGATTGCCCTGGCGACGCACCGATCCCTGCAGCAGATGGGCCACGCCGAGCCGCGCGGC
>DAIMYT010000146.1:0-8709 GCA_036734345.1 Dokdonella sp. | reverse complement strand
AAGCGCGGCACCTGGGTGCGCATGAAGCCGCCACCTTTCTGGTCCGCCTCGAACACGGTGACCTCGTAACCGAGCGGGGCTAGATCGCGGGCGACCGTCAGCGAGGCCGGACCGGCGCCGATGCAGGCGATGCGCTTGCCGTTCTTCTTCGCGGCCGGTTTCGGCATGCGTGCCTTGACGTCGCCCTTGTTGTCGGCGGCGACGCGCTTGAGGCGGCAGATCGCGACCGGTTCGGGTTTCTCGCCGTTGTTTTCCTCGACCCGGCCACGCCGGCAGGCGGGTTCGCAGGGCCGGTCGCAGGTGCGCCCGAGGATGCCAGGGAACACGTTGGATTCCCAGTTGACCATGTAGGCATCGGCATGGCGCCCTGCCGCGATCAGGCGGATGTACTCGGGGACTGGAGTGTGGGCCGGACAGGCCCATTGGCAATCGACGACTTTATGGAAGTAGTTCGGGTTACTGATGTCGGTGGGTTGCACCTGGTTCCCTCGCGGTCGACATGCCGGATGGCCGGCGAATCGGGACGTCTCTCACAGTGTGACCGCCCCATGACACGGCTGGTCCGGAGTCTAGACACGAGGCCGCAGGGAATGAAAGACACGGCGCACAAAAGGGGGATGGCGTTTCCCCTCTCCCCTCGGGAGAGGGTGGCCCGCAGGGTCGGGTGAGGGTTCGGGCTTGCCGCAACGATTGGGATTTGCGCGCGGGTCGTACCCTCACCCCCACCCCTCTCCCGACGGGAGAGGGCTTGGGACGCCGTGGCTGGTTTACCAGGCGTGCGGCAGTGGGGTCAGGAGGCACATTTGAGAATGCCGCGTTGCGCGTACCGCCACCCCTACCCCTCTCACGGGAAAGGGGCTTGTGACGCTTGGCATACTGGTCCTCGGCCACGCATGGGGCGAGAATGGGAGTTCGGCATCCAACTGGGAGACATCATGTTTCGAATCGCCTGCACCGGCCTGGTACTCGCCGCCGCTTTCCTCACGCCGGCGGGACCCGCCGAAGCCCGCACCTTCGAACCGATGGATGTGTTTGCCCTGCAATGGGCGGACAACCCGCAAATCTCGCCGGATGGGCGCCATGTCGTCTACGAGCGCATGGGCTTCGACATCATGAAGGACCGCAAGCGCAGCAGCTTGTGGACGATCGATGCCGATGGCCGCAACCAGCGCCCGCTGGCATCGTCCGGCCAGGGCGCGGCGTGGTCGCCGGATGGCCGGCGCATCGCCTTCGTGGCCAAGGACGAGGGTTCCGCGCAGATCCAGATGCACTGGATGGACAGCGGCCAGACCGCGCGCATTACCGAGCTGACCGAATCGCCGGGCAACCTGAGCTGGTCGCCGGATGGCCATTGGCTGGCCTTCACGATGCGCGTGCCGGCCGAAGGCACGAGTTTCGCGACCATGCCCAAGCCGCCGAAGGGCGCGGAATGGGCGGCGCCGGTCAAGGTGATCGACCGCGTGGTCTACCGCGTCGATGGCGGCGGCTATGTCGACCCGGGTTACACGCATGTCTTCGTGGTCTCCGCCGACGGCGGCGCGGCGCGCCAGATCACCAGCGGCAAGCACAACTTCAACGGCCAGCCGGCGTGGACGGCGAACGGCAAGGCCCTGATCGTTTCCGCCAACCTCGACGACGACTGGGAATACCAGCCGCTGGACAGCGAGCTCTATCGGGTCGGCGTGGAGGACGGCGCGATGACGCGCCTGACCGAGCGCAAGGGCCCGGATCACAGCCCTGTCCTGTCACCCGATGGCAAGCAGCTGGCCTGGCTCGGCTTCGACGACCAGCGCCATCCCTACCAGCCGATGCGCGTGTACCTCGGCAATGCCGACGCCGGCAAGCCGCGCTCGCTGACCGACAGCATCGATCTCAGCATCGCGGCGATCGCCTGGGACGGCAACCGCGGCCTCTGGCTGCAATACGACGACCACGGACGCACGAAGATCGGCTGGATCTCGACCAGCGGCGGCAAGATCGAGCCGATTGCCAATGACCTCGGCGGCACCGAAATCGGTCGCCCCTATACCTCGGCCTCGTTCTCGGCGGCGGGCGGTCGCGTGGCCTACACGCAAGCCGGCGAGAAGAGCCTGGCCAACCTCGCCGTGGTCGAGCGCTCGGGCAAGCCAAAGGCGTTGACCGACCTCGGCGCCAACCTGCTCGATCGCCTGACCCTCGGCGAGATGCAGGAAATAACGACGAAGTCCTCCGCCGACGGCCGCGAGATCCAGGCCTGGGTGGTGCGTCCGCCGAACTTCGATGCGCGCAAGAAGTACCCGCTGATACTGGAAATCCACGGCGGCCCGTTTGCCGCCTACGGCCCGACCTTCGCGCCCGAGATCCAGCTCTATGCGTCGGCCGGCTACGTCGTCGTCTACGCCAACCCGCGCGGCAGCACGAGCTATGGCACCGAGTTCGCCAACCTGATCGAGAATGCCTACCCGGGCCAGGATTTCGACGACCTGATGAGCGTGGTCGACGCGACCATCGCGCTCGGCTCGATCGACACCGACAACCTGTTCGTCACCGGCGGCAGCGGTGGCGGCTGCCTGACCGCGTGGATCGTCGGCCATACCGACCGCTTCCGCGCCGCCGTTTCGGCCAAGCCGGTGATCAACTGGTCGAGCTTCGTGCTGACCGCCGACATGTATCCGTTCTTCACCAAGTACTGGTTCACCGGCATGCCCTGGGAGAATGCCGAGAACTACGTGCTGCGCTCGCCGATCCACTATGTCGGCAACGTCAAGACGCCAACGATGATGATGGTCGGCGACGACGATCACCGCACCCCGGCCTCCGAAGCCGAGCAGTTCTACCAGGCGCTCAAGCTGCGCAAGGTCGACACGGCGATGGTGCGCATCCCGGGCGCCTCGCATTCGATCGCTGCGCGCCCGAGCAACCTGATTGCCAAGGTGCTCAACATCGAAGGCTGGTTCGAGAAGCACCGCAACAAAGAAGCAGGCCAATGATCGAAGAACACGACGACATCGCTGCCGATGCCGGCGAGGCCCTCGCCGAACTCGACGCGATCGAGGCGCGCATCCTCGGCAGCCTGATCGAGAAGCAGGCGACCACGCCGGATGCCTATCCGCTCACGCTCAATGCGGTGGTCGCCGCCTGCAACCAGAAGTCCAACCGCGATCCGATGACCAGTTACGAGCCCGGCGAGGTCGGCCATGCCCTGCGCCAGCTCGAAGGCAAGGGCCTGGTCGTCGGCACCCTGAGCGCCCGCGCGTCGCGCTACGCGCACAAGTTCGAACTGGTCTACAACCTGACCACGCGCCAGCGCGCCCTGCTGGCCCTGCTCATGCTGCGCGGCCCGCAGACGCTCAATGAACTCTATGCGCGCAGCGAGCGCCTGGCCGATTTCCCCGATGCCGACGAAGTGCGCACGGTGCTCGACCGCCTCGCCACGCGCGCGCCGGCGATGGTGGTTCGCCTGCACCGCGCGCCGGGCCAGCGCGAGGATCGCTACATGCACCTGTTGTGCGGCGAAGTGACGGTGGATACGGCGATGGCTGCCGATGCCGGCGCGTCGACGAAATCCGCCGGCGGGCTGAGCGAACGGGTCGCCCAGCTCGAGAGCCTGGTCGCGCAGTTGCAGGAAGTGGTCGCCGAACTGCGCGCCCGGCCAGGCAATGGCATCGAATCGAGCGGGGACGCGGACGGAGACGACGACGCATGAGCGAGGCGGTCGTCGTCGCCAGCGCGGCTTCCGCGCCGCGCGCACAGCGCATGTTCCTCGTCCTCGCCGGCTTCTTCATCGCCAACGCGATCATCGCCGAGTTCATCGGCGTGAAGATCTTCGCCCTCGAGGAAACCCTCGGCCTGGCGCCGTTCGAGTGGAACCTGTTCGAACAGACCGGGTCGCTCAACTTCACCGCCGGCACCCTGCTCTGGCCGATCGTGTTCATCATGACCGACGTGATCAACGAGTTTTACGGACAGCGCGGCGTGCGCTTCCTGTCGTGGCTCGCCGTCGGCCTGATCGCCTATGCGTTTCTGTTTGCCTACGCCGCGATATCGCTGGCGCCGGCTTCGTGGTGGGTCGGCGCGGCTGCGAACAGCGGCGTGCCCGACCTGCAGAAGGCCTATGCCTACGTGTTCGGCCAGGGCCTGTGGACCATCGCCGGCTCGATCACCGCATTCCTGATCGGCCAGCTGATCGACGTGCGCGTATTCCATTCGATCCGCCTGCGCACCGGCGAAAGGCACATCTGGCTGCGCGCGACGGCATCGACCTTCGTCTCGCAGTTCGTCGACAGCTTCGTCGTGCTCTACATCGCCTTCGTGATCGGCCCGCAGCACTGGAGCACGAACCTGTGGCTTGCGGTCGGCACGGTCAACTACGGCTACAAGGTGCTGGCGGCCGTTGCCCTGATCCCGCTGATCTACCTGTTGCGCAAGGGCATCGATGCCTGGCTCGGCAGGGATCTGGCCGAGCAGCTGAAACGCGAAGCAGCATTGGCTTGAGGCCATCCGTGCCCGGATCCGGCACGGGCAACGCCCCCTTTCGGTCGTCCCGGCGCAGGCCGGGACCCAGCGACGTTGCATTGATTCTCGACGCCAAGCCATCGAATTACGCACGGAATTACCGAGCATTGTTCAAGCCAACATCCGGGCCCAGCAAACACTGGATCCCGGCCTGCGCCGGGATGACGACGATGCAGGAATGGGGATCTCCAACATCCTGGAGCTTTCTCGAAGAATCCTGACCGGTTCCCGGAAGCAAAGCCCCTCGCGAACTGCACTCGACCATTGCGGACGTACGCACAACCATGACTCGCGCCCGGACGGGCTCAGCTGTCAACACCCCTCTCCGTCGTCCCGGCGCAGGCCGGGACCGGGCGACTTCGCACAATTCTCCGACGCCCAACCGTTGGACTGCGCGCAGACATGTCCGTCGTGCAAGACGGCTCAACGCCGATGCGTGCGAACCGCGCGGATCGAGGTTGAACGATTTCGCGTGAACACGTAGACCGCCGCGGGTGGCACGTTGCGCCAGGCAATGCCGCCGCGATGGACGCTGAGCCCGAGTTCGGTCAGCAGTTCGCGTGATACCGGGCTGGCCGGCCCGTAGGTGAACTGGATGAAGCGGCCATTGGGACTCAGCACGGAAAATGCGGCGGAAAGTATCTTGCGTTGCGTGCCGCGCGACATCGACAGCAGGCCGAGCCCGCTGAGGATGGCATCGACGCCACCGGCCTCGGCGAATCCTTCCTTCTCGATGATGCCCTGCAGCTCGCGGGCATCGCCGCGCACGACATGCACTTCGGGGAACTGTTCTTGCAGAAGCTTGTGCAGTTCCTCGTTGAGTTCGACCACGAGCAGGTTGCGCGCGAGCACGCCGCGATCGAGCAAGGCACGCGTGAACACGCCGGTGCCGCCGCCCAGCTCGATGACGCGACCGGGATGCTCGGGCAACTGGCTGATCATTTCGCGAGCGAGCCTGCGGCTCGACGGGGACAGGGCTGCGATGGCCAGCGGGTTCTTCAGCCATTGCCGGAAGAACGTCCAATTCACCGCGGAGCGATCCGCCTTGGCGGAACTGTCCCGCAGTGGCGGGTCGATTAGAGGCATGCTGGGTTCCGACAAGGATTCGCCACGCAACAAGCGCTGGCGGCAATGTCCGCAGCGTAACACCAGAGGGGTTGTTCAACCAGAATGACCTATGGCGGGGACAGCGATGAACCGGCCTGATTGCGGCCGCTCAGCCGGTTATCGTGGTGATTCGCCGCGGCTCGCCGCCAGGCGGCGTTTCGGCGAGGGTGCGAGCCTGGCTCAGGCCCCGCAGCCTGGTGGGTCGCGTGACCGCCGACGCAGTCAGAGACGACATCGCCCGACACGCCGTTGACCCTGCAGGAGCCCGATTGCGGGCGATGCCTTTCGCGAATTGGCGTCAAGCCCGCCCCTGAAGGGGCTCCTGCAGATGCATGATCTTGCAGGTTGGATTGCATTTCCGCTCACCGCCAACCCGCGGCAGCAGCGGTCAAGCGTCGGTTAGCGCCGGTTCGCCAAAAAAAGAAGACCCCGCGGATATCAGGGGAAATGTCCGCGGGGTCCGAGGGTCCGACAGCAGTGCGAGACTGGTGCCGGCCTTTGCTGGGGCGATCGTCAGTCGCGATCGTAATAAGCGGCCCGTGAATAGCGACGGTCGCGGTCGCCGTAGTCGCGCCCATGGCGGCTGCGGTCGCTGCGGTATCCGTCGTGGCGACGATGGTCGCGTCCACGATCATCGTAGTAGTAATTGTCGTAGCGCACGACGCGGCGCGTTACCGGCCGGTAGTGGCGATAGCTCGGGTAGTAGGCCGGATACCCGTAGGAGTAGCTCGAACCGTAATACGGACCATCGTAGTAGTAGGACGAGGTGTAGGCCGGCGCGTAATAACCGGGGTAGTAACCCCCGTAGAAGCTGCCGCTCACATAACCCCGGCCACAGTGGCGGCAATCCGAGTAGCCGATGCTGTAGCCCGGGCCGGAGAAGCCAATGCTGACGCCCCAGTTGTTGTGGCCGCCATGATGCCCGCCGCGCGCAAAGGCGCTCGGCGCGATCAGCAAGGCCGCCACCAGTGCCAATGCGGCAGAGAAAATGCTCAATCGGGTCTTTCGGACGTTCATCACAGGTCACTCCAAATCTCGAACGACTGCACTCTGCGATCCGGAGACTGAATCGAAACTGAAATCTGCGTTCATTATGGCCGCGGTTGCAGTTCGTAACATTGATGTATACGTGAATTTCTCGTGAAGTCGAACGGGATGGTGGCCGCGCTGATGTCGCGGACCTCGAACCTGTCCATGACCCCGGGATCCAGCTTGAAGCGCCGGAAGTTGTTGGAAAACACGATCAGGCCACCAAATGCCAGGCGTTCCGCGCACAGGCCGAGCAGGCGCCCGTGCTCCTTCTGCACGTCGAAATCCTCGGCCCGCTTGGAGTTGGAGAAGGTCGGCGGGTCGACGAAGATCAGGTCGTATTCACCGCGCTCATGCTCGAGCCATTGCAGGCAATCGGCCTGGACCAGCTGGTGGGCGTCGCCGCCGAATCCGTTCAGGGCGAGGTTCTTTTCCGCCCAGTCCAGATAGGTGCCCGACAGGTCCACGCTGGTGGTCGTGCGCGCGCCGCCCGAGGCCGCATACACGCTGGCCGTGGCCGTGTAGCAGAACAGGTTGAGGAAGCGAGTGCCGCGCGCCGCCTCGCGCAGGCGCGAACGCACCGGCCGGTGGTCGAGGAACAGGCCGGTATCGAGGTAATCGTGCAGGTTGACTCGAAACTTGAGCCCGCCTTCCTCGACGACCAGGAACGCCGCGCGCTCGGCCATGCGCCCGTACTTGCCGCCGCCCCTGGCCTTGTAGCGCGTCTTCACCGCAATGCGCTCGCGCGGCAGCTCGAAGGCGGCGCCGGCGCCGCGCACGAGGTCGGCCAGGCGCGCCGAGGCCACGTGCTCGGGGATGTCCTTGGGCGCGGCGTATTCCTGGATGTGCAGGAAAGTAACCGCCGGCCTGTCCGGGCGTGCCTCGTCGCGGCCTTCGTAGACGTCGATCGCCGCCGAGTATTCGGGGATATCGGCGTCATAGGCCCGCCAGCAATGCACCTGTTCGCGATCAAGGCGCTTGCGCAGGTGCCGGAGGGTCTTGCGCAGGCGGTTGGCGACCGCCTCGGCGCCAGCCGAAAGCGGCTTTTCCTCTACCACGCGCGGGGCTGCCTGGCCACCGATATCGAACAGCAGCAAGCGGCATTCGAGGGCGCCGTTGTAGAGCACGTAGCGCTTGTGCGCGCGCAGGCCAATGGCGCGCCCGAGATCCTCGTCGGAGGTGATCACGGCGAGGCGCCAGCCATCGAATCCGGCCAGTGCCCGCTCGCCGATCGCGCGGTAGGTCGGCGCAAGTTCGTCCTGCTGGCCGATGCGCTCGCCGTACGGGGGATTGCAGATGATCAACCCGCGATCGCCGGCATCCGCCGGCTTCTGCAGATGCTCGATCGAATGCCGCTCAAGGTGCATGAAGCCGCTAACCCCGGCCTGCTGCGCGTTGCGCCTGGCGTCATTGAGGACATGCGGGTCCTGGTCGTTGCCGTGGAAGACGGCGGGCAACTTGCGCAGGCCCTCGTCGGCGCGGTTGCGCGCTTCGGCGAGCAGCCCGTCCCAGGCCAACGCGTCGTGGCCGAGCCAGCCGAGGAAACCGAAATACTCGCGCTTGAGGCCCGGCGCCACGTCGGCGGCCATCAGGGCGCCTTCGATCAGCAGGGTGCCTGAGCCGCACATCGGATCGACCAGCGTGCCGCCGGCAGCAAAGATTTCCGGCCAGGTCGCGCGCAGCAGCATCGCGCAGGCGAGGTTTTCCTTCAGTGGCGCTTCGCCCTGCCCGACCCGGTAGCCGCGCCGGTGCAGCGGCGTGCCGGAAAGATCGAGCGAGAGCAATGCGCGATCCTTGCGCAGCAGCAGGTTGAGCCGGATCGAGGGCTTTTCGAGATCGACGCCGGGCCGGTTGCCACTGCGGTCGCGGAACTGGTCGACCACGGCATCCTTGACCTTCTGCGCGAGGTAGCGCGTATGCCGCATCTGGCTCGCGTTGCTGATCGCGTCGACGGCCAGCGTACCCTCCTCGGCCAGGTGCTGCGACCAGTCGATCTGCTGCACGCCGTCGTAGAGCGCCTCTTCGTCGGCCGCGGCGAACTCGGCGAGCGGCATCAGCACGCGGCTGGCCAGGCGCGAC
>DAIMYT010000145.1:0-8714 GCA_036734345.1 Dokdonella sp. | reverse complement strand
CAGATGATGTGGTGCGGCATGAAAAAGAAAACGTGCTCCTCGGCAGCCAGGCGGAACATGTGGATGCGGTACAGGGGCGCATGCCCGAGATCGATGACGATATTGGTCAATTCGTCGAGTCTGGCTTGCAGTCGCAACTCCCGCTCAGCCGGTTCCAGTCCGGAAAGATCTTCCGCCGGAAACAGGCGCAACGGAACGACATCATGGATGCGCTGGAGAACTTCGCGGCCGTCGCGCTCGATCGCCGTGCGCAGGATGGGATGGCGCCGGGTCAATTCGAAAAAGGCCTGCTCGAATGCCACTTCGTCGACGACGCCGCGCAAGCGATGCGCGGACGGCGTGTTGTAAACGACCGTACCCGGGTTGAGCTGCTCGAACAGCCACAAGCGCTTTTGCAACAACGACAGCGGCGCCATGCGGGGATCCGCAAGCAGACCGATGGCTGTCGTCGTAGTATCGGCGGGGCCGACAAGGCGCTCGCCGATGGCTTTCGCAAGCCTGGCAACAGTCGGGTGCTCGAACAGCAGACCGAGCGACAGCGAAAGGTTGAATTCGCGGCCCAGCCGCGCGGTTAACCGGGCCGCCAGCAGCGAATGTCCGCCGAGCGCGAAGAAATCGTCATGCACGCCGATGCCGGGAAGCGAAAGCACGTTTTCCATCGCCGCGGCGATTTGCTGTTCACGCTCGTTGCGCGGATTGACGTGCTCGCGCGCTTGAGGGGCGCGCGCCACGACAGGTGCATGCAGTCGCGCGCGATCGATCTTTCCGTTGGGCAGCAGCGGGATCGCGTCGATATGGACGAAATGCTGGGGAATCATGTAGTCGGGCAACAGCGTGCGCAGATGCGCGCGCAACTCCGCTTCATCGATGTCCCCTGCCGACGTCAGGGTGAGGTAGGCCACCAGGCGCTGGTCACCCGGCCGGTCTTCGCGGACGATGACGACGGCCTGCGCGACTGCGGGATGGCGTGCGAGATTCGCCTCGATGTCGCCGGGCTCGATGCGGAATCCGCGCAGCTTGACCTGCAGGTCGAGCCTGCCGAAATGTTCCAGCGTTCCGTCGTTGCGCCAGCGTCCACGATCACCGGTGCGGTAGAGCCGCGCCTGCACATCCGTGGCGAAAGGATCGGCGATGAATTTCTCCGCATCGAGTTCCGGCCGACCCAGATAGCCCAGGGTCACGCCGCTGCCGCCGATGCATATCTCGCCCGGTACGCCGATCGGACAGGCCGCGCCGTTCATATCGAGTATCCAGACCTGGGTATTGTCGATCGGTCGCCCGATGCGGATGCCGCCAGCAACGTCTGCGATGCGCGCACAGGTTGACCACACCGTGGTCTCGGTCGGCCCGTACAGGTTCCAAAGGGAATCGCAACGTTCGAGCAGCTTCACCGCGAGATCGGCGGGCAGGGCCTCGCCGCCGCACAGGGCCTTGAACCGCCAGGTCGAGGCCGTGGCCTGCATGACGCTGATGTTTCGCGTGTGGATCATGCTGGCCAGTTCGCGGCCATCCATGGTCTGCTCGCGCGAAGCAAGGACCACGCGGGCACCCACGCTGAGCGGCAACAGCAGTTCGAGCACGGCAATGTCGAACGACAGCGTGGTCACCGCGAGCAGCCGGTCAGACGCATCGAGACCGGGTTCACGGTGCATGCTGGCGAGGAAGTTGGCGACGGCACGATGCGGTACGCGCACACCTTTCGGCTTGCCGGTGGAGCCCGATGTGTAGATGACGTAGGCAACCGCCTCGGTGTCGGAAAGTCGCCCCTGCCCTGCAACCGAGCTGTCGTCCGCATCGAGCACGCCCGGCGCATCGAGAGCCAGGGTTCGCTCGGGTGGAAAGTCGATCGCACCGACGTGGCTCGCCGCGGTCAGCAACAGGGCCAGGCCGGCGTCGCTGGCCATGTGCTCGAGGCGTTCGCGTGGAAAACCCGGATCGAGCGGCACGTAACCGGCGCCGCTGGCGAGTGTGCCGAGCAGCGCAACCAGCATGTCGGGGCCGCGCAGCAGCGAAACGCCGACAAGGTCGCCGGGCCCAACCCCGCGCGCGCGCAGCACGACTGTCAGCGACCGCGCCTTGCGCGCCAGTTCGGCGTAGCTCCAGGCCAGCTCGCCGAACTCGACAGCAATGCGCTCCGGATTCTTCGCGGCCTGGGCGAAGAAGAGCGCCTCGATGCGCCGGCAATCGAACGGTATCGGCATCGGCTGCAAGGCGCGCAACGAAGCCATGCCGGTGGCGGACAGCATCGGTAACGCACCGGTTGCACAGGACGGATCAGCGACCACCGACCGCAGCAGCGTTGCATAGGCCTGCAGCCAGCGCGCGACGGTATCGGCGTCGAACAATGTGCTGCTGTATTGGCATTCCAGACGCAGCGCTCCGTCCACCTGCACCGCGTTGATGAATAGTTCGAAATTCTCGTAGCTGCGTGGAACGCCGGCGAAGCGTGCGCGCAAGCCTTCGAAGCCGAGACTGTCGTCATCCAGTCCCGGGTCGAGATTGAACAGAACGGAAACCAGCGGCAGCCGTGACGGGTCACGCGCCAGGGCAAGCCGCCTGAGCAGGGTGCCGAAGGTATAGCGCTGGTGCTCGAGTGCATCGAGCAGCTTGCCGCGCACGCCGCCCAGGGTTTCGGCGAACGAGGCCAGCGGATCGATGACGAGACGCAAGGGCAACACATTGACCGCATGCCCGACAAGGGTCAGGTGGTTCCCGCTGGCCTGGCCGGCAGACGGGATGCCGACGACCAGGTCATCCTGCTCGCTGAGTCGCTGCAGCAGGATGCCGAACGTCGCCAGCAGGGTTGCATGCAGGCTCGCGCCACGGGTCGCACCCACGCGCTTGACGGCACTGACCAGGCCGCTGTCGAGAAACAGATCCTGGCGACGGGAATCAAAGCCGCGTCGCAGCGGGCGCGGACGATCGAGCGGCAGTTCCAGTGGCGCCGGCAGCGGCGTGATGCAATCCAGCCAGTAGGCCTCGTCGGCGCGGAATTCCGGCGTCTGCGGATGGCTCGCTTGAGCCAGTGCGAAATCGGCAAACGAGTCGGCCGGGGCTAGTGGGCCGTCGGTCCCATGGCGCTCGCGGGCATACAGCGCAGCCAGCTCACGCACGATGACACCGAATGACCAGCCGTCGCAGACGATGTGGTGGGTGCTGACCAGAAGGATGTGTTCGTCGCTGCCAAGGCGCAACAGGTCGACGCGCAGCAGCGGCCCGATTTGCAGGTTGAAGGGCGTCTCGACGGCCATGCCCAGCAATGTCCCAACGGCCGCTTCGCGAGCCTCCGCATCCAGCCCGGCCAGGTCATGCGTGCGGTACGGCAGCGTGGCGTTCGCGGCAATGTAGAACTGGTCGCCGTTGGCGCCAAGGCTGCCTCGCAATGCCTCATGCCGGTCGAGCAAGCCCTGCAAGGCGCGTTGCAGCGCGCCGGAATCGAGATCCCCCTCGAGGTGCAGGGTCACCGATTCGTTGTAGGCAAGCGATGCCGCCGGCTCCAGGCTCGCCGCCAGCCAGATCTCGCGTTGCGACTCGGTCGCCGGGACGATCCGCTGCAAGGGCGTGTCGTCGAACGGATCGTAGTCGACCGCGACGGCGTCGCGCAGCGGCTGGTCCGGCACCGTCATGCACCCACCTTGAGGTATTTCCCGGGCGCATCGGGATTGGGTACGAACCAGGCCGGATTGCCGTCGGCGTCCTTGCCCAGTCGCGCGCCGGGCACGGGCGGCTTGCTGGCATCAAACGACTGCGCGAACGCCGATGGGTGTCGCGGCAGGAATTCCGCTTCCTGCAGCTCGGCCAACGATTCACGGAATGCCTGGGCAATTGCGTCGAAATCCTCGCTGCTGTGCGCCGTGGTCATGAAGCACGGAAAATTGTCGAGGATGTGGATGCCGCGGCTGCGCATCATGGCGAACAGCAGGTCCTGCATCGGGTGGTCCTCGCTGAAGTTGACTTTCCATACCGACGCGAAATGCGTGATCGCGATGGGTGCGCCGAGTTCGGCACAGCACGCATTCATGGCCTTGACCATGGCGGTCGTCCGCGTATTCAGCCCCTCCTGCAATGCCGGGCCCTGCGTGGCGCGATGCTCGAGCACGGCCCTGGCTGCCGCCAGCGCCAGTGGATGACGGACAAAAGTTCCGGCGAAATAGGTCACGCCGACGGTCGGCACCGAGTCATCGCCGTATTGCCATTGGCCGCCATCGAGCGCGTCCATGTACTCGCGCTTGCCGGCGATCACGCCGATCGGGAATCCGCCGCCGACGACCTTGCCGTAGGTGGCGAGGTCGGCTTCGATGCCGAGCACGTGTTGCGCACCCCGCGGATGCGAACGGAACCCCGTCACGACCTCGTCGAATATCAGTAGTGCGCCGCTGTCACTGGTTATCCTGCGCACTTCCCGCAGGAATTCGCGGGGCTGGAAGTCGGGCCGACGACTCTGCACCGGCTCGACCAGCACCGCGGCAATTTCGCTGGCGCGCTCGCGGATGATTTCGAGGGTTTCCGGCGTTCCGTAATCGAGCACGAGCACGTGTTCGGCGGTATTGCGCAGGATGCCAGGCGCGGCGGGAACCGAGCGCAGCTTCTTCGTGCCACGTACGATGACTTCGTCGAAGATACCGTGGTAGGCGCCACCGAAGATGACCAGGGTATTGCGGCCGGTCACTGTCCGCGCCACGCGGATCGCGCCCATCACGGCTTCGGAGCCGGTATTGCACAGACCGGCGCGGTCGAATCCGGTCATCTCGCAGATCTGCCTGGCAACCTCGCCGGCCAGCACGTGCTGGGGACCGATCTCGTAGCCAAGGTCGAGCTGGCGGCGCACCGCATCGAGCACGAATGGAGGCTGCCAGCCGAACAGGTTCATGCCGAATCCGTTCAGCGCGTCGATGTACTCATTGCCATCGATGTCCCACAACCGCGAGCCCTTCGATCGATCGACCACTATCTGGTAGATGATTTCCTTGAGCAGCGGGCGAAAGCCGTTGACCACGCGCGGATCCGCAAGATGCGCGCGGTGGGTGGCCGTGTATTCCTTCGATTTGCGCGTGCGCTCGGTGTAGCGACGCATGAAGGTCCCAAGGCGCGCCCGCTGGCGTTCGCTAAGCGCGTCGCGCTGGTTGTGGATGCGCGCGATCGCGCCGAACGCCTTGTTGACGTCGTAGCGCGTGTGCGCGAGGGCCGCCTCCTCGTCGCTGCTCGCGGTCGCCGCGGCGTCGCCCGCACTTGTCACGGTCGCTGGCACTGCGGCGCCGGCTGCGTGCATTGCCGACGCACCCTTCGTGCCGGCGCCAAGCAGGGCCAGCTGCTGCTGCATGATAAGCATCTGCTGCTGGATAACCTGCTGCAGCGTGCCGCCCGGCATTGCCGCGCCAGCTGCGGGCAGCGCCGAAACAATTACCGCGGCGGCATTCGGCAGCGCCGCGGCAGTGGCCGGCGCGACATCCGCCGGCATCTCCCGGTCGACATGCGCGGCCAGGACGTCGAGACTGGACAGGCTTTCCATGAGTTGGCGAAAGGTCAGCCGGATTCCGAATGCCCTGGACAATTGCAGCGCAAGTTGGGTCAGGGCCAGCGAATCGAGCCCGAGCTCGATGAAACCGGTGCCGGCATCGGCCTCGCCGATCTCGGTGCCGGCGACGTCCTCGATGATGGATCTCAGCTGGGCCAACAGGCGCGGTCGTCGGTCGGGGGGGGGGGGGGGGTTCGGCTGGGCCGCCATGGGAATCTCCGTGGAAAATGCTGGCTGGACCAGGCTGTGGAGGGTTGTCGATGAAGGCGCGGACGTGGCGCCAGATGGAATGGCCTCGAGCCAATAGCGGCTGCGTTCGAAGGCATAGGTCGGCAGGCGCAGGCGACGCTTGCGCTCGCGCCGGTCGAGCACGGACAGGTCCAGCGGCTGCATCGCCGACCAGAGCTGGCCGCATGCCGTCAGCCAGGCATCTGCCTCGAGGTCTGCGCCGTCGGCCAGCGAGGCCAGGGCCAGGCGCGGGCGCCGTGACTGCTGGCGCGCCAGCGCCGTAAGCGTTGCGCGGGGACCCACCTCCAGCAGCACGCAACCGGGCTTCGCTGCGAGCACGCATTCCAGCGCGGCGGCGAAACGCACGGTGCCACGCAAGTGCTGCGTCCAATAATCCGCCGACATGGCCTCGTCGTCGGCGAGCGTCGTTCCGCTGCGCGTCGAGATGATCGGCACCCTCGGCGCCGACAATCCGATGCGCTCGACTTCGGCACGGAATGGCGCGAGGACCGGGTCCATCATCGCCGAATGAAATGCGTGGGAAGTACGCAGCGTGCGGCAGGCAACCTGGTCGGCTTCGAGGGCAACCCGCAGCGTCTCGATATCGGCGATTTCACCGGAGACCACGCAAGCCGAGGGAGCGTTCTCGGCCGCCAGTCCCAGCGATGCCGGCAATCGTGCCCTGAGCTGCTCCGCGTCGAGACGCACCGAGAGCATCGCTCCCGGCGGCTGTGCCTGCATCAGGCGACCGCGACGCGCCACCAGACGCAGGCCGTCTTCGAGACTCATCACGCCGGCGATCACGGCGGCAACGAATTCGCCGACACTGTGGCCGATCAGGGCGCTCGGCGCGATTCCCGCCGACATCCACAGCCTGGCCAGCGCGTATTCGATGGCGAACGTCGCCGGCTGGGTCACGGCGGTATCGAGCAGGCGATCGACCGCGTCAGCGAACAGCCGGTCGCGCAGGTCGAAGCCGAGTTCGCCGACCAGCAGTTCGGCGCATTCGTCCAGTGCTGCCCGGAAAGCGGGTTCGCGTGCGTACAGACCGCGTCCCATTCCGGCGTACTGGACGCCCTGGCCAGGAAACAGGAAGACCACTTGCGCGTCCACCGCATCAGGTGGCGCCTTCGCCGCAACCAGTGCACGAAGTCTGGCGATGGCGTCGGCGTGGCCGCGCGCCACCACCGCGGCACGCCGGGCGAATGCCTTGCGCCCGTGAGCCAGGGTAAAGGCGACGTCGGCCAGGTTGCATCCGGGGTCGGCTTCCAGGTGCCCGGCCAGGCGACGCGCCGATTCGGCCAGGGCCTCGGATGTGCGGGCGGACAGGAGGAGCAATTGAGGGCCGCTGGCCGGATCCGATGCCGGCCGTGGCGGCGCTTCCTCGAGCACGACGTGGGCATTGGTGCCACCGACTCCGAACGCGCTGACGCCGGCGCGCAGCGGAAAATCGCCAGGCCAGTCGCGGCTCTGACGGTTGACGACGAATGGTGAATGCGCGAAGTCGATGACCGGATTGAGCGCGTCCGCATGCAGGCTCGGCGGCAGGATGCGCTGGTCCAGCGCAAGCGCAGTCTTGATCAGGCCGGCCGCACCGGCGGCGATGACCAGATGCCCGACGTTGCTTTTCAGCGAGCCGATCGCGCAGTAGCCGGTCGCGTCGGTTGAACGACGGAACGCCGTGGTCAGGCCTTCGATCTCGATCGGATCGCCGATCGGTGTCGCCGTCCCGTGCGCCTCGACATAACTGATCGATCGCGCATCGACGCCGGCATCGTCGAGCGCCATGGCGATCACCGCGGCCTGGCCGGCGCCGCTCGGCGCAGTGAAACTGGCCTTGTCGCCACCATCGTTGTTGACGGCGCAGCCGCGGATGACGGCATGGATCGGGTTGCCGTCGGCGATGGCATCGGAGAGTCGTTTGAGCAGGACCACCGCGGCGCCATCGCTGAATACCGTGCCCGCCGCGTCGGCGGCGAACGTCCGCGTGCGGCCGTCCGGCGAGAGCATCGCACCTTCCTGGTACAGGTAGCCGCTGCGCGGCGGACAGGTGACCGAGACGCCGCCGGCAAGTGCCATTGCGCAGCGACCGAGGCGCAATGCGTCGACCGCCTGGCAGATCGCGACGAGCGAGGTCGAACAGGCCGTATGCACGCTGACCGACGGACCGGTCAGGTTGAGTTTGTGCGCGACCCGCGTGGTGATGTAGTCCTTCTCGTTGGCCAGCATCACCTGGAATGCACCGAGTTTCTCGACGCGATCCGGATGCGCCGCCACGTGGCGCTGGGCATAGGTCGAGTTGTACATGCCGGCGAAGATGCCGACCGGCGCCGCGTGGCGGTCGGGTACGTGGCCGCCACGCTCGAGGCACTCCCAGCACAGCTCGAGGAAGATCCGCTGCTGCGGATCGGTCAGTTCGGCCTCGCGCGCGCTGATGCCGAAGAAGGCCGCGTCGAAATCCTCGACACCATCGATCACGCCGCGCGCGCGCACATAGGAAGGGTCATCACTCTGCTCGCGCGGCACCCACGGATCGAGGTCATTGGCGCTGAACCGGGTGATCGACTCGCGTCCCTCGCACAGGTTGCTCCAGAACGCCTCGACATCGCCCGCGCCTGGAAAACGCCCGGCCATTGCAATGACGGCGACCGGTTCGTTGTCGGTCGCTCCATTGCGCCGGCTGAGGCGTTCGTCCGCAACGTTGGCCGCGGCATCCGAGTCGATCGCCGCGGCGAGGGCACGCGGTGTCGGAAGGCGGAAGAAATCGGTGATCGACAGGGTGCGGGCGCCCGCATCGAGTTGCGCCACGGCGCGCACGGCAAGCAGTGAGTTGCCGCCGAGATCGAAGAAATTGTCGTCGCGCCCGGCCTTGTCCACGCCTGTCAGGTCGGCGAACAGGGCGCAGATGCGCTGTTCCGTCGCGCCGACTGCCGGCGCGTAGGCAACCGCAAGTTCAGGCCGGGCGCGGTCG
>DAIMYT010000144.1:2589-8719 GCA_036734345.1 Dokdonella sp. | reverse complement strand
CCAGCGTGCTCCCTTCGGGCATGTCGAGGACGATCTGGAATTCGGACTTGTTGGCGAACGGCAGCATCTTGAGGATGACCGCCTTGACCACGACGAGGCCGACGGCGGCCAGCACGAGCACGCCCATCGCCGCGAACAGCAGGCGACGCCGGCGCGGCGCGCGGTCGGACTCGAGGAACGGCGACATCAGCTTGTGCGAGGTGCGATTTAGCCAGCCGCCGGGTGAGCCTTCGCCATCGTCGGCGGTCGCCGGCTCGTGATGGGCGAGCAGGCGCAGTGCCAGCCACGGCGTCACCACCAGGGCAACGGCCAGCGACAGCAGCATGCCGACCGATGCGTTGATCGGGATCGGCCGCATGTACGGACCCATCAGCCCCGAGACGAACGCCATCGGCAGCAATGCGGCAATCACCGTGAAGGTGGCGAGGATGGTCGGCCCGCCGACTTCGCTGACCGCCGCCGGAATGATTTCGCTCAGGCGGGTTCCGCCAAGCCGTTGGTGGCGGTGGATGTTCTCGACGACGACGATCGCATCGTCGACGAGGATGCCGATCGAGAAGATCAGCGCGAACAGCGACACGCGGTTGATCGTGAAACCCATCGCCCAGGAAGCGAAGAGGGTGAGCATCAAGGTGACGACGACCGCGGTACCGACCACGATCGCTTCGCGCCAGCCCAGCGTGAAAAGCACGAGCAGGATCACCGACATCGTGGCGAACATGAGCTTCTGGATCAGCTTGTTGGCCTTGTCGCTGGCGGTCTGGCCATAGTCGCGGGTCACCGAAATCTGCACGTCGGACGGGATTACGACGCCCCGCAGCGCCTGCAGCCGCGCACTGACCGCACGCGTGATATCGGCGGCGTTGCTGCCGGGCTTCTTGGCAATGGCCAGGGTGACCGCCGGCGCGCTGCCAGTGGCCGGGCCGGCCTTGCCGGGCGGCGCGCCGAACCAGACATAGCGGTCCGGCAGGTCGGCGCCTGCATGCAGGCGGGCGACATCGGAAAGGAAAACCGGCTGCCCGTTCTTCAGGCCGATGACCAGTGCGGCCACGTCGGCCGCGCTGGCGAGAAAGGTGCCGGCCGTCACCGGTACATTGGCATTGGCGTCGATGCGATCGCCGGCCTGGCTGACCGTGTTGGCGGCCTTGAGTGCCGCGGACAAGTCCTGGATCGAGAGCCCGTAGGCGGCCAGCTTGGCTGCATCGAGTTCGACCATCACCGCACGTTGCGGGGCGCCGAGGGTGTATACGTCACGCGTGCCCGGAATGCGCTTGAGCTCGGTTTCCAGCGTGTGCGCGACTTCGGCGAGTGCGTTCGGACTTTCGTTCGGGCTGTCGCTCCACAGCGTGAGCGCCATGACCGGCACGTCGTCGATGCCCATCGGCCGGATCAGCGGCTGGCCGACGCCAAGCCCGGCCGGCACGAAATCCTGGTTCTGGAAGACCTGGTTGTACAGGCGCACGATGGCCGTCTGGCGCGGCACGCCGACCTGGTACTCGACGGTCAGGATGGCGATGCCGGGGCGGCTGACCGAATAGACGTGCTTGACGCCATCGATTTCGGAGAGTTTCTGCTCGAGTGGGAACGCGACCAGGTTCTCGACATCGCGAACGTCGGCGCCGGGGAACGGCACCATCACGTTGGCCATGGTCACGTCGATCTGCGGTTCTTCCTCGCGAGGCGTGATCAGGGTGGCGGCGATGCCGAGCAGGATCGCGGCCAGCGCGAGTACCGGCGTCAGCGGTGATGACTGGAAGGCGCGCGCGATACGGCCGGAAAAGCCCAATGCCGGTTCGCTCACTGCGTGCCTCCACTGCGCTGCGCGGCCAGCCATTGCGCGGCGGCCGCCGGATCGGTGGCAAGGCGCTCGCCATCGGCGAGGCCGGCGAGGATCTCGACCCGATCGCCGTAGCTGCGCCCGCTGCGCACCTGGCGCAGGCTGACCCTGTTGCCATCGACAATGTAGAGGGCCTGCAGTTCACCGCGCTCGACCAGCGCACTGGCCGGCACCAGCAGGCGCTCGACATTGCCGGTGGCGAACGCGACCTTGACCGTTACGCCGGGGAACAGGCCGGTGTCCTCGCCGGGCAGTTCGAGGCGCACGGTAAACGTGTGCGTGGCCGGATCGGCGTACGGAAACACGGTGACCTTGCTGGCGGTGACACGCCGCGCATCCTTTCCATCGAGGAGGATCTCGGCGGCCTGCATGGCGCGGATCGGCGCGATGGCGCTCTGCGGAACCTGCACCGAGACGCGCAGGTCCTTCAGCGACACGCCCGACAGCAGCGCCTGGCCCGGCTGCACCGTTTCGCCGATCTGCACGTAGCGTTCGGTGACGATGCCCGAGTACGGGGCGCGCACGATGGTGTAGTCCATCTGCTGGCCGACCTCGCGCAACTGCGCCTGCGCGGCTTCGAGCGCGGCCTTCGCCGCATCGCGGCGCGCGCGTTCCTGGTCGAGCTGGGCCCGGGCCACGAGCTGGCGCGCGAAGACTTCGGCGATACGCTTGTACGAAGCCTGGGCCTCGTTGTAGCTCGCCTGCGCCGCGGCGATCTGCGCCTGGGCGCGACTCTTCGCCGACTTCTGTTCGACATCGGTGAAGCGCACGATGATGGCGCCCTCCGCCACGCTGTCGTTGACGTCGAAGGGGAGTTCGATGACGCGCCCGCTGGTCTGCGCCGACACCGTCGCCTGGTTGACCGCTTCGACCACGCCGTCCCAGACCTGCTCGCTGTGCGTGCCCTCGGCCCTGGCCTGCAGCGTTTCGAATGGCGGCGGTGCCTGCTTTGCAGTGCTTTCCGGCGCGGGATGGCTGCAGGCGACGAGAAGGGCTCCGCCGAGCAGGCCCGCGAAGTGGCGAAGCGGCAAGCTCATTGCGCAGCCTCGTCGATCATCTGCGTAGTGGCATCCTCGACCTGGGCAGCGATCGGTGCCAGCTCTGGATCCTTCGACAGCAGGCCGAGCAGGGGCTGCGGACGGATCATTCCGATGAAGGTCTTGCCCTTCTCGGTATAGACCGAGATGCGGCACGGCAGCGCCATGTTCATGCGCATGTCGGCGGACAGCACCTTCGCCGCCTGGGCCGGATTGCAGACTTCGAACACCTTGCACTGTTCGCCGAATTCGATGCCCTTGCCGCGCAATGTCGCGCCGAGGTCGTGCACATGGAGCACGCCGAACTGGTGTGCCTTGACCGCGGCGTCCAGCGCTGCGGCTGCCTTTTCGAAGGGCTTTGCTGTTTCAACGATGTAATGCATGGGGTACCTCTGTCTTTGTTCGGGATGACGCCAGTCGCCAGGGGATCCGGCTTCAGGCCGGAAACGCCGGGCCCGGCTTCACGCCGATCGTGCGCAGGATCCACGCCAGCGGGCAGAAGCCGCTGAACGAGGACTGCAGCAGGTTTGCGCCGACGAAAACCGTCAGCAGCAGCCACCAGGGCGAAGCCAATTGGGCAAGCAGGACGCTCAGCAGGATCATGCTGCCGGCGAATGCGAGAACGATGCGATCGATATTCATGCGAGCGATCCTCGGATGTTGTGTGCCGACTGGAAGAGTGGGGGCTGCGGGCAGTCGGTGGCCCCGCGGCCCGGGTGGTCAGGTCTTGCCGCCGCGCGCCGCGTCGAGCGGCCGGTCCCGGCCGGGAAGCATGCGCAACAGGGTGTTGTCGCGAATCACGTAGTGATGGAAAAGCGCGGCCAATGCGTGCAGGCCGATCAGGTAGTAGCCGATCTCGCCGATCGTTTCGTGCAGATCCTTGAGCGTCCCGGCGAGTTCTTTGTCCGGCCCCACCAGCGCGGGCAGTTCGAGGCCGAAGAACGGGATCGTCTTGCCGGCGGCGCTCAGGGTCAGCCAGCCGAGCAGTGGCATGGCGATCATGAACAGGTAAAGGGCAAGATGCATCAGCGCGGAGACTCGGTGCTGCCAGATGCCCACCGGCGGAACGATTTTCGGCGACGCGCCGAGCAGGCGGATGGCGAGGCGGATGAACACCAGGCCGAACACGCTCAGGCCGAGCATGAAGTGCCAGGTCTTCAACGCTTCGCGCGGGTCGCTGCCTTTCGGGTAGACCTCGCGCAGCAGGATGCACGAGTAGACCGCGACCAGCAGCGCGAGCATGAGCCAATGCATGGCGATCGACAGGGTGCCGTAGCGATCTTCGGTATTCTTCCAGTTCATCAGCAGTGTCCTCGGAATGGTGGGTCCTGGCCGTGCCGTGCACGGCGATGCCATGCTAACCCTCATGCATCCTTTTCGGGTTTCAGCCGCACGATGCCGAGCGCCTTGAGCACGTACTTCTCGTAGACCGGATCGGTGTTGCCGGTGCGCATCTTGCGCAGGTAGTACTTCTCGAACGCGACCTTGGCCAGGTGCACCCACTTGCCGACCTTGGCCCAGGTGACATTGCGCGGCGGAATCTGCGGAAGGGCGACGAAGGCGGCGCCGGTGTCGCCCATGTCGGCCAGGCAGACGGCGTTCCAGGTCGCCCGCGCCTTGCCTTCGCGGCCGGCGAGGTCGTCGCGCAGGTTGTGCGCGATCGCGGTGACCATCGACTCGATCATGAAACCGGTCTTCGGCGCCCCGGTCGGAACCGGCGTGACTTCGACCGGAGGAATCGCGACGCAGACGCCGGCCGAGAAGATGTTGCGGAAGGTCGGGTTGCGCTGGTGTTCGTCGATGATGATGAAGCCGCGCGGATTGGTCAGGCCCTCGATGCCGCGCACGGCGGCCACGCCGGTGAAGGCGGGCAGCAGCATGGCGTAGTCGAACGCCACTTCGTGCGACTGGGCGACGGCGCCCTTGTTGTCGATTTCGTCGACCTTGACCTTGCCTTTCTCGACCGCGGTGACGCGCGAATTGGTGATCCACTTGATGTGGCGCTGGCGCAGTTCCGACTCGAGCAGGCTTTTCGAATCGCCGACGCCGCCGAGTCCCATGTGGCCGATGTAGGGCTCCGAGGTGACGAAGGTCATCGGCACGCGGTCGCGCAGCTTGCGCTTGCGCAGGTCGGCATCGAGGATCATGGCGAATTCGTAGGCGGGGCCGAAGCAGCTCGCGCCCTGCACGGCGCCGACCACGATCGGCCCGGGCTTGCGCAGGAAATCTTCGTAGGCCTGCCAGGCGCCCTGGGCGTGGGGGCCGGTGCAGACCGATTGCGTGAAGCCCGAACCGGGACCGAGCCCGGGAACCTCGTCGAAGGCGAGTCGCGGCCCGGTGGCGATGACCAGGTAGTCGTAATCGAGGACGCGGCCATCGACGAGCCGCACCTGGTTCTGCGAGGGAACCACGGCTTCCGCCGCGGTATCGATGAAATCGATCGCGTGCTTCTTCAGGGCCGGCGCGGCCTCGATGCGGATGTCGGCCGGCTTGCGCCAGCCAATCGCGACCCAGGGGTTGGACGGGGTGAAATTGAAGTGCGGACTCTCGCCGATGACCGTGATCGCGTGGTCTTTGCCGATGGCAGCGCGAATCTCGTAGGCCGCCGCCATGCCGCCCAGTCCTGCGCCAAGAACCATGATGTTCGCCATGATCGCTACTCCTGATGGTTGTGCTTACGGTGCTCCGCCGCGGCACGGCGAGAACTGACTTGAATCAACTGCATACTAATTAAGCAACTGCTACATTACAAGGCGCTTATATACATTCCGACGCTGCGCTCCTGCCGGGGCCCTGCGCGGACGCGCACGGGCGCCGCGACTGCCGGTCGACAGCACGAGGGGCGCGGCGGCATCAATGAAGCACCGGCAGGCCCGGTGCAGCGCCCCTATTGCGGGAAGGTTCTGCGGCGAAACGGCCCGTGGCGGTGCTGCATCGATGCAGCGACCACGGGATCATGACTTCACGCGTTGCTGCGTCCGCCCGGCGTCAGTGGCAGCCCGCGCGAGTTCCAGGCCAGCACGCCGCCCGAGAGGTTCCTGCCGCGTCCGCCGAGGGCGTCACGCAGGACCGCGCACGCGTTGCCGCTGCGTGCGCCACTGCGACATGCCAGCACGATCACGGGTGCATCGACATTGATGCCTGCATTGCGCAGGGCTTCGACGCCGTGAATCTGGATGCGGCCAAGGGGCACGTTGACCGCTCCGGGGATCGCGGCATGGGCGAATTCGTCCGGTTCGCGGACGTCGACCACGGG
>DAIMYT010000144.1:0-2579 GCA_036734345.1 Dokdonella sp. | reverse complement strand
CCGTGCAGGGTCCGGATGATGGCGTCCACCGGCCCCGGCGCGACCGAATAGAAGACCGTCTGGGCCTGGCGCCGGGTATTGACCAGGTGGCTTTCGCGCAGCACCGCCAGGTGCTGGGACAGCGCCGACTGGCTCAAATCGACCTGTTCGTTGATCTGCCCGACCGAGCGCTCGCCGTCGAGCAGCAGGCAGAGCACGCGCAGGCGCTGCGGGCTGGCCATCGCCTTGAGCAGTTCGGCGGCCGTCTCGGCCTGGGCATCCATCTGGCTGGCCAGGCTGGATTCGATGGGATCCGGGGACTTGCTGCGGGTACGAGCCTTGTTCATGGGGTCTTCCCGTCTTCGATGGCGCGCGCTCCGGCCGTCCATCCGGCAAATCCGCCGGCGAGCGACAGGGGTTCGCGAAAGCCGAGGCGCTTGAGCGCTTCCGCAGCGAGCGCGCTGCGCCCGCCGCTGCGGCAATACAGGACCACCGGATCGTTACGATGGGACAGCGCGGGGTCCTTCCGGCAGTTGACGGCGGGATGGCCGTCAACCTCGAACTCTAGGACGCCGCGCGGAATATTGACCGCGCCCGGCACGTGTCCGGCAGCGTATTCGGCCGGCTCGCGCACGTCGATGACCGGTGCTCCCGTGGCACGCAGCGCGAGCAGGCGCTCGGCATCGACCTCGCAGACTTTGGTCAGGGCATCGGCGACTAGATCCTGGACGGTCAAGCTCATGGGGTTTCCTGTCTGGGCAATACGGGGGCGCGAAAAGATCGCGCCTTCTAAATAAGATATAGCTAATATACGCGACAGTCAATCGGTGGTCTTGCCATTCGCGCAGAGGGGCGGAAGCGGACTGCAAGTGCAGGTCATGGCGTCTTGCGGAACTGGTTGACCGGCAGCTTGAGGTAATGCACGCCGTTGTCCTCCGGGTCGGGAAGACGGCCGCCACGGATGTTGACCTGCACCGAAGGCAGGTTCAGCGTCGTCATGGCGAGCGTGGCATGACGCGTCGGGCGCATCCGCACGAAGTCCTTCTCGAAAACACCATCGCGGACGTGGATGTTCGCCCGCTTCTGCTCGCCGACCGAAGTCTCGCACGCTTTCGCGCGGCCACCGGGTGCGTAGTCGTGGCAGACGAACACGCGCGTTTCGTCCGGCAGCGCGAAAAGCCGCTCGCGGGTGGAGCGGTAGAGCGTCGCCGCATCGCCTCCCGGGAAGTCGCAGCGCGCGGTGCCGGCGTCGGGCATGAAGACCGAATCACCGACAAAAACCGCGTCGCCGATCAGGTAGCCGATGCTGTCGCTGGTATGTCCGGGCAAGGCGATGACGCGGCCCGTCAGCGCACCGATGCCGAAGGTGTCGCCGTCGGCGAACAGGCGTCCGAACTGCGAGCCGTCCACGGCAAATCGTTCGCCGAGGTTGAAGACGCCGCGGAAGACCTTCTGCACCGTGCGGATGCCTTCGCCGATGCCGAGCTGCGCCGATGGCAGCAGGCCCAGCAGCCAGTCGGCGGCCGAGAGATGGTCGGCGTGCGCATGGGTTTCAAGGATCCAGCTGACATCCAGTCCCTGGCCGCTGACATGCTCGAGCAGCTTGGCGGCGGATTGGGTGCCGGTTGTGCCGGACTTCGGATCGAAATCGAGCACCGGATCGATGATGACCGCGGCGTTGCCGGCCGGATCGCTGACGACGTAGCTCCAGGTGCCGCTGTCTTCGTGATGGAACGGGGTGACTTGCGGTTGGGATTGCATGGGGACTCCTGCGGATGGGGCAGCCGGGTATCCGCGGATACCCGGCGTGCGTTCTCTAGAGCGACTTCTTGCTGAAGTACCAGTCGGTGTAATCGTAGCCCTGGCTCTCGCTGGCCTCGGTCTCGGCCTCGGCAACAGTCGCCGGCGGCGGCACGATGACCGGTTCGCCGGAATGCCAGTTCTCCGGTGTTGCGACCTTCGCCACCGGCCCGCTATGCGGGAGCGCGGGCCGATGCAGGCGGGCCCGTGGGTTTTCTTGCGCGGACCTGATCCTGATCAAGGCGCAGATGCGAATCGTTCCTGATACTGCGCAGGAGGCGGCGGCTCCCGACGCGGTATTCCGGGAGGTTGCGCGCCCGCATCATCGCATCGGCGGAACAGGAAAATGAACGCACAGGTCCGGCCCAGTGGCTATCTCGACGCACGCACGATCCAGGCCGAGAGCGTGAACCTCGGCTTCATCATGGAATTCGCCAACCTCGAGAACAGCAGGATGCGCGCCGCGCTGGCCGATTTGCCGGCGCTGCTGGCCAGCGCGCCGCACCGCATGATGTTCTTCGCCGGTGCCGCCGCCCTGATCGTGTCGATGCTGTGGTGGGCCTGCGTGCTCGCCTCCGGCTACTTCGGATTCGCGTTTCCGGCCACGCCGGTGCCGGCCGGATGGGCGCACGCGGTATTCACCCAGTACGGCATGCTGCCGCCCTTCATCTTCGGCTTCCTGCTGACCGTCTTCCCGCGCTGGCTGGGGCAGCCACCGTTGACCCGCAGGCACTACGTCCCGGTTTTCATCGGCGTGTTCGGCGGCTACCTGCTGGTCCATCTCGGCCTGCTCGACATGA
>DAIMYT010000143.1:2695-8733 GCA_036734345.1 Dokdonella sp. | reverse complement strand
GTTCCGGCGTATCAACCGGGCTTCCAACCTGGCCGAGTTCCGCGATGCGCTGACCTATTTCGACTTCGGCTCGCAGAACTTCGCCTATGCCGACGTCGACGGCAACATCGCCTATTTCGTCAGCGCCGAGGCGCCGGTGCGCACCGACCTGCAGACGCAGAACGCACCGGGCGGCGGCATTCCGCCGTTCGTGATCCGCGACGGCACGGGCGCGCTCAAGCACGACTGGCTGCCGGTGCAGCATCCGCAGCCTAACCAGGCAACGCCGTACGAGATCCTGCCGGCGAACGAGATGCCGTTCGTGATCAACCCGGCCAGCGGCTATTTCGCCAATGCCAACAACGATCCGATCGGCTTCTCGCTCGACAACAATCCGCTCAACCAGGTGCGGCCCGGCGGCGGCCTCTACTACCTCGATGTCGGCGGCTCGTCGGCCTATCGCATGGGCCGCATCGATCGCAAGATCCAGGCGATGATCGCCGCGGGTGGCCATATCACCGTGAATGACATGAAGAACCTGCAGGCCAACACGCAGTTGCTCGATGCCGAGTTGACGCTGCCCTACCTGCTCGCCGCGTTCGACAATTCCCAGGCATCCGGCGCCTGGAACCAGCTCGCGGCGCTCGGTTCCAGCGCCCGCATCGTCGAGGCGATCGGTCGACTGCGCAACTGGGATTACTCCACCCCCACGGGCATCCAGCAGGGCTTCGATGCAGGCGATAACCCGTCCGCCTTGCCGGCACCGGGTCAGGCGGAAATCGACGCCAGCGTGGCCGCGACCATCTATTCGGCGTGGCGCAACAAGTCGATCCGCAATACGATCGATGCGACGCTCACCGGCGTCGGCCTCGGCAGCTACCTGCCGGGCGGACGCGATGCACAGGCGGCCTTCAAGTTCCTGCTCGACAACTTCGGCGTGCTCAATGGCAAGGGCGCATCGGGCCTGACCTTCTTCGCCGCGGCGGGCGCTCCGAATGCCGCTGCGGCGCGCGACTATGTCCTGCTCAAATCACTGGCCGACAGCCTCGACCTGCTCGCCAGCGACGGTTTCTCGGCAGCCTTCGGCGGTTCGACCAGCCAGTCCGACTACCGCTGGGGCAAGCTGCATCGCATCGTCTTCGAGCAGCCGCTGGGCGCACCGTTCAGCATCCCGGGCCCGAACGGCTATGGCTTCAGCGACCTGGGCCCCGGCCTGCCGGGCATTGCGCGCCAGGGCGGTTTCGAGACGGTCGATGCGGCGAGCCACGACCCGCGTGCCAATGGCGTCAACAACTTCATGTTCGGCAGCGGTCCGGCGCGGCGCTTCGTCGGCGAAATGTTCCCGACCATCAGTGCCTCCGAAATCATCCCGGGCGGGCAGAGCGGCGTGCTCGGCAGTCCGCTGTATGCGGGCCAGCTCGGCCGCTGGCTGACCAACCAGTACCATCCGCTGGCGATTCCGGCGTCGACCGCGCTGTCGCAAGGCACCAGCGTGCTGCAATTCACGCCGCGCTGACCGTAGTCCGCACCTGAGCCCGTTTGCAGGGCGCCCGGACGAAAAAAGCCCCCGCAGCGATGCGGGGGCTTTTCATTTACCGGGCTGGATAATTACCTGAAACGCGCTGGATCAGTTGCGTGCAGGATTGTTTTCCGCGAAGTACTCGTGGCTGTCGGCGTTGGCCACGGCCTTGGTCGGATTGCTCACCGCGAGATTGTGCGCGGCGGTCTGGCCGTAGGCATTGTCCTTTGTCGCTGCGACCACGTTGAAGTGGCTGGTCTCGTGCACGAGTGTTCCAGCACGCGAGTCAGTGCCGGTATTCGGCGCCGACCAGAACGCTCCGCACAGGTACACCTTGTAGGGTTGGGTCGGATAGACATAGGCGTAGGTGCCGCTGTCCGTGCACGAGCAGTTGAAGGTGAAGGGCTGCGTCGACAGAGCGCTGTGGATATTGGTGAAGTGCGACTTCACGGTCGCATAGCGCGAACTCGTGTAGGTGCCGAACCACCAGGTGTAGCGCGTGCCGACCGTTCCGGCAGTCAGGTAGCTTTTCGAGTTGCTGGCATAGGTCACCGATGAATTGCGTGCGGTTGCGAGCTGGGTCTGGCGCGTGTTGCTGCAGCTGACAAAACTGTTGGTAGCGGCGCGCGGAATCAAGGCGGAGCGGTCATCTCCGGCATCCATGTCGAGCGCCTCGGGCGTGGAGTCGGAGTAGACGCTGGTCGTGCCGCGACTCAAGTCGAACGCACCGAGTCCGGCGGAGACTCCGCCTTTTTCCGCCTGCATGATTTCGCGAACGACTTCATTTGCCGAGCGCGCATAGGCGACCTGGTACTGGCCGCCCGCCCGCATGTCGTAGTAAGCGCTGAGTTCCACCTGTGCGCTGAGGCTCTCCCCGGGCTTCAGCTCGATGAAATCCTCGGGGCGCGGCGCGACGCGCTTGTACAGCGGACCGACGTACTCGACCGGCTTGCCATTCTGCCTGACGTCGAACAGGTCATTGGTCACGCCGTCTACCGGCGTCTGCCAGCGAAGCACGTGGACGGTCGTCGAACTCTGGTTGATCAGCTTGTATTCGATGGTGCCATTGCCAGCGTCCTGGGCGGACGGTGCCAACGCGATTTCCAGCCCGGCGGCAGAGGCCGCCGCCATCCCCAACATTCCCACGGTGAACAATGCAAAACCCGCAAAGAGCTTGCGCATGTCGAACCTCGATGATGAATGGTCGTTTCCCCAAGAAACGAGCGTCACGTGATGTGGCGCCGCGCGAGCGTATTCTTCTCTTCAGGTCTATACAAGTAGATCCGGCGCAGTACGGCGGCGGATTGTGCGAAACAGGTCACGCGGTTGGGGCGCAGGCGGGCTGCGCTTTGCCACGCCTCCGTGGAACGACCTGGTGCGCGGTCCCTGATTCCGGTTCAACGTCTGTGCCAGCACCAGTGCCAGGGTTCGTAGGCGATGCCGTGCGGGTTGCCACGCGGGTAGGAGAGGGCAAAGCCGAAGCGCGCCGCTTCGCGTTGCAGCCAGGCGAATGCCGGTGAAGTCTCGAATTCCTCTTCGAGCGCGGCATAACCTGGCGTACTGATGTCGAGCGCGCGGCCCGAATGATGCTCGCTGAAACCGGGAGCGGCGCTGACCCGGAGGATCTCGCCCATCGCCAGGCCGCGTTCGAGCTTGCGCTCGATGATCACCAACTGGTACGACGCCGAGCGGAACGCCGATACGACCTGCAAGTCGATGCCGTCAGTGGCGGCTGCCCTGCGCATGCGCAGCCAGGCCCGCGCGGCGCGCGGCGCCAGCCATTGGTGGCGGCCGTGGATGTCCTCGCCGATGCTGCTCAGCGCGGCCGGTTCGCGGACGACCCGCAGCCGGTGCCGGCGCCCGTAGTCGCGCGGGATGCCGAGGGCAAACGCCGCGCCGATCACGTTCAGGCGTTGCGTGGTATCGCAGCGGGCCGGAGGCAGGGGCGACGGGTCGGACATGGTGCCAGCTTAGCCGATCGCGACGGCCGCGCCGATACCGTCATGCGCGGGTTCGCAACGTCCGGACTCAGCGCTGCTTTTTCAGGAACAGGTAGATGGGCCGCATCGGGCCGAGGTTGAGGGCGTTGACCAGCTCCCAGCCCTTGGCTCCCTCGCGGGTCAGCACTTCGTTGATGCTCTCCACGTCGAAGCTGCCGAGGAAGGAGGGCTTGATCTCGATGGTCTGGTAGCTCCAGTTCTGGTCGTTCATCGCCTTTCTCCGGTTGGTTTCAATCGGCGTCATCGTGCTTGATCGCGTCGGGCTTTGCAGCCGGCTTCATGCGACCGGCCTTGCGCAACGCGTCGCGCATCACGTATTCGATCTGCGCGTTGAGCGAACGCAGGTCGTCGTCGGCCCAGCGCTGCATGGCCTCGAGGACGACCGCGTTGATGCGCAGCGGATAGGCCTTCTTTTCGCTCACGCCATCTCCGTCTTCATCGGCACTGCCTGCAGCCCTCAGTAAAGCGTTCCGGTGTTGACCACCGGCTGGGTGGCGCGATCGCCGCAAAGGACAACAAGCAGGTTGCTGACCATGGCCGCCTTGCGCTCGTTGTCGAGATCGACCACGCCGCGTCGGGCCAGGTGGTCGAGCGCGAGTTCGACCATGCCGACCGCACCCTCGACGATGCGCGTGCGCGCGGCGACGATGGCGCTGGCCTGCTGGCGCTGCAGCATGGCCTGGGCGATTTCCTGGGCATAGGCCAGATGGCTGATGCGCGCTTCGACGACTTCGACGCCGGCCCTGGCGAGGCGTTCCTGGATCTCGTCGCGCAGGTGGGCGTTGACCTCCTTGCCATTGCCGCGCAGCGAAATGCCCTTTTCATCGTGTGAATCGTAGGAATAGCTGGTGGCCATCTGGCGCAGCGCGGCCTCGGCCTGGATGTGCACGAAGTTCTCGTAGTCGTCGACCATGAAAACCGCTTCGGCGGTGTCGATCACCTGCCAGACCACGATCGCGCCGATCTCGATCGGATTGCCATCGAGGTCGTTGACCTTGAGCTTTCCCGATTCGAAATTGCGCACGCGCAGCGAAACGGCGCGGCGGGAATAGAATGGATTGGTCCAGCGCAGGCCCTGCTCGCGCACGCTGCCGGCATAGCGACCGAACAGTTGCATGACGCGGCCGACATTCGGCTGCACGGCGAACAGGCCCTTCAGCAGGAAGATGACCAGGCCGAGCACAAGGACAGGTCCGATGACCTGCATTGGCGCGGGATCGACATGGTTTTCCGCGGCCGAGCGGACCGTGTCGAAGAACCAGGCGGCATCGGCCAGCAGGACAACGAGCAGGACGAGCAGGACCGGGATGCCGGGCAGGGAAAGGGCATTGCGTTCATTCATGGCGGTTCTCCGAGACGGCCAGGCGGTTGGCTGGGCGTGGACCGGGTTATTCCGGGCGGAAGCATGATATCAAATAGATATCAAAATGCAATGCGTTGGGCAAGAGCGTATTGGCTAGGTGAGTGACGCAAGGCGGCAAGCAGGAACGGCAAGCGCCAGGGCAGCGCCTGCCGATCACGGACAGGCTGGAAGGCGCGGCGTGTCGATGCCTGCTTTGATGGGGGATTCAGTTGTCGGGATCTGAGGTAATTGTTGGCTCAAACCGCAGCAGCGGGGCAGGCAGGCGTTCGCCGCTGACCAGGATGGCGCGACCGTTGCGGTCGAACCCGATTGCTTCGGCCTGGGCCATCGGCGGCAGGGTCAGCCGTCGCGGCTTGCGCGCCAGCGCGCGGAACCAGGATTCGCCGGCGTGGCGATCGAACAGCCAGACATCGCGGTAGGTCAGCAGCGCGGCGAGCGTGCCGCTGCTGTCGATATCAAGTCCGGTTGGCGAGCCGCCGAGACGCGCTGCGGGGAACCGTGCGAGCAGCTCATTGCCGCTCGGTTGCGGGATGAAGCCCAGCGAACCCTGTCGCGTGGCGAGGGTAATTCCCTGTTTGCCCGGACCGAGCGGCAACGAGTAGATCACCGGCGGCGCGTGCTTGGTGACCAGCAGCACCTGGCGCGAGCGCACGTCGACCGCCATCGACTCGACGTCATGGGAACCATCGGGATAGCGGAAGCGCTGGCGCCAGGCCGGCCTGGCCTGCAGGCTTGCTCCGTCGCCGGGCAGCGCCGGTTCTTCGACCGCGATCAGCTCATAGTCCTTGCGCACCGCGGCGTTGTCGCCGATGTCGCCGATCAGCAGCCAGCGCTTGCCATCGAGTTCGTAGCTGGCGATGTCCTCCCAGTCCACCGCGCGCACGCCTTCGATGCGCAGGCGGCCGACGCGCCTGCCTTCGCCGTCGATGGCGGACAGGGTGGCCGGGCGCGGTGCATCGTTGTGCACCCAGTACACCTGGTCGCTGCGCCGCGAGGCGGCGATGCCGCTGATCTCGTCGAGATCGGCCTCGGATATCAGCGCCTGCAGCCGGGCCGGCTGATAGGGCGCCGGCTCGAAGCCCTGGGCCAGGGCACCCTGCAAGGCGACCAGCAGCAGCCAGGCCAGGCCCTTCATTCGCGCCCGGACGTGCCGGTGGCCTCGACGCGCTCGAGGCGG
>DAIMYT010000143.1:0-2685 GCA_036734345.1 Dokdonella sp. | reverse complement strand
CCGCCACGGGTCGCCGTCGCCGCTGGAGAACGCGATGTGCCCCGCATCGAAACCGGCCAGCGCGGCGTCGAAGCTCTGCCAGCGTCCGTCGATCCAGGCCTGCGTCCAGGCATGCGGCACGAACACGTTGCGGGCACCGGCAAAGCCGTCGGTATAGGCCAGCCCGTCGACGACGCGCGTGGCCATGCCGAGAGCGCGGCCCATCGCGGCGAGCAGCACGGCGTGTTCGGTGCAATCGCCCTCCGGCTTGCGCGCGACCTGCAGCGCCGAGGCATAGCCCACGCCGAGGTTCTTGTCGGTGATGAAGCCGCGCACGAAGCTCTCCATTGCGAGCATGCGCCGTTCGTCGCCTTCGACGCCGCGGGTCGCCTCTTGCGCCAGCGCGACGATTTCCGGCGCCGTGCTCTGCAGCCAGTCGTTGGCAGCGTAGTCCGCGGCTTCAGGCGAACCGCCGACTCCGCTTCGCGCATCGCGATTGACTTCGACGATGAGGTTGTCGCCGCTGCGGCGCACGTGCTGCTCGGAGGTATCCGGGATATTCATCGGCGCATCATGGTCGCGCGGGCTGATCGTGTAGCGCAGGCTGCCGAGCAGTTCGTCGCGCTGCAGCGCGCGCGGCGCCGGCATCAGGGTGCGCTCGAAAACATCCGAGCTCTGGTTCGGTGCGGACGCGCAGGCCTTGTCGCAGGCCAGCAGGGTCAGTTCGACGCCGATCGCCGGCATGGTCAGCTTGTGCACGTCGCGATCCTCGTCGACCCATGCCGTGTTGCGCACCAGCGTGCCGGCGAAGGCGAACACCTGGTCGACCCGGTGCAGGGATTTCGAGCCGCCCGGCAGGCTGACCCGCTCGCGCTTGCCGACCGTGCTGGTGACCTCGATGGCGTCGAGGCTGGAGGGCTGGAACGACAGCTCGCGATGCTCACGGCCCTTTTCGAGGGGCACCCTGAGGCTGGCCAGGCGCAGGCCTTCGGCGAGCAGGGCGCCGCGCGGCCAGTCCGCTTCGCGCTCCTGCCAGTGGCCATCATTGTTGATGCGCAGGCGCATCCTGTCGCCGTCGATGCGCCCCTCGATGCGCGTTTCATTGCCGCTGAGGCGGGCGCTGGAGGCAAACCCCAGCGGCTTGCCGTCGACCGTTTCCTCGCTCGATTCGCTGCTGGACATGGTGATCGGCGTGCCGGCCCGGTCGAACGCGATGTCGAGGCGTTGCTGCGTGCTCACGCGGCCGTCCGCAACATGGCGTGAACTCTCGAAACTGCCGATCTTGCGGCCATCGAGGAGGACGCTGTACCACTGCTGTTCGGCCGGTCTGGCCTGGGCGAGCAGGGGTATCAGCAGCACGATGAGGAAGGAACGCATGGAATTTTCCGCCACGGAGATGGCCCATTGTGCCGCAGCCGCTACAATTGCGCGCGTCATCGAATCGTCATCTGGAGTCCTCTGCGTGAAGTCTTTCGGAACGCCGCATCGCGGCAGCGCGATCCGCGCCATGCTCCTGGGTTCCGGCGAGCTCGGCAAGGAAGTGGCCATCGAACTGCAACGCCTGGCCGTGGAGGTGATCGCGGTCGATCGCTATGCGCATGCGCCGGCCATGCAGGTAGCCCATCGCAGCCACGTCATCAACATGCTCGATGGCGCCGAGATCCGCCGCCTGGTCGCGCTCGAGAAGCCCGACCTGATCGTGCCCGAGATCGAAGCGATCGATACGGCGACCCTGATCGAACTCGAGCGCGAAGGCGCGCGCGTCATCCCGACCGCACGTGCGGCCTGGCTGACCATGAACCGCGAGGGCATCCGCCGGCTCGCCGCCGAGGAGCTCGGCCTGCCGACTTCGCCGTATCGCTTCGTCGACAGCGAAGCCGAATATCGCGCCGCGGCTGCGGCGATCGGACTGCCCTTGGTGATCAAGCCGGTGATGAGTTCATCGGGCAAGGGCCAGAGCACCGTGCGCGACGAGGCAGGCCTCGCCGCCGCCTGGCATTACGCGCAGTCGGGCGGCCGCGCCGGGCAGGGCCGCTGCATCGTCGAAGGCTTCGTCGGGTTCGACTACGAGATCACCCTGCTGACCGTGCGCCATGCCGGCGGCACGAGTTTCTGCGCGCCGATCGGGCATCGCCAGGAGGCCGGCGATTATCGCGAATCGTGGCAGCCGCAGGCGATGAGCCCTGCGGCGATCGCCGAGGCCGAGCGCCAGGCCGGCGTCATCACCGATGCGCTGGGCGGCAGCGGCCTGTTCGGCGTGGAGTTTTTCGTTCGCGGCGACGAGGTGATCTTTTCCGAAGTCAGCCCGCGACCGCACGACACCGGGCTGGTCACGCTGATCTCGCAGGAACTTTCCGAATTCGCCCTGCATGCGCGCGCGATCCTCGGGTTGCCGATTCCGCTGATCCGCCAGCTTGGCCCGTCGGCCTCGTGCGCGGTGCTGGTCGAGGGCGACGGAACCGATATCGTCTACACGGGCATCGCCGAAGCGCTGGCCGAACCCGACACGATGCTGCGCCTGTTCGGCAAGCCGGAAGTCCGTGGCCACCGGCGCATGGCGGTCACGCTGGCGCGGGGCGATTCGGTCGAAGAGGCGCGGCGCAAGGCGGTCCGGGCCGCCGCCTGCATCGAGGCGACGGTCAGCTGATCGGTTAAGGCAACGCTGATCAAGTGGCGCAATCGCCACGACACCTGTCTGCGTGCAGA
>DAIMYT010000142.1:0-8906 GCA_036734345.1 Dokdonella sp. | reverse complement strand
GCCTGATCAACCTGCTGTCCTCGCTGTCGGTGGCATTGACGACGCCGGCGCTGGCCGCCTCGCCGCTCGGCAAGGCGGCGGTGGTTGCGGTCGGCATCGAGGATGGCGTCCTCTATCGGGTGCGCTAGGCCGACGTCGGGAAGGCCGCCGAAGGCCATGGACCGGGGCGTTGGGCATCGCTGCGCCCAGCACCAACCTGCAAGAACTCACAGGACTTCCGCAGGTTGCGGGTGAGCGAAAGCGAACCCCAACGTCTTGTCCCCACCCACCCGCCACGATCCACCGGGCACCGCGATGTTGGGCATCGCTGCGCCCAGCACCAACCTGCAAGAGCTCGCAGGACTTCCGCAGGTTGCGGGTGAGCGAAAGCGAACCCCAACGCGATTGACGCGCAGACCAGCCGCTGGCCAGGCCGGAAATCCGCCCCGATTTGCATGGCGGGGCCTTGCTCACCGACAATCGGCGCCCATTTCACCCCGGCGCACACTTCGCGCGCTGCACCAGGCAACCCCAAGATCGTGTCCGAAATCCTGCATCGTCTGCCCGAATTCATCGGCAACCATCCTTTCCTCTCGTTCGGCTTCATCGGCGTGCTTGTCGCCATGGTCGGCCTCGAGGTCAACCGCCTCACGCGCGGCTACAAGGGCCTGACCCCGGCCGGACTGACCCAGCTGATCAACCGCAGCAACGCACTGCTGATCGACGTGTCGAGCATTCAGGACTTCGAACAGGGCCACATCCCGGGCGCCCGCCACGTTGCCATGAGCCAGTTCGACCCGGAAAACAAGGACCTGGCCAAGGCGCGCGAGCTGCCGGTCGCGGTCTACTGCAAGAGCGGCCAGATCTCGGGGCAGGCCGCCAAGCGCCTGAAGAAGGCCGGTTTCACCCAGGTCTACACGCTGGAAGGCGGCCTGCGCTCGTGGACCGAGGCGCAGTTGCCGCTGGCCAAGGGACGCGGCTGAGGCCAGCAAAACCGCATCCAATCCTGATCCACACAGCGCACCCGGGGCCCCCGGCGTGCGTTGCCATGCCCGGCATGGGATAATCCTTCCCCTTTTTTCCACGTTTTTTCGGAGCAAGCGCAACATGGCAGAGAACTCCCCCGCGAATGGCGCGGCCAATCCCAACCCCGCCGCCGACGCCCCCCAGGCCCAGCTCAACCTGCAGAAGATCTATACCAAGGACGTCTCCTTCGAGGTGCCGAATGCACCGAAGGTGTTCCAGCTGCAGGGCCAGCCGGCCGTCGAACTGAACCTGAGCCAGCGCGTCAACACGCTCGGTGACTCGGTGTTCGAAGTGGTCCTCAGCGTCACCGTGACCTGCAAGATCGAGGAAGGCACCGCCTACCTGGCCGAAGTGCACCAGGCCGGCATCTTCGGCGTGGCCGGTTTCGACGCCGCCTCGCAGGACGCCGTACTGGCCACCTATTGCCCGAACGTGCTGTTCCCGTACGTGCGCCAGATCGTCTCCGACATGGTCCAGGCCGGTGGTTTCCCGCCGCTGTACCTGCAGCCGATCAATTTCGACGCGATCTACGCCGAACAGCAGCGTCGCCGCGCCGAAGCACCGGCGGAAAACCCGACGCTCAATTCCTGAGCGAGCGCTCGATGAGCACGCCGGTTGCGGTACTAGGCGCCGGTTCGTGGGGCACGGCCCTGGCCGTGCTGCTTGCGCGCAATGGCGTCCCTACGACCTTGTGGGGGCGTTCGCCGCAGGCCGTGGTCGACATGGCGACCGCGCGCGCCAACACGCGCTACCTGCCGGAAATGAAATTCCCCGACGCGCTCGGCATCAGCGGCGTGCTCGAAACCTGCGTGCGCGATGCCGGCATCATCCTGATCGCCGTGCCGAGCCACGCCTTCCGCGACCTGATCGACGAGATCGCGCCGTGGGTCGCACCCGGCGTGGGCATCGCCTGGGCGACCAAGGGTTTCGACCCGGGCTCGGGCCGCTTCCTGCATGAACTGGTCGAGGAGCGCCTGCCGAAGCATCCGGCCGCCGTCGTCACCGGGCCGTCGTTCGCCAAGGAAGTCGCCGCCGGCCTGCCGACCGCGCTGACCGTGCAGTCCAACGACGCCGAGTTCGCACAGAAGCTGGCCCGCCTGCTGCACGCACCGACCTTCCGCGCCTACACCGGCACCGACATCCTCGGCGCCGAACTCGGTGGCGCGATGAAAAACGTGCTCGCCGTCGCCACCGGTGTCGCCGATGGCATGGAACTCGGACTCAACGCGCGCGCCGGCCTGATCACGCGCGGCATGAACGAGATCCTGCGCCTCGGCACCGCACTTGGCGCCAAGCCGGAAACCCTGATGGGCCTCGCCGGCCTCGGCGACCTCGTGCTCACCTGCACCGGCGATCTTTCGCGCAACCGCCGCCTCGGCATCGCCCTCGGCCGCGGCGTCTCGCTCAAGCAGGCCCTCGCCGACATCGGCCAGGTCGTCGAAAGCATCGTCACCGTCGACGAAGTTGTCCGCCTCGCCCGCCGCGTCGGCATCGAACTGCCGATCGCCGAACACGTGCAGCATGTCCTCCACGAAGACATGACCCCGATAGAAGGCCTCCGCGCCCTGCTCGCCCGCGAACAGAAACCCGAATACCCCGAGTAATATTTTCCTTCTCCCGCAAGCGGGAGACCAAACGGCAGGACTGCCGTTTTGCGCAGCGAATGCTGCCCGCAGGGCGAGCGCCATGGATGGTGCGAGTTCAGGTCCCGGAGGGGGATGAGGGCGCCCTTCGCAGGAGAGCCCTTCAGGCCCGATGCCTTTCGCCCTTTACGCTCTTCGTAATAGAGGCCTTGAGGCCCGATGCTCTCCCGCACGACAACGAACCCCCCTCACCGTCACCCCGGCGCAGCCCTTCGTAGGTTGGGGGTAAGCGCCAGCGCACCCCAACGGTATTCCATCCCGGCACACGCCGCCCCGATCCCGACACATCATTGTTGGGGTTCGCCTACGCTCACCGCCAACCTACGGCTCCACGCTACTGTTGGAGCCCCTCACCGTCACCCCGGCGCAGCCCTTCGTAGGTTGGGGGTAAGCGCCAGCGCACCCCAACGGTATTCCATCCCGGCACACGCCGCCCCGATCCCGACACATCATTGTTGGGGTTCGCCTACGCTCACCGCCAACCTACGGCTCCACGCTTCTGTTGGAGCCCCTCGCCGTCACCCTGGCGCAGGCCGGGGTCCAGCGCCTTGCACCGAAATCCCCCAATAAACCAGATCACCCCCCACCCGCAAACCCCATCTGCCGCCAGGCCTCATACGCCACCACCGCCACCGCGTTCGACAAGTTGAGGCTGCGGTTCTGCGGGCGCATCGGCAAGCGGATCCGCTGCCCCATCGGCACGGACTCGAGCACCGCGTGCGGCAAACCGCTCGTCTCCGAACCGAACATCACCGCGTCGTTCTCATCGTACTGCACGGTGTCGTAACGCACCGTCCCGCGCGTCGACACCGCAAACAGCCGCACCGGCCGCAGCGCCGCCAGGAAGGCCTCGAAATCCTCGTGCACGGTCAGTGCCGCGTACTCGTGATAGTCGAGCCCGGCCCGCTTGAGCTTCGCATCATCCAGTGCGAAGCCGAGCGGCCCGATCAGGTGCAGCCGCGCCCCCGTATTGGCGCACAGGCGAATGACATTGCCGGTGTTGGGCGGAATCTCGGGTCGATGGAGGACGATGTTGAGCATGTCGGGAATTGTGGGGCCTCGCCGTATCGGGCGTTTTTCAGGCATCAGGAATACTCGGCAAGTATGTACGGCTGGACATGAAGCTCGATCAGAATGGTGAACAGCTTGGTAACCCGCAGATTTTGATGACCGACAGGCAGGAAGCTGAAATACGTATTGAAGGTGCAATGAAACTTGTCATCACTCCCATCGTTCAACCAAACGGCAATGTTACTGTTGGTGGACACCCCAATACATATGATGGTGGCGCGTTTATTTCGTCGCCAGTACTTGAAATTGTTGGTGGCGAAGAAGCCGAAGTGCGAATCGCCTCAGAAGGCGGCGACTCCTTCGGAATCCGGATTACGCCAACAATCCAATGACGTTTTGTTCCATCCTGCAGGAAAGGGGGTGGAAGAATTTTCCGGTTCAACCCTGTCGAACTGCCGCGCAGTGCAACGAATGAATGGCCCGAATCGTCTACCACTATTGGGCGATACTCGCTCTGTTGCAGGATGGCGAGGAACATCGGGATGAGTCGAACTTCGTGCACCGTGCACTATCGCCTGGCAGGCCTGGTGCCCGCAGTCGTTGGTGGAATTCTCTTCGCTGCGTGTGCGCTTGCGGGTACGGGTACGATCCAGCTCGCCGAGCTCGACGGCAGCAACGGGTTTCGTCTCGACGGCGAATCCGTCGGCGATGCCACCGGCTTGTCGGTAGCCGGTGCAGGCGATGTCAACGGCGATGGCATCGCCGATCTGCTGATCGGCGCGCCATTCGCCGACTCGAACGGGAGTCTCGGCGGTAGCAGCTTCGTGGTATTCGGCCGGGTCGGTGGTTTTGTCGCCCGCCTTGATTTGTCTGCGCTTGATGGCAGCAACGGATTTCGCCTGACCGGCACGACCGCTTTCGACCGGAGTGGTTATTCGGTCGCCGGCGCCGGCGATATCAATGGCGACGGCTTCGATGATCTTCTCGTTGGCGCGCCTTTTGCCGATTCCAATGGATCCAGCAGCGGCAGCAGTTATGTCGTGTTTGGCCGCAACAGTTTTCCGGCAAATGTCTCGCTCGGCGCGCTGAACGGAAGCGACGGGTTCCGCATGGATGGTGCAGCCGGTTACTACTTCAGTGGCGGATCGGTTGCCGCTGCAGGCGACATCAACCATGACGGTTTCGACGATCTGATCATCGGCGCGATCTATCCGTTCCCGAAAGGCGACTATCCTGGCCGGAGCTATGTCGTGTTCGGACATGGCGGATCCTTCGCGACCAGCCTCGATCTGGGCGCGCTCGACGGCAACGATGGCTTTGTTCTCGACGGACTGGAGGCCGGTGCACAAAGCCGGCTTGCCGTTGCCGGCGCCGGCGATCTGAACGCTGACGGGACCGACGACCTGGTCGTCGGGGCATCGCTGGCGAGCCCAAATGGCTACGCATCCGGTAGCACGTACGTCGTATTCGGCCACGGTGGCGCGTTTCCAGGCAGTGTGCAACTGGACCTGCTCGATGGGCACGACGGGTTCCGCGTGGATGGCATCGCCATGGGTCAGTTCTGCGGACTCTCCGTCGCCGGGATCGGCGACATCAATGCAGATGGGATCGATGATCTCGCCATGAGCAAGACGGGTGACGGCACATCTGCCGGCAGCACCTATGTGCTATTCGGTCACGCCGGTGTCTTTCCGGCCAGTCTCCGCCTCGACATGTTCGACGGCAGCAATGGATTTCATCTCGATGGCGCGGCGCCGGTGGATTACAGCGGCTACTCCATCGCTGGCCGCGGTGACTTCAATGACGACGGCATTGCGGATTTGCTGGTTGGCGCGCCCGGAGCGGATCCCAATGGGGATGGGTCGGGCAGCAGCTACGTGTCCTATGGGCACCCCGGGATCTTTCCCGCCAGCTTCGGCCTGGGCAGCCTCGATGGCGCCAACGGCTTTCGCCTCGACGGCGCTACGCAAGGCGATGCGAGCGGAATTTCGGTAGCGAATGCCGGGGACGTGAATGGCGACGGCGTCGACGATCTGCTGATCGGCGCCTCCAATGCCGGCCCGAAGACCGGTGGGGCGGGAAGCGCGTACGTCGTCTTCGGCCGCGGCGATATCGTGTTTTGCGATGGCTTCGACGGCATCGATTGCCAGCCGAATCCGCAGGCCCGGGACACCACGCACGACCGGGAAGACTCTCACGACTGACGACGACCGCAACACCCACAATTTCCGGCTTGTTTTGCAGGATCCGGCCGGATTGCCGAATGTCCCGAATCGGGATGTCAGTATGCTGTGGTGTCGTATCGGTTGTGTCATTGCGTTTCCGCACCCGGTCCGGTTTTGTCGGTGAAGCGGTCTTGCACCACTTCTTGAACCGCGAATGGATACTTGGTGGTTCATCATCGTCGCCGGTGCCCGCGGACCGGCCGCGCACGGGATGACGTCCGTCAAGCTCGCCCGATTCTCTCCGGATAGGTCTGACACCTTGTTTACCGGTTCGCGCTGACGAGAACGGGTTGTTCGCCTGGTCCGTTCAGGCCATGGCATCTGCCTTTTCGTGCGCTGGCTGAGCGGCCGTTACACGATCGGGTGTTTGAGCCGGGCCTCGCGATCGCGGGAATCACCGCCTGACCGGTTGGCCCAAAACGGGCGACTATCCCCGGGACGCACGGCCCCCTCGTCGCCGCGCGTGCATTGTGGGAACCTTGAAGGCCCTGATCGACCTGCGGAATCACGCTGCATGAGCTCTACGCCGCCCGACGGACCTGCGCGCCAGGCTGCCGACGTCTTGCGCCGCGGCGGCCTTGTCGCCTTGCCGACGGAAACCGTCTACGGCCTGGCCGGCGACGCGCGCAATGCCGGGGCGGTGGCGAAGATATTCGCGGCCAAGGGCCGGCCGGTGGACCATCCGCTGATCGTGCACCTCGGCGACAGGACGCAGCTGTCCGAATGGGCGCGGGACATTCCCGACGCGGCCTGGCGGCTGGCCGAGGCGTTCTGGCCCGGCCCGCTCACCCTGGTCCTGCGCAAGGCGCCCGGGGTGCTCGATGCGGTGACCGGCGGCATGGATACGGTCGCGCTGCGCGTTCCGGGTCATCCGCTGGCCCTGCGCGTGCTCGAGCTGTTCGGCGGCGGCGTGGCGGCACCCTCGGCCAACCGCTATGGCAGCGTCAGCCCGACCACGGCGGCCGATGTGCGCGAAGAGCTCGGCGATCGGGTCGATCTGATCCTCGATGGCGGACCCTGCGATGTCGGCATCGAGTCGACCATCGTCGACCTCTCGGGCGAGGGCATCGGCCTGCTGCGCCCGGGCCTGATCACGGCCGAGGACCTGCAGCGCGTCGCTGCCGTGCCGGTGACGAGCACGCCCCGGGCCGGGGTTCGCAGCCCGGGTCTGAAGGACTCGCACTACGCGCCGCGGGCGCGCGTGCTGCTGGCATCGATGGAAGATGCCGCAGGCGAAGTCGAACGCTGGCGGGCGGGCGGACGCAAGGTCGGCCTGCTTTCGGCGCGACGGCCGGCTGCGCTGGCAGCGTCGGTGCCGTGGCTGGACTTCGGCGAAGATGTCTTCGAACAGGCCCGCGTGCTCTACCACCACCTGCGCGAAGCGGATCATCTGGGCCTTGAGGTTCTGGTCGCCGTGCCGCCGCCCGAAACCGGGCCCGGCCGCGCACTGTGCGACCGGCTGCGCCGGGCCGCCGGGCTCGGCCAGGGCGGGGCCTGATCGATCGAAGGTTCCTGTTGCGCCTGTTCGGGCCGATAATGGCCACTCCAGCGATGGAGGCCTTTCGCTGCCGAAATGGCGCGAACCACGCCAACGTGGCCGACCACCCATCGCGCTTCCCGTTTCGAGGATCCCGCATGCCGCTTCAGCTAACGCATCCAGCCATACCGGCGAGCTTCCAGGCCGGTCCAGGTCGCCGCGGGGCCTCGCGCGCATGAGTGCGGATCGCCTCGACATTACCCGTCCCGACGACTGGCACCTGCACCTGCGCGACGGCGCCGCGCTGGCCTCGGTGGTCGGCCACAGCGCGCGCCGCTTCGCCCGGGCGATCGTGATGCCGAACCTGAAACCGCCGGTGACCACGGTGGCCGAGGCCGAGGCCTACCGGCAACGCATCCTCGACAGCCTGCCCGGCGGCCAACGTTTCGAACCGCTGATGACCCTTTATCTGACCGAGGCGACGCCAGTCGAGGAAATAGCGCGGGCCAAGGCCAGTGGCCGGGTCTTTGCGGTCAAGTACTACCCGGCCGGGGCGACGACAAACTCGCAGGATGGCGTGCGCGATCTGTCCAGGGTCTACCCGGTGATCGAAGCGATGCAGCAGCACGAGGTACCGCTCCTGCTGCATGGCGAGGTCACCGACCCGGCGGTCGACATATTCGACCGCGAGCGCATCTTCATCGAGCGCCATCTGCGGCCCTTGCGCGAGCGTTTCCCCGGCCTGCGCATGGTGCTCGAACACATCACCACGCGCGACGCGGTCGACTTCGTCAGCCAGGCCGCAGACGGGATGGCGGCCACGATCACCGCCCATCACCTGCTGCTCAATCGCAACGCGTTGTTCGAGGGCGGCGCCAATCCGCACCATTACTGCGCGCCGATCCTCAAGCGCGAGGTCCACCGCGCGGCCTTGCTGGAGGCGGCTACCAGCGGCGATGCGCGTTTCTTCCTCGGTACCGACAGCGCCCCGCACATGCGCGAGTCGAAGGAAAATGCCTGCGGCTGCGCGGGCGTCTACACCGCCCACGCCGCCATCGAGCTGTACGCCGAAGCCTTCGAACAGGTCGGCCGGCTCGACCGGCTCGAAGCCTTCGCCAGCTTTCACGGCGCGGATTTCTACCGGCTGCCGCGCAACACGGAGCGCCTCGTCCTCGAGCGCCGGGCCTGGACCGTCCCGGCGGCCTACCCGCTGGCCGCCGGCAGCTGCGTGCCGATGCGTGCCGGCAAGTCGATCGCCTGGTCGATCGCCGACGGCCAGGATCCTTCGTCCACCTGAGCGGCCAACGGCCCTGGGTGCCCGCCCGGCGCCCGGACCCGGCGAGTTTATCCGGGGGTCAAACCGGACAACCGGCCGACAACCGGGACAGGGCGACAACCGGGAGGCGACAACCGCGCGACAACCGGGACCGCGACAACCGGGACAGGCATAATTTGAGGCTAGAGCCGACAACCGGGACAGGCATCGGGACGACCGGGACAGGCATAATTTGTGGGCAAAATTTGCGCTGTCGGGGGGCGTCAACC
>DAIMYT010000141.1:8771-9120 GCA_036734345.1 Dokdonella sp. | reverse complement strand
GGGAATAGGGAATAGGGAATAGGGAATAGGGAATAGGGAAGTGCAGAAGCGGCCTTGCCCATTCCCGATTCTCCATTCTCGATTCCCGCTCCAACGACATCGCCCCACAACGGGGTCCGCAAACGAACAAGAGAAGATCATGGGCAATTCGGTAGTAATTCTGGGCGCGCAGTGGGGGCGATCCGGGAGCTTTTGCCTGATGCGTTGAATCGCATCAGGCACCCGGAGCGCGCCGCAGGCAGGATGCCGAAGGCCGGGTGACTTGGCGAGCGATGGATCGCGAGGCTAGTCACTGACATCGCCCCACAACGGGGTCCGCAAACGAACAAGAGAAGATCATGGGCAATTC
>DAIMYT010000141.1:0-8671 GCA_036734345.1 Dokdonella sp. | reverse complement strand
GGTAGTAATTCTGGGCGCGCAGTGGGGCGATGAAGGCAAGGGCAAGATCGTCGACCTGCTGACCGAGCGCGTCAGCATGGTGGCGCGCTTCCAGGGCGGCCACAATGCCGGCCACACGCTGGTCATCGACGGCAAGAAGACGGTCCTGCACCTGATTCCGTCGGGCATCCTGCGCGAAGGCGTGCAATGCCTGATCGGCAACGGCGTCGTGCTCTCTCCGGCTGCCCTGCGCCAGGAGATCAGCGAACTGGAGGACAAGGGCGTCGACGTGCGTTCGCGCCTGAAGATCAGTCCGGCCACGCCGCTGATCATGCCGTACCACATCGCCGTCGACCGGGCGCGCGAGAAGGCTTCGGGCGCCAAGGCCATCGGCACCACCGGTCGCGGCATCGGTCCGGCCTACGAGGACAAGGTGGCCCGCCGCAGCATCCGCGTGGCCGACCTCATGTATCCGGGCGAATTGCCGGACAAGGTGCGCACCGCGGTCGACTACCACAACTTCATCCTGACCCAGTGGCTGAAGGCCGATGGCGTCGACTACCAGAAGGTGCTCGACGAGGCGCTCGAATACAGCGAATACCTGCGACCGATGATCGACGATGTTTCCACCCTGTTGTACGACGCGCGCAGGCGGGGCGACAACATCCTCTATGAAGGTGCACAGGGCGCGCTGCTCGACATCGACCATGGCACCTATCCCTACGTGACCTCGTCGAACACGACGATCGGCGGAGCCCTCGCCGGCACCGGCGTCGGTGCCTGCGACATCGACTACGTGCTCGGCATCTGCAAGGCCTATGCGACGCGCGTCGGCGGTGGCCCGTTCCCGACCGAACTGGACGACGAAATGGGCGAGGCCCTGCGCAAGCGCGGCAACGAGTTCGGCGCGAGCACGGGGCGTCCCCGGCGTTGCGGCTGGATCGACCTCGTCGCGCTCAAGCGCGCGACCCAGATCAATGCCATCAATGGCCTGGCCATCACCAAGCTCGACGTGCTCGATGGGCTGCCCACGATCAAGGTCTGCGTTGCCTACGAATACCGCGGCAAGCGCCGCGACCTGGCTCCGCTCGATGCCGATGGCTGGGACGAGTGCAAGCCGGTCTATCTCGAATTCCCGGGTTGGGAAGAGCCGACTTCGGGCGTGCGCGAATGGAACCAGCTGCCGGCGGCGGCACGCGCCTACCTGCGCGCCGTCGAAGAGCTGTCGGGTTGCCACCTCGCCCTGGTCGCCACGGGCGCCGATCGCGACGACACGATCGTGCTGCGCGATCCGTTTGCTTGAATGAAGCCGGGAATAGGGAGTAGGGAATAGGGAATTGGCACGGCAGATCCGGCGACCCTGGGCTCGGGCGGTAACCCGGATCATCGATAGGGCAGCTCGATTCCAATGGCCCGGGCCTGTTGCCGGGGCACGGGCGAAAAAAAACCGCCTTGCGGCGGTTTTTCTTCGATTTGGTGCCCAGAAGAGGACTCGAACCTCCACGGGTCGCCCCGCTAGCACCTGAAGCTAGTGCGTCTACCAATTCCGCCACCTGGGCAAATCCCGGCGCGCTGCAGCCACCGGGGGCGCGAAAGATACGTGGGCCATGGCAGACTGTCAATGATCCAGCCACACAATTACCCCGATTTCACGATAGCTGGATGAAATCGGTCGGAACCGAGGCTGCAACCCTGCCGCTGGCAGGGGCGACACAGGAAAAGCATCAGTGAGAAAGAAAACCACCGGAAAGCCCGGGCCCGGATCGAAAAAGCCGGCGAAATCGAAGTTGCCGCCGTGGATGCCGCAATCCGCTGCTGCCACACCAAATTCGGGCAAGCGCGGCAAGGGCGGCAAGGGCGCCACCGCGCCGCCGCGTGGCAAGGGCAGGTCGGGCGTGGCTGCGGATCCGTTTGCCCAGCGCGAAGCGCAGCGCTACGAGAGGCCCATCCCGAGCCGCGAGGCGATCCTGGCCCTGCTCGCCGAGCAGGCCTCGCTGATGAAGACCGAAGCGGTGGCTGCCGCACTCGGACTGCGCAGCGAACAGGATGTCGATGCCCTGACCAAGCGTCTGGCCGCGATGGTGCGTGACGGCCAGTTGCTGCAGAACCGCCGCGGCGGATATGGCGTTGCACAGAAGCTCGACCTGATTCCCGGCGTGGTACTGGCCAACGCCGAAGGCTACGGCTTCCTCAAGCCGGACGAAGGCGGCGACGACCTTTACCTGTCGCCGGCGCAGATGCGCGTCGTGCTGCACGGCGATCGCGTGCTCGGCAGCGTGGTCGGCGTCGACCGGCGCGGTCGTCGCCAGGGTGCGATCGTCGAGGTGCTCGAGCGGCGCGCCTCTCGACTGGTCGGCCGCGTCGTCGTCGAGGACGGCCTGACCCTGGTGTCGCCCGATGATCGTCGCGTGCACCAGGACATCCTGATCCGTCCGGGCGACGACCAGGGCGCGCGCGCCGGGCAGATCGTGATCGCCGAGATCACCGATCCGCCGACCCAGCATCGCGGGCCGATGGGGCGCATCATGGCCGTGCTGGGCGAGCGCCTGACGCCGTCGATCATCGTCGAGATGGCCATTGCCAGCCACAACCTGCCGCATGAATGGCCGGCCAGTGTCAGCCACCAGGCAGCCGAGGTCGATCCGCAGGTGCTGGCCTCCGAAACCAAGGGTCGCGCCGACCTGCGTTCGCTGCCGCTGGTCACGATCGACGGCGAAGATGCGCGCGATTTCGACGATGCCGTCTATGCCGAAGCCAACGCGCAGGGATTCCGCCTGATCGTTGCCATCGCCGATGTATCGCACTACGTGAAAGCCGGCAGTGCGCTCGACGAGGAGGCCTACCTGCGCTCGACCTCGGTCTATTTTCCGGGCTTCGTCGTGCCAATGCTGCCGGAAACGCTTTCCAATGGCATCTGCTCGCTCAACCCGAAGGTGGACCGCCTGTGCATGGTCTGCGACATGCAGGTCGACCGCCATGGCGAAGTGTCGAGTTCGAAGTTCTACGAGGCGGTCATGCGCTCGCACGCGCGGCTCACCTACACGCGCGTGTGGGAGGCGGTCGGAGAACGGCTCGCCGATGCGCGTGCCGAGTTGGCTGACCTGATGCCGCGCCTGGAGAGCCTGCACCAGCTCTACAAGCTGCTGGCCAAGGCGCGCCAGAAGCGCGGCTCTATCGATTTCGAGAGCACCGAGGTCAAGTTCCGCCTCGCTGCATCCGGCGAGGTGATCCAGCTCGGCTCCGAGCCGCGCAACGATGCGCACAAGCTGATCGAGGAGTGCATGATCGCGGCGAACGTCGAAGCGGCGAAGTTCCTGCTGAAGAAGCGCATTCCGGCGCCATACCGGGTACACGAGCCGCCACCGGCGTCGAAGTTCGAGGACCTGCTCGAATTCCTGCGCGAGTTCAAGCTCAAGCTGCCACCGGCCGGCGAAGTGCAGCCGGCCGACTTCGCTGCACTGCTGAAGAAGATCCGCAACCGGCCCGACGTGAGCCTGATCGAGTCGGTGATCCTGCGTTCGCAGAGCATGGCCGTCTACCAGCCCGAGAATACCGGCCACTTCGGCCTCGCCCTCGATGCCTACGCGCATTTCACTTCGCCGATCCGCCGTTATCCGGACCTGCTCGTGCACCGTGCCATCCGCTATGCCATCGGCGGCGGCAAGCCGGCCAATTACCAGTACTCGCCGACCCAGATGGGATCGATGTCGGTGCATTGCTCGCACAACGAGCGCCGCGCCCAGGAAGCCGAGCGCGACGTCGACGAACGTTACAAGTGCGCGTGGATGGAAAAACACGTTGGCAGCGAATTCGATGGCGTGGTCTCCGGCGTCACCTCGTTCGGACTGTTCGTCGAGCTGACGGAATCAAAGATCAACGGGCTTGTGCACATTACCCAGTTGCCCAACGACTACTACCATTTCGATCCCAAGCGCCACCTGCTCAGTGGCGAGCGTCGTGGCCTTGCATTCCGTCTCGGCGATCCGGTGCGCATCCAGGTATTGCGCGCCAGTCTCGAGGACCGCAAGATCGATTTCCGCCTCGTCGCCGACGAGCCGAAGGGAAAACGCTGACGATGAGCAAGCACGCGTTCGAGCTGTCCCTTTTCGAGGGCCGCCACAACGAACTCGCCAGATGGGTCGGTGAATGGGAAGGCACCACGCGGGTCTGGTTCGAGCCGGGCAAGCTGGGCGACGAGGCGCCGATTCGCGGCACGATGCGCAGCAGCCTTGGCGGCCGCTGTATCGTCCATGAGTATGAGACGCTGTTCCTCGGCGAGCCGGAGCAGGGCATCGCGCTGTACACCTGGCATCTCGATCGCCAATGCCATGAATCGGCGTGGATCGACAGCGCGCACACGGGCACCCAGATCATGTACTCGGAAGGCGTGCGTGGGCAGGACAGTTTCTCCGTGCTCGGCAGCTATGGCGGGCATGACGGCGATCCCGCCTGGGGCTGGCGCACCGAGATCCGGCTGCTCGACAGCGCCCGCCTGAGCATCGTCGCCTACAACATCTCGCCGGAAGGCGAGGAGTCGCGAGCCAGCGAAATCGCCTATACGCGAAGGTCGTGACCATGACCGTGTCTTGCCCGACCGCCCGGGCCGTCCACAATTTTCCACTCCGGACCCGCTGATATTCCAATGAGCACAGAACTGCTGTTCGGCATCCATTCCATCGAGGCCGCGTTGAACTACGACGCCGCCAACATCACCGAGCTGTACGTCGAATCCGGCCAGCAGAACCCGCGCGTCCGCGACCTGGCCGAGCGCGCCCGCGACATGGGCATCAAGCCGCATGCGCGCGAACGGGCCGACCTCGACCGCATGACCGGCGGTGCGCGCCACCAGGGCATCGCCGCGATGTACAAGGCGCCGCCGCCGCGCAGCGAGAGCGAATTGCCGGCGCTGATCGAGGCGGCCGGGCAGGAGGCGCTCTTCCTGATCCTGGATGGCGTTACCGATCCGCACAACCTCGGTGCCTGCCTGCGCAGTGCCGAGGCCGCCGGCGCTACCGCAGTGATCGTGCCCAAGGACAAGGCGGTGGGCATCACGCCGACCGTGCGCCGCGCGTCGGCGGGCGCCGCGGACCGGGTGCCGTTTTTCGCCGCCACCAATCTCGCACGCAGCCTGAAGGTCCTCAAGGACGCCGGCGTCTGGCTGACCGGGTTTGCCGGTGACGGAGCGCAATCCCTGTATGCCGGGGATTTCAAGGGCCCGGTCGGTATCGTCATCGGCAGCGAGGGCGAGGGCATGCGTCGCCTGACGCGCGAGGCTTGCGACTTCGTCGCCCGCATCCCGATGCGCGGCAGCGTGGAAAGCCTCAACGTCTCGGTCGCCACCGGGGTCGTGCTGTTCGAGGTACTGCGTCAGCGATCGCCGTGAATACCTGCGATGCACGCATGCCGGGCCTTGACCTGCTGCGCATCGTTGCCGGCCTCGGATTGCTCGTCTGCCATGCGGGCTTCTGGCTGGCTCCTTTCCGCCTGCCCGATACGCTGTGGATGCTGATCGGCCACAGTTGCGTCGAGCTGTTCCTGGTCAGCTTCGGTTTCCTGCTCGCCCATCGCGCATTCCGCTCCACGGACCCGCCTGACGTCGTGCGCAGCTGGGCGCGCTCGGCGATGCGGATCTGGCCGCTGTATGTGCTTTTCCTGCTCTGCAACCTCGCGCTGTGGGGCGATCGGACGCCACAGCCTTCCTGGTTTGAATACCTGACGCTGACCCAGAACCTGGCCTGGCCGCATCCGGAGTTTTTCGGCGAAGCCTGGATCGTCGCCGCGGCGGCGATGATCGCGCTGATCGTGCCGGTCGCTTGCCGCGCCCTGCACGGACGCGGATTCGGCGCCGGACTCGCCTGGCTGCTCGGCCTGCTGGTCCTCACCAATGCGCTGCGCGCCTTGCTGGTGCTTGCCGGCGACCCGTCGTTCGATCGTGGCGTGCGCAAGATCCTGATCTCGCGGCTGGACCTGCCGTTCTACGGCATGCTGGTTGCCTGGCTCTGGACCCATCGCCATGCGGCGCTCGTGCGCTGGCGCGGGATGCTTGCTGTTCTTGCGATGGTCCTGCTCGCGGCCACCGCGGCCGTGCACCTGATCATGCCACTTGACCAGTCGAGCGTTGCCCGCGTGCTTCTTTTTCCGCTTTGCGACTTCGCCTGGGTCGCCCTGCTGCCGTGGGCGTGTTCGCTTCTCGTCGCCGAACCGGTAGCAGGACTGGCGAAGGGCCTGGCCGCGAGTGCCTATGCCGCCCTGCTCACCCACGTGACGGCGCTTCGCCTCGTCCAGGCCAGGGGGTTGGAGATGTACGCCAGTCAGACCCTGGCCGGCATGCTCACGCTTGCGTCATTCGTGCTGCTGGCGGCAGGGGTCGCCCTGCTGGTCAGTCTTGCCCTGGACCGGCCCCTGCTCGACATGCGCGAGCGCTGGCTTGCGCGCGTTCCGGATCATCCGGTGCCAGTCGCGGAACGGCGATAGCGTCGACTTGATCGGACCGTTCAGGGTTTCCCCGGAATGCAGGCCGGTGGCGGGGTATTCATCGCGCCCCGGCTTGCTGTAGGTGCCGAAAAGGATGTCGAACAGCGGGAAGAATGCGGAAAAGTTCCGATCGGTGTGTTGCGGCAGGATCGAATGGTGCAGGCGATGCCATTGCGGGCCTGCGATCCAGGGTGTCACCGGGCCCAGCGGCAGGCGCACATTCATGTGGATGAAGTAGCCGAACAGCATCATGGCGGTGGCGATCCAGCCGGTGGTCACCGGTTTCTGGTCGAACAGCAGCCCGATCGGCAGCAGGATCAGCCAGACCCGGATCGGCTCTTCCAGCCAGTGATGGCGAAGCGTCGTGGTGATGTTGACCGACTGGTCCGAATGATGAAGCTTGTGCAGGGGCCATGCCACGGCAATCGTATGCTGGGCACGATGGAACCAGTAGTAGAAGAAGTCATAAATAAAGAAGAACGCCAGGGCCTGCAAGACCTGCCATCCGGCACCGTCCGGGAACGCGACCGGCAACATCAGGCCGTGCGCCGAGACGACCGGCTTGATCAGGGCCATCAGTGGCGGCATCAGGACGTTGTTGAGCGTTACCACGAATGCCACGTAGCCGAGATTGAATGCGACATGCCGCAATGGCTGCCCGCGTTGGGCCGGACGCAGCGCCTCTATCAGCAGGCCGGCCACAAGGACGACCGCGACAAATTTGAGGCTGGCCCAGGATTGGGCGAATGCATCAACAAGCCATTGCATGGGGCGAAGGTTTTCCGGTGAGCGACTCGGGAATTGCGCGCGCTACCTGCAGGATTCCCGCAATGGCCCGAATAATGATTATAGCCCCCGCCGGCTTCCCGGTCCGGATCGCGCCAATCCGCCTCCCCCTTGGGCGCCTGGCGATGATGTCCCCGGGTCTGGCGCGAGGCCTTGTGCTGCAGGGTTTTCGGGTCCGCAGCGCGGCAGGCGTGGTCCCGCCGGCGGCGTTCGGACTTGTCTGGGCTGCCTGAACAGGACAGACTCGGCGGCGGGGTAGTACAGGGGAAAAATGCAATGATTCGAATCGTTCTCATCGACGATCACGAACTGGTTCGCACGGGATTCCGGTTGATCCTCGGGCAACAGCCGGACATTGAAGTCGTGGGTGAAGCGGCCGATGGCGAGCGCGGACTGGCCCTGCTGAAGAAGCTCAAGCCCGATCTCGCCCTGGTCGACGTGCACATGCCGGGCGTGAGCGGCATCGAGGTGACCGAACGCGTGCGCAAGCTCAAGCTGGGCACGCGCATCGTCATCGTCACCATGGTCAGCGAGTCGCCGTTTCCGCGACGCCTGCTCGAAGCCGGCGCCAGCGGCTATATCACCAAGGCCTGTGCCGCCCCGGAGCTATTGCGGGCGGTCCGGCAGGTGGCCGACGGTCGACGCTATCTTGCGCCGGGGGTTGCCGAAGCCATGGCTCTCGGCGCCATCGACGGCTCCGGACAATCGCCATTCGAAAGCCTCTCCACCCGTGAGCTCGAAGTGGCCCTGCTGCTTGCGCGCGGACAGCCGATGCCGTTGATAGCCGAGCGCCTGAGCCTCAGCACGAAGACCGTCGCGACTTACAAGTATCGCCTGTTCGAAAAACTCCATATCGACAATGCGGTCACGCTGGCGCATCTGGCCGGATTGCATGGCCTGCTCGATGCCAGTGGAACGCGCTGATCCGGTTCCGGCCTGAATGAAAGCGGCGCGTGCATGGGCACGCGCCGCCAGGGGTGCGCTTGCACTCCGTTTCAGTCGGCCGGGCTTTCCGGTTTCTTCGCGGCGACTGGAGGCGTTTCGGGTTTTTCGCCCGATTGAGCCGGCGCAGCGGGATGGGGCTTGGCCGCAAACGACTTGGCAACTTCTGCGGCTACCTGGGGCTGCATGGCCAGGATCGGCGATGGCGCCGTGATCGGCAGTTCGGAGCGCGGGCTGGCCGCGCGCGTTGGTACGGAGAACAGGTCCTGCACCGGCTGCGTCGGGCGCGGCCGTGCCGCGGGCTCCGAGCCGGATACCGGATTGACCGGTGCTGGCGGCGTCGAAGCCTGCGCAAGCGTCGCACGCGCGGGTATCGGGGCAGCAGTGGGCGCCGGAGCCTGTGCAGCCGGCGCCGGAGCTGGAGCCGAAGTCTGTGCCGGAGCCGAAGTCTGCGCCGGAGCCGGAGTCTGCGCCGGAGCCGGAGTCTGCG
>DAIMYT010000140.1:0-9145 GCA_036734345.1 Dokdonella sp. | reverse complement strand
CCGTCCGGATCGACCAGGAAGGTCGCGCGCTTGGCCACGCCCTCTTCCTCGTCGAGGATGCCGAGCGCCGTGGTCAGGCGCTTGGCCGTATCGGCCAGCATCGGGAACGGCAGGTCGTTGAGGTCCTTGTGGTCCTTGCGCCAGGCCAGGTGCACGAACTCGCTGTCGGTGCTCGCGGCGAGCACCTGCGTATCGCGGTCGGCGAACTGGCTGTTGAGGTCACCAAAGCCCTTGATCTCGGTCGGGCAGACGAAGGTGAAGTCCTTCGGATAGAAGAACACCAGCAACCACTTGCCCGCGTAGGTCTTGTTGTTGATGGTCGAAAACGCCTTCTCGACGCTCTCGGTGGAAACGGTGGCCTTGAGGTTGAACTCGGGGAACTTGTCGCCAACAGTCAGCATGTGAAACTCCTTTGATTGTCATGGAAAAGTGGTTCGCAGAGGCCCATGGCCGAGCGATCGGTGGCCAGAATAACGAACGCCTTTCAATCATTCCAATTGATTGTTAGCATCCGTTCGATAGTCCCAGACAATGGTAATGGTGCCTGATGAACCTCCGCGATCTCCGATATCTGGTTGCCTTGTCGGAACACAAGCACTTCGGTCGGGCGGCCGAGGCGAGCTTCGTCAGCCAGCCGACCCTGTCGACCCAGATCAAGAAACTCGAAGACGAGCTCGGCGTCTCCCTGGTCGAGCGCAATCCGCGCAAGGTGCTGCTCACCGAGGTCGGCCGCGAGATCGTGCTGCGCGCACGCGAGGTGCTCAATGAAGTCGAGCAGATCAAGGCGATCGCGCGACGCACGCTCGATCCCGAGTCGGGCACGATCCGGCTCGGCATCTTCCCGACCCTCGGCCCCTACCTGCTGCCGCACATGGTTCCGCTGATCCGTGAACGCTTCCCGCGGCTCGAGCTGTTGCTGATCGAGGAGAAGACCGAAGTCATCCTGCGCCAGTTGCGCGAAGGCAAGCTCGACGCGGGCATCCTCGCCCTGCCCGTCCACGACCACCAGTTGCATACCGAGAAACTGTTCGAGGAACCGTTCGTGCTGGCGGTTCCGCAAGACAGTCCGCTGGCCGACCGCACCAGCATCAAGATGGCCGATCTCGCCGACCAGAGCATCCTGCTGCTGGAAGACGGGCATTGCCTGCGCGACCAGGCGCTGGAGGTCTGCCAGCTGGCCGGCGCCGGGGAGAAAACCGGATTCCGCGCCACCAGCCTGGAAACCTTGCGGCAGATGGTCGCGGCGAACGTCGGTATCACGCTGTTGCCGACGCTGGCGGTCAAGCCGCCGGTGGCCCAGGTCGACAACGTGCGCCTGATCGAATTCCGCGGGCGCCCGCCGAGCCGCCAGATCGCGATGATCTGGCGCAAGAGTTCGGCGATGCACCGTTTCCTCGGCGACTTCGCCGAGCTGTTTCGCCAGTTGCCGAAGGGATTGCTCGATCCGCACGATCACTCGAACCCGCAGTAGGCCCGGTGCGAACGGACCCGCCGGGCGATTGTGCAAGTCCGCGGCATGGGCTAGCGTTGCCGGTCTCTTTCATTGCGATTGTGCTTCAACTTCCGAGGAGTCATCGTGGACCACAACAACGCGACGATCGTCATTTCGAGTCTCGACCTCGAACGTATCGAAGGCCTGCTCGATCAGCCGCTGCACCGCGACGCTGCCGGCTTCGCATCGTTGCGTTCCGAACTGGCGCGGGCCCACGTGCTCGATCCAGCCGAAATGCCGGGCGACGTCGTCACCATGAATTCGACGGCAATCGTCGAGGATGAAGCCAGCGGTGGTCGCCGCGAGATCAGCCTGGTCTACCCGCGCGAGGCCGATGGCGCCGCGGGCAAGGTGTCGGTCCTGGCCCCGGTCGGCAGCGCCATGCTCGGCCTGCGCATCGGCCAGTCGATCGACTGGCAGGTTCCCGGAGGACGCGCCCTGCGCCTGCGCATTGCCGGCATCTCCTACCAACCCGAGGCCAGCGGCGAGCTGCACCGATAAACCTCGCGCCGCCTGGCGCGGGGCGCCATAGACAGGCCCGATCGATTTGATCGGTGCATTCTATTTCCCGTATCGCGTTCGCAGTGCTACCGTTCAGGTGGAAGACCGCAAGCGCGGCCTGTCTCCATCTCCAGCAGCACGCCACGAGGTGACACGCATGAGCAAGTTGAAAGGATCCCGCACCGAGGAAAACCTCAAAGCCGCATTCGCCGGCGAATCGCAGGCCAATCGCCGCTACCTCTACTTCGCCCAAAAGGCCGATGTCGAGGGCCACAACGATGTCGCCGCCGTATTCCGTTCCACGGCGGAAGGCGAGACCGGCCACGCCCACGGCCATCTCGAATACCTCGAGGGCGTTGGCGACCCGGCCACCGGACTTCCGTTCGGCGACACCGTGAGCAACCTCAAGACCGCCATCGCCGGCGAGACCCACGAATACACCGACATGTATCCGGGCATGGCCAAGGCAGCGCGCGAGGAAGGCTTCGAGGAAATCGCCGACTGGTTTGAAACCCTGGCCAAGGCCGAGCGCTCGCACGCGAACCGCTTCACCAAGGCCCTCGGCGAAGTCAACGCCTGATCGATCCCCGTGGAGCAGCCGCGACCGCGACTGCGGTTTGCGGCTGCGCCACTACGGCTTGCGCGCTTTCGGCAAGGTGAATGCGCGTTCCCCGCAGCGTGTGCACGACTGCAAGGAATCCCATGGCTGACGAAACCTCCGCCCCCCGCGAGGGCAGTCTCGAAGCACCGACGCGCCACCCGCTGGACTGGAAGAATCCGCAGTTCTACGAGCAGGCCGCGCTGGACGCCGAACTCGAGCGGGTCTTCCACATCTGCCACGGCTGTCGCCGCTGCGTCAGCCTGTGCCAGGCCTTCCCGACCCTGTTCGACCTCGTCGACGAATCATCGACCATGGAAGTCGACGGCGTGGCCAAGGCCGACTACGCGAAGGTCGTCGACCAGTGTTACCTCTGCGACCTTTGCTACCAGACCAAATGCCCGTACGTGCCGCCGCACGAATGGAACGTCGATTTCCCGCACCTGATGCTGCGCGCCAAGGCGGTCAGGCACCGCGATGGCGAGACAGGGCTGGCCGCCCGGCTGCTGTCGAGCACCACGGCCGTCGGCAAGGTGGCTTCGATACCGCTCGTGGTCGATGTCGTCAACGCGGCCAATCGCGCCCGGCCGACCCGCGTCCTGCTCGAAAAAACCCTCGGCGTGCATCGCGACGCCCGCGTTCCCGAATACCACGCCGACACGGCGCGCCGGCGCATGCAGGGGTTCGACGGCGCCAGCAGCGAGATCAGGCCGGCCGGCCGGACGCGCGGCAAGGTCGCCCTGTTCGCCACCTGCTATTGCAACTATTCCTATCCGCAGGCCGTCGAGGACCTCGCGGCCGTCCTGCAGCACAACGGCGTCGCCGTGAAACTCGTCGAGCGCGAGGTGTGCTGCGGCATGCCCAAGCTCGAACTGGGCGATCTCGAAAGCGTCGCCCGCTACAAGGAAAAGAACATCCCCGTGCTCGCCGCGGCCGTTCGCGACGGCTGGGACATCACCGCCGCCATTCCATCCTGTGTCCTGATGTTCCGCCAGGAACTGCCGCTGATGTTCCCCGACGATGCCGACGTGCAACTGGTCAAGCAGCACCTGTTCGATCCATTCGAATATCTGTGGCAGCGCCACCAGGGCGGGCTGCTGAAGCTGGATTTCCCCAACAGCCTGGGCCGCATCGCCTACCACGCGCCCTGCCACCAGCGCGTGCAGAACATCGGTCCGAAGACACGCGACGTGCTCCGGCTGGTGCAAGGCACCGAGGTCGAGATGATCGAACGCTGCTCGGGGCATGACGGCACCTATGGCGTGAAGAAGGCCACCTATGCCAACTCGCGCAAGATCGCCCGGCCAGTGGAGTCGCGCGTGAAGCAATCCGAAGCCGGGCTGTTCGCCAGCGACTGTCCGATGGCCGCCTCGCATATCGCCCACGGGCTGGACGACACCCCGCGCGCCGAGAGTCCTCTCTCGCTGCTGCGCCGGGCCTATGGAATATGAGCATGCAGAAGCTGAAGCGAAGCGACCTCTACAACCTCGAGACCTACGCCGCCGAGCGCAACGCATTCCGCGCCCGCGTGCTGGCCCACAAGCGCAACCGCAAGGTCGAACTGGGCGCGCATGTCAGCCTGCTGTTCGAGGACCGGCTGACCCTCCAGTACCAGATCCAGGAGATGCTGCGCATCGAGCGCATTTTCGAGGCGGCCCGCATCGAGGAGGAACTCGATTCCTACAACCCGTTGATACCCGACGGCAGCAACCTCAAGGCGACGATGCTGATCGAGTACGACGATGTCGAGCAGCGCAAGGTCGAACTGGCCCGGCTGGTTGGCATCGAGGACCACATCAGCGCGACCGTCGATGGACATCTACCGGTCATGGCGATCGCCGACGAGGACATGGAGCGCAGCAACGAGTCGAAGACTTCGGCCGTGCACTTCCTGCGTTTCGAGTTCACCGCGAGGATGATCGCCGACGCCCGCGCCGGCGCCGGCATCCGGTTCGCCTGCACGCATCCCCATCTCACCGAATCGGCGATCGTGGACGGACCGGTTCGCGCGGCGCTGCTCGCCGATTTCGAATAGTTCGCGTACGCCCTGGCGCGCTCACGCCGCCGAGCCGGCGCGAAGCGGCGTGCTGCATTTGACGCGCTCAAGCGCCGCGCCGATGTCGGCCAGCAGATCGTCCGCGTCCTCGATACCGACCGAGATGCGCAGCAGGCCATCGGCGATGCCGGCGCGCTGGCGTGCCTCGGCAGACATCGCCGCATGGGTCATGCCGGCCGGATGGCAGATCAGGCTCTCGACGCCACCCAGCGATTCGGCCAGGGTGAAATACTGCAGGCCTTCGACGAACGCCCTCGCCGCTTGCACGCCGCCCTCCAGCTCAAAGCTCAGCATGGCGCCGAACCCGGATTGCTGGCGCCGGGCCAGCGCGTGTCCGGGATGCGTGGCCAGGCCGGGAAAATGCACCACGCGAACTGCGCGATGTGCGTCGAGCAGGTTGGCCAGCGCCGCAGCGTTGGCCTCGTGCACGGCGAAGCGGGCCTTCAGCGTGCGCAGTCCGCGCAGGGTCAGGTAGCTGTCGAACGGCGCGCCCGACAGCCCGAGGCAGTTGCACCACCAGGCGATCTTTTCGCCCAGCGCTGCGTCACGCCACAACACGGCTCCGCCGACGACATCGGAATGGCCATTGATGTACTTGGTCGTCGAGTGCACGACGATATCGGCGTTGAACTGGAACGGGCGCTGCAGCACGGGCGAGAGAAAGGTGTTGTCGACCGCGGCCAGGGCACCGACCGCGTGCGCCGATTCGACGACGTGGCGAATGTCGGTGATGCGCAGCAGCGGATTGGACGGCGTCTCGATCCAGACCAGTTTGGGCTTTTCCGCCAGCGCCGCAGCCAGCGCCAGCGGGTCGTGGAAGTCGACGAAGGCGACGCGATACAGGCCGCGCGATGCCTGGGCATTGAACAGGCGCCAGGTGCCGCCGTAGCAGTCGTGCGGGACCACGAGCAGGTCGCCCGGCTCGAGCAGGGCGGCCACCAGGGTCACCGCGGCCATGCCGGTCGCCGTGATCACGCCACCCTGGCCGCCTTCGAGGTCGGCCAGCGCGCCGGCGAGGGTATCGCGGGTCGGATTGCCGGAGCGCGAGTAGTCGTACTTCCGCTTCTCGCCGAAGCCGGCGAAGCTGAAGTTGGTCGACAGGTACAGTGGCGGCATCACCGCACCATGGGCCGGATCACGGTCGACGCCGGCACGCACGGCGGTGGTGGCGAGGTTGGGGATGCTCATGCGGTGTTCTCCGTAGCGAGGGCCTGGCACAGGACCGCTGCAATGGCCTCCTCCTCCTTGAGGAAGGCATCGTGGCCGAAGGTGGATGAAAGGCTGACCAGCCCGGCGTGGGCACCGATACGGGCCGCGAACTCGCGCGCCAGCGGCAGCGGCACGAGCAGGTCCTCGGCGATCGCGACCACGGTCGTGGCGGCCTCGATGCGTGCGGGATCGCACTGATGATGATCCAGCGAGCGCGACAGGCAGAGGAAGCTGGCGGCATTGAACCGCGACGCGAAGCGCTCGCCGTGGGCGACGAGCCAGCCGAGCACGCCACTGGCCGGATCGGCGTCGCCGAAGCGGGCTTCCAGCTCGCAGGGCGTGCGATAGCCGAGTACCGCGAGCTGGCGTGCGCGGCGCAGCGCATCGTGGCGCTCCTGCGCAGTGCCGGCCGATTCGATGCCGACGCGCTGCAGGGTGCGCAGCGCCAGTGCCCACGGGCTGGCCCGATGCGCCGCGCCGATCACGACCAGCCGGTCGAGCCGGCGGCCGAGCAGGCAGGCCAGGTGCTGGCCGACGCAGCCACCGTAGGATGCGCCGACGACCGCATTGACGCGGGCGATGCCAAGCTGGTTGAGCAGCAGCAGGATCGCATGGGCCTGGTCCAGGCTCTCGATCGGCAGGAAGCTCCCGTCATCGCGCGGACCGCTCGAGGCATCCGGGCCACCGAGCCAGTCGATCGACAGCAGGCGCAATCGGCGCGGATCCAGCGCCCTGCCGACGCCGCATTGCGCCGACCACCATGCGCCGACATCGCGACTCGCCGAGATTCCGCCCAGCACGATCACCACCGGGGCGGTTGCAGCCCCCCAGGATTGCCAGGCCAGTTCCCCGCCTGCCAGGTCCGAGCCGCAGGCGAGGCCGAAGCCACGCAGTTGCAGGATGCCGCGCTGCGGCTCCGGACACTCGTTGCCGCAAGGCCTTTCGCTGATGCATGTCGCCGCCATGACGCCCTCTTCGGTTGCAGACAGGGAGCGGCGGCACTCCGCAGTGCGGAACGCAGCTCATCTCCCGGGAACATTCCCGCTGGAGTTGGCACCGTCAGCGCTTGCTGTGGTTGCCTCGGCATCAAAGGGCCAGTCCCTCCGCCGATCTCGATGAACGGAAGCGACTCTACCTGTCGCCATTGGAGACGTCAAGACGTCTAGACGTCTATTTGATCCGCCCCGTCCCGGACCGGACGGAAATGCCGCCCGTGGTCCACGGCTCTCGCAAGCGATGCCCGGCCAGGGCGAACGAACCCGAACGCCATTACCTGTATCGCGGATGCCCATGGCTGTTGGGGCTCGCTGCGCCCACCGCCAACTTGCGGGCGCCCTGCAACCAGGCGCAAGCGAACGACGATTCCGCGCTCAGCGATACACGACGACAGCGTGCAGTGGCGAGGGGCGGCTCCAGCGCGCGCGGCCACCCAGCGGCGCGATCTCGACGACGATTGCGGCGCCGGCAATTGCGGCTCCGCCCTGCTCGACCAATGCCGCGGCCGCGGCAAGCGTGCCACCGGTGGCCAGCACGTCGTCGACGAGCAGGACGCGTTGTCCGGCCAGCAGCGCGTCGGCGTGCATTTCCAGTCGATCGTGGCCGTATTCGAGCGCGTAGTCGACGCCGATGCGGGCGGCCGGCAACTTTCCCGGCTTGCGCAGCGGCACGAAACCGCAATTCAGCGCCAGCGCGGCGGCTGCGCCAAAGATGAATCCGCGCGCCTCGATTCCGCACACGGCATCCACGCCGACATCGCGGTACGGCGCCACCAGCTGCCCGATGCTTGCGGCGAAGGCATCGGCATCGGCCAGCAGCGGCGTCAGGTCCTTGAAACCCACGCCAGGCCGCGGGAAATCCCTCACCTCGCGAATGAATGTCTCGATGATCATGCGGTTGTCTCCATGCCGGTTTCCGGCTTGCGGGCAGGCCGGCGGGAGCCGACGAAGATTCCGATCATGGACAGGCCGACGCCGACCCATCCGGATGCCGACGTCGCGCGATCGAACAGCAGCACGTCGAGGACGAACGACATGGCTGGCTGCAACAGCAGCAACAAGCCGATGATCGACGCCGGCAACCAGGGGATGGCCCGCAGCAACAGGAGCCAACCGAGGACCTGGCCGATCAGGGCCAGGCCAAGCAGGGCCCACCAGGTCTGCAGGTCCGGCATGGCCAGGCTGTCGCCTTCGAACAGGATGGCCATGCCGAGCATGGCGGCGCAAAGCAGGGACATCACGCTAAGCAGCTGGGGTGCGGGCAACGGCACCTTGCCCTTGATCTGGGCGTGACGCGTGGTCAGCATGTAGATCGCGTAGGCCACGCCGGTGAGCAGGCCCAGGGCAACGCCGAGGCGGAACTGATCGCCGAGGCGCGACCAGTCGGGACCGACCAGCAGGTACAGGCCAAGGAATGCCAGCGCAAGCCCGAACAGGAAGCGAGCGCCCAGGTGTTCGCGGTAGATCAGCCCGCCGGCCATGGCCATCACGAAGACCTGGAAGTTGCCCAGCAGGGTCGCCAGGCCCGGACCGACCAGGAGGATGCTCCGGTGCCACATCATCAGGTCGACGGCAAAGGCGAAGGCCGGCACGATGATCCACGCGACGTGAGCGAACCGCAGTCGCTGCCATTTCCTGAGCGCGACAACGCCGACGAGCAGGATCATGCCGCCCAGCGCCATCCGGTAGAACGCGGACACGGTGGGACCGACGTGGGCCAGCTTGACGAAGATGCTGGTCGTGCTGATCAGGGCGGCGCCAACGATCATTTCGACCATCGCGCGGCGCGGCAAGCGGGAAGCACTCATGGGTCGAGTCTCCCGCCAGAAGCCGGATCCGGTGCGACCGCTCAGCCGCGAACCACGGCCGGCGTATCGAAGAATCGCCCATCGGCGGGATCCACCTCGGTGCGCAGGGCGGCGTCGACTTCCTCGGCGATCGGCTGGGCACGCTCGACGTCGATGTCGGCCACCATCACGTTGACCAGGCCGGAAACCGGCAGTTCGCCAATGCCGCCGGTGAGGTACTCGCCGTTGATGAAGGCCATGATGCCCGCGGTCTCGAGCGCCGCCTTGACCAGGTTTGCGTCGATGATCGATTCCGCGCGATAGATGATTTGCATTGGCGACGCATCCCCGGGGTGGCAGCCCATGGTAACCGCGGAGCGCGTCCCGGCGCGATGCCGGGCGGCAAAATGCCCCCGGTTCGCAGCGGACTCCGCCAGCCTCGCGGCGCTGGCGGTATTTGTATAAATGAAACGGCGGGAACTCCTGGGGGGGGGGGGCTTGATCCCA
>DAIMYT010000139.1:0-9227 GCA_036734345.1 Dokdonella sp. | reverse complement strand
CTACATCATCCCGGCACGCGGCCTGATCGGATTCCAGACCGAGTTCCGCACGGTCACCGCCGGCACCGGCCTGCTCTTCCACGTCTTCGACCACTACGGGCCGAAGTCCGAGGGTGCGATCGCCAAGCGCCAGAACGGCGTGATGATCTCGAACGGCCAGGGCCCCTCGCCGGCTTACTCGCTGGTCAGCCTGCAGGAACGCGGCCGCCTGCTGGTCAGCGAAGGCGACAACATCTATGAAGGCCAGCTGGTCGGCATCCACTCCAAGGACAACGACCTCACCGTCAACGCCCTGCGCGCCAAGCAGATGACCAACGTGCGCGCCGCCGGCAAGGACGAAACCGTGCAGCTGACGCCTGCGATCAAGATGTCGCTCGAACAGGCCCTCGAGTTCATCGAGGACGACGAACTGGTCGAAGTCACGCCCAAGCAGATCCGCCTGCGCAAGAAGCACCTGACCGAGAACGACCGCAAGCGGGCCTCGCGCGCCGCCTGATCGGATGGAACCGACGCCGCTCCTGCTCGCCTGGAGCGGCGGCAAGGACTCCCTGATGGCCCTGGATCGCTTGCGCGCCGATCCGCAGTGGCGCGTCGAGGGCCTGCTGACCACGCTGGATCGCGCCAGCGACCGCGTCGCCATGCATGACCTTCGCGGCAGCGTGTTGCGTGCCCAGGCCGCGGCCATCGGGCTGCCGCTGATCGAGATGCCCATCGACTGGCCGGCGGCGAACGAGGCCTATGAGGAGGCGCTGTCCGTTGCGCTCGAGTCGGCCCGGTCGGATTGTTCCGGCATCCACCACCTCGCCTTCGGCGACCTCCACCTGGCCGACCTGCGCGAATGGCGCGAAGCGGCGCTGGCCCGCCTCGGCTGGAACGGCGTGTTTCCGCTCTGGCACGAAGCGACGCGCGAACTTGCTGCAGCCTTCATCGACGGCGGTCATCGCGCGATCGTGACGACGGTCGACCTCGGGCAGCTGGACGGCGCGTTCTGCGGTCGCGAATTCGACCCCGCCTTTCTTGGCGACCTTCCCGACACGGTCGATCCCTGCGGCGAAAACGGCGAATTCCATACCTTTTGCCATGCTGGCCCCCTGTTTGCGCGGCCAATCGGGCTGCAACGCGGCGAATCGACGACCCGCATGGAGCGCTTCCGCAGCCTGGACCTGCGCCTGGCCTGAGTGATCGCGCCACGCCTGCCGGCGATCGGGGCGCGCCCGGCTGCATCCGCCGCACGACAGGCCACGTATATGGGTTGATTGCATCCTGACGACGTGACAGCCATGGACACCAATGCGGCCCCCATCGCCTGCCGATTCATGCGCCTATCTGGCGCGCGATGGGACATGGACGCGCTGCCCGCCGCGTGTCCGCTGCTGGTGCATGTCCCTGTCGAGCGCCAGCACCCGGCCGAGCGCCAACGAGGCACCGGGTGCATTGCATCAGGGCGCCAGCCGCGGACGAAATCGCCGCCGGTCAGCGGCAATGCGGCCCGACGGCGATTACAGCCTTTGATACGCGCAGCACATTGATGTCTACTGCCACCCAGCCAATGCCAACGGAGCCCGACCATGGCCGCCCTGTACCTTTGGATCAACGCCGTGCTTTACGCCCTGCTCGCCCTGTGGTGCACGCTGATGCCGGCAGCCACCTCCCGCTCGATCGGATTCACCGAACTGTCGAGTTCGGGACAATCCGAATATGCCGTCATCTACGGCGGAATGCAGTTCGGCTTCGCCTTCCTGTTCGCATGGACCGCACTCAGCGGCAACATCCGCTTTGGCCTGGTTTTTTCGCTTGCCATCTACGTGCCGATCCTGCTGTTCCGCATCATCAGCGTGGCGCGTTACTGGCCGGTCTCGACGACGACCCTCGCCACCGGGGCGCTGGAAGTGGTGCTCACCGCATGCGCACTGCTACTCTGGTTCCGCTCGCAATCGCTCGGCTGAATGCGCAAGGTGAGATGGTCCCGATCCGTGTACGATCCGTAGGGAAGACCGAGGCGAATCCGGTAACGAACATGTTGGAAACAATCCAGCGTCCAGGCAGCAAGGACAACCTCGATCATCTGCTGCTGGCGATTGCCGGCGGCGACAATGCAGCGCTCGAGGCCCTCTACCGCACGACCTCGTCGAAATTATTCGGTATCTGCCTGCGCGTGCTGCCGCAGCGAGCCGAAGCCGAAGAGGTGCTGCAGGAAGTCTTCATCGCGATCTGGCGCAAGGCCGAAATGTTCGATGCCAAGCGCGCGAGTGCGATGACCTGGCTATCGATGATGACGCGCAACAAGGCCATCGACCGGCTGCGCAGCCATGCGGGCGCCGGCCAGCAGGCCGCCATCGACCTCGAAGAGCTGGAGAGCGATGCCTCCGCCAGCGACAGCGCCGAAGTCGCCCAGGACAAGGAACGCATCGAAGCCTGCCTGGACGAACTCGAAGCGCCACGCCGCCAACTGGTCCGCACGGCATTCTTCGATGGCGCGACCTATGAGGAGCTCGCCACGCGCAGCGGCAACCCGCTCGGCACGGTGAAGAGCTGGATCCGTCGCAGCCTGCTCAAGCTCAAGGCGTGCCTCGAACGATGAACACCGTCGATCGCCAGACAACTCCGCCCGCGGGTGACATGGCCGCCGAATACGTGCTTGGCGTGCTCGATCGCGGCGAACGCCGGGAAGCGCAGGAGCGCATGGCGCGCGACGCCGGCTTCGCCCGCGAGGTCGCCCTCTGGGAATCGCGATTCATGCCGTTGCTCGATAAGGTCGCCGCGGTGCCCGTGCCCGGGTACGTCTGGGCGCGAATCCTCTCCGCGCTGGATCTTCCACCGAGCGCCAGCACCCGGACTGCCGTCAGGCCCGGACCGTGGCAAAGCCTCAGCTTCTGGCGCTGGCTGGCCGGCGGCGCATTCGCCACCGCGGCAACCTTTGCCCTCGTGCTGTTCATGGCTCGTCCCGTCGTCGTCAAGGCGCCGATCGCACGCATGGCTTCGACGCTCGCGGACGACAACGGCGTGCCCGGCTTCGTCGCCGTCGTCGATCTCACCACGGCCAGCATGACGATCACGCCGCTGGCTGGCGCACCGACCGATGGCCGCGCACAGGAACTCTGGCTGATCCCGCAGGGCCAGGCGCCACTGTCGCTCGGCCTGCTCGATGCAACCCGCGCCCAGGTCGTGCGAATACCCGATTCGATGCTGGCCGACGTCGGCGCGGACGCGGTGTTTGCGGTAACCCTGGAGTCGCCGCAAGGCGCGCCGCACGCGGCACCGGCCGGACCGGTCATCGCCAAGGGTGGCATCGCCCTGCTCTAGCCGCATACGCCTCGACATGGCGAGCGCACAGGTCGCGGAACCGCGATGCCGGCTGCGCCGGCAGGGGTTCTGGAGGCCGATTCGCTGCTGGCGTGCATCCGTGATGCGCGCGCGTCCGTATGAAGCATGAGTAACTTGCCCCTGGATCCCGACCCGATGCCCTCATTCGAACCCAACCCGCCCACTCCGGCGGGATCCGGCCGCATCGCCGGTTCCCTGCGACGCTGGTTCGATTCGGCCGGGGATGACCCGCTCGGGGACGATGCCGACCGCAGCGACTGGCTGCGCACGCTCCCGTTCATCGCCATGCACGTCGCCTGCGTCGGGGTCTTCTGGGTCGGTTTCTCCCCGTCCGCCCTGCTTGTCGCAGCCGCGCTATATGCCGTGCGCATGTTCGCACTGACTGCCTTCTACCACCGCTACTTCTCGCACCGCGCGTTTCGCACCTCGCGACCGGTGCAGTTCGTCTTCGCCGCCATCGGTGCGATGTGCGTGCAGCGCGGACCACTCTGGTGGGCAGCCCACCACCGCCATCATCACCGGCACACGGACACGCCCGAAGACTTGCACTCGCCACGGCAGCACGGCTTCCTCTGGGCCCACATGGGCTGGTTCCTCACGCCGCGCGGGTTCCGCACCGACTGGAATGCCATTCCCGACCTGAAGAAGTTTCCCGAACTGCGCGTTCTCGACCGTTTCGACCTGCTGATGCCAGTCCTGCTTGCCGTTGCCCTCTATTTCTTCGGCAACTGGCTGGAAAGCGCGCATCCCGGACTCGGCACGAGCGGAGGGCAGATGCTGGTCTGGGGATTCTTCGTCTCGACGATCGTGCTTTTCCACGCGACCGTCACGATCAATTCGCTGGCGCACCAGTTCGGATCGAGGCGCTTCGAGACGCACGACGACAGCCGCAACAACTGGCTGCTGGCGCTGATCACCTTCGGCGAGGGCTGGCACAACAACCATCACCATTACCCGGGGTCGGCCCGACAGGGCTTCCACTGGTGGGAGCTCGACCTGACCTGGTACGGCCTCAAGCTCATGCAGGGCTTCGGCCTGGTGCATGACCTGAAGCCAGTCCCGGCGCGCTTCGGGCGCATGGCGATGGAGGACGCCTGATGCGCATCGCGGTGGTCGGTTCGGGAATCGCCGGGCTTGGCAGCGCCTGGCTGCTGTCGCGCAATCATGAGGTCGTGCTGTTCGAAAAAGACGCGAGGCCAGGCGGGCACACCGATACCCACGACATCGCGCTCGGCAGCCGGCGGCATGCCGTTGACACCGGCTTCATCGTCTACAACGAACAGCACTACCCGCTGCTGACGCGCCTGTTTGCGACATTGGGCATCGAGTCGCAAGCGACGACGATGGGCTTCTCGGCACAGGATGCCGCGACCGGACTCGAATACAACGCCGGCTCGCTGCGCGGCCTGTTTTGCCAGAAACGCAACCTGGCCAGCCCGCGCTTCTGGCGCATGCTGGCCGACCTGCGCCGCTTCTATCGCGAGGCGCCTGCCCTGCTGCAGGCCGCGGAGCCCGGGCCCACGCTGGGCGAATATCTGCAACAAAACAATTTTTCGCCGGTGTTTCGCGATGATCACCTGGTGCCGATGGCATCTGCGCTGTGGTCGTCTCCGCCGGGGCGTATCCTTGAGTTTCCTGCCATCGAACTGGTTCGCTTCATGGCCAACCACCACATGCTGCAGGTCAGCGGCCGGCCATCGTGGCGGGTGGTCTGCGGCGGCTCGCAACGCTATGTCGATGCCATGCGCCGACGCTGGACCGTCGCCGAGCGCTTCGGTTGCCCGGTGACCGGCGTTTGCCGCGCTGGCGGCCAGGTCACCGTGCGATCGGTGGCCGGCGAGGAGCGGTTCGATCACGTCGTGCTCGCCTGCCATGCCGATGATGCGCTCGCCATCCTGGAGGATGCAGGAGCAGAGGAACAGGACATCCTCGGTGGCCTCGGTTATCAGGACAACGATGTCGTCCTGCACACCGACCGCAACATGCTGCCGCGCAATCCGCGCGCCTGGGCCGCGTGGAACGCGCACATCCCGGCCGATCGCGATGCGCCGTGCTCGGTCAGCTACTGGATGAACGCGCTGCAATCGATCGAGTCGAGCGAACCCCTGATCGTCAGCCTCAACCGCACGCGCGAAATCGAGCCGGCGAGAATCCTGCGCAGGCTGGCGTATCGCCATCCCGTGCAGACCGCCGCATCGGCCCGCGCGCGCAAGCGCAAGGCGGAGATCCAGGGCCGCTCCGGCACCTGGTTTGCCGGCGCCTACTGGGGATTCGGCTTCCACGAAGACGGACTGCGCAGCGCGCACGAGATTGCCCACGCACTGGGAGTCGAATGGCCATGATTCGCCTGCCCCGGCTTGCCCTGCGCCAGCCAATCGACGCCAGCCATGCCGGAAGCCGCGATCCGGCGGGCTCGCCTGGCCCGCATCCGGGATCGGAGCAGGCCTGCGATCTCGCCAGCGCGATCTACGAAGGCACCGTGCTGCATCGCCGCCATAGCCCGCATGCGCATGCCTTCCGCTACCGCATGGCGATGCTCCTGGTCGACCTGTCCGAAGCCGACCGCGTGTTCGCGGGTCGCTGGTTCTGGTCCGCGGAACGGCGCAACCTCGCCGAATTTCGCCGCAGCGATTATCTTGGCGATGTGCAGCAGTCGCTCGAGGAAGCCGTACGCAATCGCGTCGCCGACGAGACCGGCCGGATGCCCGCCGGTCCGATCCGGCTGCTGACCCATCTGCGCTACTTCGGGCACAGCTTCAATCCGGTCAGCTTCTACTACTGCTACGAAGCCGATGGGACGACGCTTGATGTCGTCGTCGCGGAAATAACCAATACGCCGTGGAAGCAACGCCACGCCTACGTGCTGCCGGTTGCGGCCGCCGAGCGCCGCGGCCCCACGCTGTGCTGGCGCTTCGGCAAGCTGTTCCATGTCTCGCCGTTCATGGCGATGGATCACGACTATGCATGGCGCTTGCTGCCGCCGGGCGAATCGTTGTCGATCCACATGGACGTGCTGCATCGCGGTGCCGATGGCGAGCGCGCATTCGACGCGACCCTGGCCCTGCGACGCAGACCGATCAATACGGCGAACCTCGCCCGTATCCTGCTGCGCTACCCGTTCATGACCACGCGCATCGTCGCCGCCATCCACTGGCAGGCACTCCGTTTGTGGCTGCGCGGCAATCCGGTCCACGATCACCCTGAAACCAAGGTGCCCCGAGCATGAGCAATATAGACATCGCCCCGGCGGACTCGCCGGTCGAGGCGAGAGCCGCCTTCGCCGAGGCACGGCTGTTCGATCGCATCCTGCGCAAACGCCTGTTCGCCAGCCTCGCCGACCTGCGCGATTGCCGCATCACCATCGAAGAAGGCGAGCGCAAGATCGTGCTCGGCGTGCCGGCACCGGATCCTGCCCGGACCCTGGCTGTCCACCTGCGCATCCACGACCCGGCTTTCTACCGCCAGGTCGGGCTGAACGGCAGCGTCGGCGCCGGCGAGGCCTACATGGACGGCTTGTGGGACTGCGACGACCTGGTCACCCTGACCCGCGTCCTCGTGCGCAATCGCGACCACCTCGATGCCATGGAGACCGGCCTGGCGCGCTTCGGCGGCTGGGCCATGCGCGCATGGAGTGCGCTGATGCGCAACACCCGCAGTGGAAGCCGCCGCAACATCGCCGCCCACTACGATCTCGGCAACGACCTGTTCCGACTGTTCCTCGACGACAACATGATGTATTCCTCGGCGATCTTCGAGAACGAAGGCGAGTCGCTGGAAACCGCATCGACACGCAAGCTCGACCGCATCTGCCGGAAGCTCGGCCTCGGGCCTGCGCACCACGTCCTCGAAATCGGTACCGGCTGGGGCGGTTTCGCCCTGCATGCGGCTACCCACTATGGCTGCCGCGTGACGACGACGACCATTTCGCGCGAACAGCACGACCTCGCGCGTCAGCGCATCGATGCCGCCGGCCTCGGCGATCGGATCACCCTGCTGCTCGAGGACTATCGCGATCTCGACGGACGTTACGACCGCGTGGTCTCGATCGAGATGATCGAGGCGATCGGCCACCAGTACCTGGACACCTATTTCCGCACCGTCAATCGCCTGCTCAAGCCCGACGGCATGGCCATGATCCAGGCGATCACCATCGAGGACCATCGCTATCGCAAGGCGCTGAAGGCTGTCGATTTCATCAGGCGATTCATTTTTCCCGGCAGCTTCATCCCGTCGGTGAGCGCCATGGCCTCCGCCATCGCGAGCAACAGCGACATGAAGATCTTCAACCTCGAAGACATCGGCCCGAGCTATGCGCTGACCGTGCGTGCCTGGCGCAAGCGCTTCCTCGAAAGGCGTTCCGAGGTCAGGGCACTGGGCTACCCGGAGCGATTCATGCGCATGTGGGTGTTCTATCTGACGTATTGTGAAGGCGGCTTCATCGAGCGTTCGGTTGGCGACGTGCAGATGCTCCTGTGCAAGCCCGGCGCACGCCCCGCGCAGTATCCCTCTTAGCATCCTCGCAGGAGCGCGATCTTGAAAATCTGGATCAACTTCATCGCCTTCCAGCTGGTCTGGTTCGCCGCCGTCGGCGGTGCCGGCCATGGATACTGGTGGGCCGGGCCTGTCGCCCTGGTCGCCTTTGTCGCCTGGCACCTGCGACGCGATGTGCGCGCGCGCGGCGACTTCAGGCTGATGTGGATCGCGCTCGCGCTGGGCTTCGGTACCGATACGCTGATGGCTGCGGCGAGGCTCTCGGAGTACGCCTCGGCGGTTCCGCCGGCGCCGCTGGCCCCGTTCTGGATCCTCTCGTTGTGGGCCGGCTTCGCGCTGACCCTCAATCACTCGATGCGCTGGCTCACCGCGCGTCCGCTGCTGCTGGTTCCACTGGCGGCCGTGATCGGACCGACAAGCTATTTCGCCGCGGGCCGGGTCTGGGGCGCGGTCACCATCGTCGCTCCCGCCGGAATTGCACTGGGCGTGCTCGGCCTGTGCTGGTTCGTCGCCATGTCCGTGCTTTGCGTCGCCGCGCGCCGCCTGGGCCGTGCACCGGACGATTCCATTCCGCTACCTCTGATGAGGGCCCCATGAACGCATTCGCACCGATTGCCATGGTCTGGATCGCCGCCAGCCTGGTCATGGTCGGCGGCTGGATTTACCAGCGCCGCACGCACAATGCCGGCATCGTCGACGTGCTGTGGTCTGCCGCGATGGCGGCCAGTGCCGTGTTCTACGCATGGACCGGCAACGGCGCGACGCTGCCGCGCTTGCTGGCTGGCGTACTCGGTGCGATCTGGGGCATCCGCCTCGCCCTGCATGTCTGGCAGCGCGTGCGCAGCGAGGACGAAGACGGCCGCTACGCGTTCCTGCGCAGGCACTGGAACGGAGAACAGTCGAAGTTCCTGCTGTTCTTCCTCGCCCAGGGTCTGCTGGTCGCGCTGTTCTCGCTGCCCTTCTGGATCGCTTCGCACAATCCGGTCGGCGGCTGGACAACATGGAGCATCCTCGCCGTGCTGGTCTGGATCATTGCGCTTGGCGGAGAATGGATCGCCGATCGCCAGCTCGCCGCGCACCGCGCCGACCCGGCGATGAGGGGCAAGACCTGCCGCAGCGGCCTGTGGCGCTATTCGCGCCATCCGAACTATTTCTTCGAATGGCTGCACTGGTTCACCTACGTTTTCCTGGCCGTCGGCACCGGTGCCGGCTGGGTCGTCGCCAGCCTGCTCGGGCCCGCGCTGATGCTCGGCACCCTGTACTGGATCACCGGCATTCCCTACACCGAGGCGCAGGCGCTGCGCTCGCGCGGCGACGACTACCGCGAATACCAGCGCACCACCAGCGTGCTGATCCCGTGGTTTCCGCGCCGGACCAGGTAGATTGGTGGTGAACGCCAGCGAACCCCAACG
>DAIMYT010000138.1:0-9280 GCA_036734345.1 Dokdonella sp. | reverse complement strand
CCCTGCGGGATCCTCGCCGCGCTGATCCTTGCCCAGATGGGCCTGCGCCCGCTCATCCTCGAGCGCGGCAAGGCCGTGCGCGAGCGAACGAAGGACACCTGGGGCTTCTGGCGCAAGAGCGTTCTCGATCCCGAATCGAACGTGCAGTTCGGCGAAGGCGGTGCCGGCACGTTCTCCGACGGCAAGCTGTACAGCCAGATCAAGGACCCGCGCCACTACGGACGCAAGGTGCTGGCCGAGTTCGTCAAGGCCGGCGCGCCGGAAGAAATCCTGTTCGTGAGCAAGCCGCACATCGGCACGTTCCGCCTGGTCAAGATGGTCGAGCACATGCGCGCCAGCATCGAGGCACTGGGCGGCGAGTTCCGGTTCTCCAGCAGGGTCACCGACATCCATGTCGAAGACGGCCACGTGCGCGGCGTCGTCCTCGCCAATGGCGAAGAAATCCGCGCCGACCATGTGATTCTCGCGATCGGTCACAGCGCCCGCGACACATTCGAGATGCTGCAGGCGCGCGGCATCTACATCGAGGCCAAGCCATTCTCGATCGGTTGCCGCATCGAACATCCGCAGGGCCTGATCGACCGGGCGCGCTACGGTCCGAGTGCCGGCCATCCGTTGCTCGGCGCCGCCGACTACAAGCTCGTGCACCACGCCGGCAACGGGCGTTCGGTCTACAGTTTCTGCATGTGTCCCGGCGGCACCGTGGTCGCCGCGGCATCGGAGCCGGGTCGCGTCGTCACCAACGGCATGAGCCAGTATTCGCGCGACGAGCGCAACGCCAACAGCGCAATCGTGGTTGGCATCACCCCGGACGACTACCCGGGCGATCCGCTCGCCGGCGTCGCCTTCCAGCGGCACTGGGAAGAGCGCGCCTACCAGCTGGGTGGATCGGACTACGCTGCGCCGGCACAACGGGTCGGCGACTTCATCGCCGGGCGCGCATCGACGGAACTTGGTGACGTCGTGCCGTCCTACAAGCCGGGCGTGCACCTTTGCGACCTGGCCGGCGCCCTGCCCGACTACGCGTTGTCCGCGATGCGCGAAGCCATCCCGGCATTCGCCAGGCAGATCCGCGGATTCGACCGCGACGATGCGATCCTCACCGCGATCGAGACGAGAACCTCTTCGCCGATCCGCATCAGGCGCAGCGACGAGGACCTGCAGAGTGTCAACACGCGGGGTCTGTTTCCGGCCGGAGAAGGGGCCGGCTACGCCGGAGGCATCCTTTCAGCGGCCGTGGATGGGATCCGGGTGGCCGAGGCGGTTGCCACGAGCCTGATGCGGACACCCGCCCGGTAAGACGCGGGTGCGGGCCGTGCGACGCGCCGCCCTTCCCGGTCAGGTGGTGCCAGCGATCAGGTTGACGCTGAGGGCAACGATGACCACGTCGAAGAAGAACGCGATGATCCCGTGCATCAGGGCGATGCGGCGAATGTGGCGGTCGCTGATCGAGACGTCCGAGACCTGGAAGGTCATGCCGAACACGAAGGAGAAATAGGCGAAGTCCCAGTAGTCCGGGGGGGGCCCGCCGGGGGACTCGAGCTTCTCCGCTCCCCCCTGGCCCGCCCAGTAATATCTGTGCGCGTAGTGCAGGGCGAACATCGTGTTCATGAACAGCCAGGACAGGACCAGGCTGGTCGCGGCGAGCCAGATTTCGACCAGGCCGCCGCTTCGGGCGGCGTGCAGCTCGGCACCCAGGGCCAGCAGGACAACGGCGGACACTGCGATGCTGCTGAGCAGAAAGCTCCAGCCTCCGTTGTCCTCCGCAGCCGCTCGTCGACGCATCGATTTCTCGTCGGAGTGGGAGAACATCCATGCCGTTGCCAGCAGGAATATGGATACGCTGATATCGAACGAAAGCAGGATGCCGAGGGTCATGCGGAGCCCGAGAATCCGGGTGGCAGCGAACAGCATGAAGAAAAGGATCGCCGAAACCATCAGGCGCGGGCGCGCCCGAATGCGGGCCGTCGCCCGATGCAGCAAGGATCGTCTGGCGGATTTCGGCACGGTCATGGTCGTTGGTCGTTCCGGATTCAACGATACGCGAGGGATGGGCGGGTCAACGCGAGCATGGACCTCGCGGCGAAGGGTTTGTTGCAAATCGTGCGTTGTGGCGCGCATGGGGCTGGACTGCGCGCAACCATCTTCAACAAACAAGTAACAACGCATGAACGTGCGTCGGCGACGAACCGCATTCGGCACCGATCGCGTGCAGAATGAGCCGATCAATCGTACTGGAACCGGCGATGGCTGCAGAAGAGCAGAGCGAAAGTCCGACCCCGGCCATCGAGCCGGCCGGGACGGAAACACTGGCGGCAAGCGCGGATGCCGCAACGGCCGCGGCGCCAGGCGCCATCGGGAGCGAACCGCCCCCGCCCGGCGCCGTGCTCAACCGCGCCGTTCGTGAATCACAACTCGAAGTCAACGCAGGCATCCACCGGTTGCTGGTCATCCTCGTCATCGGCGGCGGGCTTTACACCTGCTATCTTGCCAGCGAACTGATCCTGCCGATCCTGCTCGCGGCCTTCTTCGCGCTGCTGCTGAGCCCGATGATGAAACGCCTGGCCAGCGGCTGGCTGCCGCGCTGGATTGCGGCGTTCCTGCTGATTTCATTGACCCTGGCTACGTTTGCCGGCATCGGCAATGCGCTGTATGCGCCGGCCGCCGAATGGGTCGGGCGCGCACCGCAGGTGGTGCGCAGCGTGACACCCAAGCTCAAGTCCCTGCTGCGACCGATCGCCGAGGCCAACAAGATGGGCGAGTCGCTGAGCGAGATCGCCGGCGAGAACAAGCCGGGCAAACAGCAGGTGGTGGTACAGGCGACGGCTCGCCCGAGCCTGCTGACGACGACGCCACGGGTGCTGGCCAGCATACTGGCCGTGGTCCTGCTGACCTATTTCTTCCTGCTCTATGGCGACAGCCTGCTGCGCCGCACGCTGCTGATGCGCTCCACCTGGGAAAAGAAGCGCATCACGGTCGACATCGTGCGCTCGATCCAGAACGACCTGTCGCGCTATTTCCTGACCGTCTGCTCGACGAGCATCGTGCTCGGATGCGCCACCAGCGCCCTGCTCTGGGGCCTCGACGTCGACTCGCCGCTGCTGTGGGGCGCGCTGGCCGCCCTGCTCAACCTCACACCGTATGTCGGACCGCTGATCATGGCGGCCCTGCTCGCCCTGGTCGGCCTGTCGCAGTTCCCGAGCCTCGGCGCAGCCGCCCTGCCGGCGGCCGGTTATCTCGGCTTGCACCTGCTCGAGAGCCAGTTGGCCACGCCCCTCGCCTTGGGCCGCACGGTCAACCCCAACCCGCTGGCGATCATCCTCTGGCTGATGATCTGGGGCTGGATGTGGGGCATCCTCGGCCTGCTCCTCGCGGTACCGATGCTGGTCTGCGTGAAGATTGTCTGCGGCCGGGTCGAGGGGCTGCAGGGCTGGGCGATAATGCTTGAGAAATGATCTGCAAGTCCATGTTTTTGATGGATCATCAAGTGATACTCCGGTGCTTTTACTGCGCTCCTGCCATGGGCTGCGTGACTGTCACGGCACTGAAATCCTGCTGACACAGACTGTGCGCTTCAGGCGCATCGCCCCCGATCCGCGCCAGCAGCCCGGGTACCGAAATGAACAAGCCCATGTGCTTCCTCGTAGCCGCTTTGCTGGCGTTGGTCTGCGCTGCAGCAAAGGCGGAGCAGCCCTATGTGGAGATCGAGAGTCGACTCACGGCCGAACAGTTGCACGCAACGGGGCTCGATACGCTCTCCCCCCGTCAGCTGGAGCTGCTCAATCGCCTGCTGCGTGAGGAATCGGGGAAAGCAGTCGAGGCGGCGGTCGCTGTGGCGAAGCGCGAGCAACCCGCGAAATCGTTTGCCGGCCTCGACGAAGGGCCGATCAGCAGCCGGCTGAAAGGATCGCTGGAGGGCTGGCAGCCGGGTACGGTCTTCGAACTGGAGAACGGCCAGCAATGGAAGGTGCTCAAGGGCAGCGTGAAACTGCGCGAGACCCTGCACGCCCCGCACATCAAGGTGGTTCCGGGTATCGCCGGACGCTGGTTCCTGCAGGTGCTCGAGGACATGCCGAAGGCGCGCGTCTACCGGATCGACTGAAAGCCGGCGCCGCCCTTGCCGATCCCGCCAGTCGATTCGGCAGGGAATCGGGTTGCCGGGCCGGTTGGAGCGCGACGCTCCCGATGATACGTACTAAGATACGTACATTGATTCTCGTCGGACCGCTGCATGCTCTGGGCATGCCTGTATTTTCCCGAACTGCCGCTCGATGCCGTGCGTCCGCAGGACTGCGCGCGCGACGCGGCGGCCGTTCTTGTCGATGGTCCGCTGCGCAACCCGCGCGTGGTGCTGGCCAATGCAGCTGCCCGTGCAGCCGGGGTATGTCATGGCCAGACGCTGGCTGCCGCGCGCGCCCTGCAGCCCGATCTGCCCGGCTGGCGGCGGGATACCGAGGCAGAACGCCATCTGCTGACCCTGTTGGCCGACTGCATGTATCGCTTCAGCGGGGAAGTCAGCCTGGCCCGGCCGCGCGCGCTGCTGATCGAAATCGGCGCCAGTCTCGGCCTGTTCGGCGGCTGGAGGGCCCTCGAGCGACGCCTGCGCCGGGATCTCGATGGCTGCGCCGTCGCCTACCGCCTGGTGGCGGCACCGGTTGCTGCCGGTGCCCGTGTGCTGGCCGGCTCGCGGGATCGCATTGCACTCATCACGCAGCCTCAGTTGATCAATGCCCTTGGAGATATATCTGTTGAAAATTGCGGACTTGAGAAACAAACTTCAAGTAGCTTGACAGCCATGGGCCTGGGCCGGCTTGGCCAGCTGTTCGCCCTCCCGCGCGCCGAGCTGGCGCGTCGCATCGGGCCGGCCGCCCTGCTCCATCTCGACCGCATGCGCGGCCTGGCACCCGAGGCCCTGGCCAGTTACCAGCCGCCGACCCGCTATGCGCGCCGCCTCGAATTCGACCATGCCATCGACACCGTGCAGGCCCTGCAGTTTCCGTTGCAGCGCATGCTGCGCGAACTCGGCCGGTTTCTGGTCACGCGGGATGGCGGCGTGCAGGCCTTCGACCTGGTTCTCGAGCACGAGCATCAGGCGACCACGCGCATCACGGTCGGCCTGCTCGAGGCGCAGAGGGATGCCGGCATCCTTCTCGAACTCGCCCACGCGCGCCTTGAACGCATTGCCCTGGTCGCCCCGGTGCATGCCCTCAACGTGATCGCCGACGACCTGCCCCTGTTGCGTCCGCTGCATGAGGACCTGTTCGAAACGGATCCGCGCGAGACGCTGGAATGGCCGATGCTGGTCGAACGCCTGCGCGCGCGCCTCGGCGACGAGGCGATCCATGGCTTTCTCGAGGTGGCCGACCATCGGCCCGAGCGCGCCTGGCGTCTGTATCCACTGGGCAAGGCCGACCTGCGCAAGGCACCGCTGCCGGCAGCGCGGAAACCCGCGCACCAGTCCGCCCGTGTCCTGGCGCATGCCTTGCGCGGAGCACCGGCGCGCCCGTTGTGGCTGTTGCGCAAGGCGATCCCGCTGCGTCCGGCACCCTGGCGCATCCTGGCCGGGCCCGAGCGCATCGAAAGCGGCTGGTGGGACGATGCCGACCAGCGCCACGACTACTACATCGTGCAGACGCGCGAAGGCCAGCGTGCGTGGGCCTATGTCGCGACCGGCGAGACCGGCAACTGGATGCTGCAGGGATGGTTTGCCTGAATCCCCACCCCTATTGCGAGTTGCACGCGCTGAGCAATTTCAGTTTCCAGCGCGGGGCGTCGAGTGCGGAAGAACTGTTCGAACGCGCGGCCCGCCTCGGTTACCGTGCGCTGGCGATCACCGACGAATGCTCGCTGGCCGGGATCGTGCGCGCACTGGAGGCCTCCGAAGCGAGCGGCGTGGCCCTGATCGTCGGCACCGAAGTGCAACTCGACGACGGACCGAAGCTGGTCCTGCTCGCGAGCACGCAGGCGGCCTACTCGGAACTGTGCCGGATCATCACGCTCGGGCGCCGGCGCAGCGCCAAGGGCGAGTACGCGCTGAAGCGGGCCGATGTCGAGGCCTTGCACGAGGATGTGCTGGTGCTGTGGGTGCCGGCGGGTTTTCCTGCCGCCGGAGCGGAACAGCGCGCAGGCGCAGCGGATGCGCCTGCCGAAGATCCGTGCAGGATCCGCGCATCACGCTCCGCCCGTCCACCCTCGGCAACTGCTCCCTGCGTTGCTCTACCGAGTCCATCCCTGGACTCGTCATCCGCCTGTCGGCACCTTCTCCCGCCAGCGGGAGAAGGGAAAACAAAGGGTGTGATCGCGCTACCGGGAGAAGGGAGAACAGAGGAATCTGCAGCCACCCTCACCGTCGTCCCGGCGCAGGCCGGGACCCAGCGCCTTGATCCCGATCGGGATCCGCATTACGCGGTTGCAGGCGTGGCAAAGGAAAGTCACCGGGTCCCGGCCTGCGCCGGGACGACGGGCATGACGTTGCAGGCATCTCCTGAATGTGCGCGCAGCCCCGCGGGAGAATCGAGTGATCCCGATGACGCGACCGCCGCCTGGATCGCCGGATGCTTCGGCGATCGCGCCTGGATCGCCGTCGAACTGCATCGTGGTGCCGATGATGCCGCGGCCCTCGCCCGCCTGCAGGCGCTCGGCCAGCGTCATTGCCTGCCTTTGGTCGCCACGGGCGACGTGCACATGCATGCGCGCGGCCGGCGTGCGCTGCAAGATGCCCTGACCGCGATCCGTCTTGGCTGCACGGTCGCCGAGGCCGGGCATGCGTTGTTCCCGAATGGCGAGCGCCACCTGCGCCGCATCGAGGATCTCGCCGCGATCTACCCGCCCGCCCTGCTCGGGGAAACGGCGCGGATCGCTGCGCGGTGCCGCTTCAACCTGCGCAAGATCAGCTATGTCTATCCGCACGAACTGGTGCCGCCCGGCCTGCGTGCGATCGATCATCTGCGTGCGCTCACGCTGGCCGGCGCGCGGCAGCGCTGGCCACGCGGCATCCCGCAGAAGGTCGGCGACCAGCTCGAACACGAGTTCGCCCTGGTCGAACAGCTCGGCTACGAGCACTTCTTCCTGACCGTCCACGACATCGTCGCCTGGGCGCGCGCGCAACAGCCGCCGATCCTCTGCCAGGGACGCGGTTCCTCGGCCAATTCGGCGGTCTGCTACTGCCTCGGCATCACCGCCGTCGATCCCGAGCACGGCAACCTGCTGTTCGAGCGCTTCCTCTCGATCGAACGCGACGAGCCGCCCGACATCGATGTCGATTTCGAGCACGAACGGCGCGAGGAAGTCCTGCAGTACGTGTTCAACAAGTACGGCCGCACGCGGGCGGCACTGGCGGCGACCGTCATCCGTTACCGCGGCAGGAGCGCGGCGCGCGACATCGGTCGCGTGCTCGGCCTGGCCGAGGACCAGCTCGACCAGTTGAGCCAGGCCTGGTCGCACACCAGCAGCGAACTGCCGATCGAGGAATCCCTGCGCGAGCGCGGTTTCGATGCGCAATCCCGGATCATGCAGCGCGTGGTGACCCTGGTCGCGCAGTTGCACGGCTTCCCGCGCCACCTGTCCCAGCATGTTGGCGGTTTCATCATCTCCGAACATCCGCTGCATACGCTGGTGCCGGTCGAAAACGCGGCGATGGCCGACCGCACGATCATCCAGTGGGACAAGGACGACCTCGAATCGCTCAAGTTGCTCAAGGTCGATTGCCTCGCGCTCGGCATGCTGACTTGCCTGCGCAAATGCTTCGACCTCGTGCGCATCCATGAAGGCAGGCATTTCGAGCTGGCGACGGTGCCGCAGGACGACGAGGCAACCTACGCGATGATCCGCGCCGCCGACACGGTCGGCGTGTTCCAGATCGAGTCGCGCGCGCAGATGTCGATGCTGCCGCGCCTGCGTCCGGCCGTGTTCTACGATCTCGTCGTGCAGGTCGCGATCGTGCGTCCCGGCCCGATCCAGGGCGGCATGGTGCATCCCTACCTGCGCCGGCGGCAGAAGCTCGAAGCGATCGACTATCCGCAATCGGCCCGCGAGCGCGCCGCCGGCAAGGGCGAGTCGCGGGTCCGGTCGGTGCTCGAGCGCACGCTCGGCGTGCCGATCTTCCAGGAGCAGGTCATGAAGCTGGTCGAGGTCGTGGCCGGCTTCACGCCCGGGCAGGCCGACGAACTGCGCCGCGCGATGGCCGCGTGGAAACGCAAGGGTGGCCTCGAGCCGTTCCGCGAACGCATCCGCGACGGCATGCTCGGCCTCGGCTACGAGGAGAGCTACTTCGAGCGCATCTTCGAGCAGATCAAGGGGTTCGGCGAGTACGGTTTCCCCGAGTCGCACTCGGCCAGCTTCGCCCTGCTCGCCTATGCTTCGTCCTGGCTCAAGTGCCATTACCCGGCTGCCTTCACCTGCGCCCTGCTCAACTCGCTGCCGATGGGCTTCTACGGCCCCGCGCAACTGATCCGCGATGCGCAGCGGCACGGCGTGCGCGTGCTGCCGGTCGACGTGACCATCAGCGCGTGGGATTGCACATTGGAAAGCCTGCGTAAAGAGGAAGGTTGCAGGAACGGCTCTGGCCGCGATGCTTTGCTGGCAGGGTTGAAGGCAGGCATCGCGGCTGAAGCCGCTCCTTCAGTGGAGCGGCAACGCGATGCCAGCCATCGAAGCCATGAATCCGACCACGGCACTCCGATATTCGCCCTGCGCCTCGGCTTCTCGCGCATCTCGGGTTTCTCCGCGGCGACCGCACAGCGTGTCGTCGAAGCGCGCCGCCAGCTTGCCTTCCGCGACATCGCCGACCTCGTCCATCGTGCCGGCCTGAATGCCGGCGAACGCGCACGCCTGGCTGATGCCGATGCGCTGCGCAGCCTCGGTGGTCATCGGCACCAGGCGCGCTGGGACGGCGCCGGTGTCGACCAGCCGATCGCCGTGATCGCCGATGCGCCATTGAACGAGGAATCGATCCGCCTGGCTGCACCGTCACTGCGCACGGATGTCATGAGCGACTACGCCAGCCAGGGCTTCACCCTGCGCCGGCATCCGCTCAGTTTCGCCCGCGAGGCGCTCGACCAGCGCCGCATGCTGCGCGCGCGCGATGTGCTCGGCAGTGGCAATGGCCGGCGCGTGCGCTGCGCCGGGCTGGTCACCGTACGCCAGCGTCCTGGCACCGCCAAAGGCGTCACCTTCGTCACCCTCGAGGACGAAACCGGCATCCTCAATGTCATCGTCTGGGCCGCCCTGGCCAGCAGCCAGCGTCGCGTGCTCATCGAAAGCGCCATTCTCGGCGTCGAAG
>DAIMYT010000137.1:6826-9344 GCA_036734345.1 Dokdonella sp. | reverse complement strand
GGATGAGGGTGGTGCTCCTGATCTTCCGCTTTCGCATTTCCGCTTCGACGGCCCAGCCTCATCCGACGCTTCGCGCCACCTTCTCCCGCCAGGGGGAGAAGGACAAGAGCCGCCACCCTCATCCGACGCTTCGCGCCACCTTCTCCCGCCAGCGGGAGAAGGATTTCAGGGGCCGGCTTCGTCATTGGTTGCTTCTCCCGCCAGCGGGAGAAGGATTTTCGCGAAGTCCTCAAACAACCTGGACAGGAATACCGGCGCCAGGCTTCACAAAGGAGTGCTTCTCCCGCTGGCGGAAGAAGGATTCCATGGTTGCAGTTCAACGCACATTCGCTTCTCCCGCTGGCGGGAGAAGGACAAGAGCCGCCACCCTCATCCGCCCTCCGGGCACCTTCTCCCGCCAGCGGGAGAAGGAATTGAATCGGGACCGTGGCGTGGAATGCTTTTCGGCGATGCGGAAAAGAGCATCGGGCATAAATGCCTCTCCTGCAGAACAGCCGGTGGGACGCGGGACAGATGATCGAAACCCGCGCCGCAGTCCGCGATCAGGCGGCCGAGGCGAACAGCGGCGTTGTTGGCGATGCTTGCGTTGGCAGGCTTCCGGCGTCGAGGGTGGGACAGGCCGCCTGCGCGCGCGCGACGATGGTCGCGGCAAGGTCGCGCATCAGGGCGACGTTGGCGCGGATGCGTGCGCGCACGCCGGCGTCGTCGAGCACATCGTGCAGGCTCGCGTTCATGCCGACGAACCAGCCGAGATCCTGCTGGTCGAACATGCAGGCCGCGTTGGGTCGCGGGCTGAGCTGCGACCAGTCGCGCAGGAAAGCCTGCATGTCGAGGTTGAGCTTCGCCGCCTCGGCGAATTCCGCCTGCAGGTCGCCGAGCAGGGCGATGTCGGCCAGGCGGTCCTGGAAGACCAGCTGGCAGAGCACGCCCCAGTAATAGGTGTAATCCCAGATCACCTTGATCGACATGACCTCGGCATCGCCGAAGATCGCGTACTGGCCGCGGTACATGCTCAGCGTGTTGGCGTAGAACGAGAACAGCAGTTGCTCGTAGATGCGCGCATACGGCCCTAGCGGCTTGCCGGCGCGTTCCAGCGCGATCAGCTCGCAGATGTAGGTGTTGCCGATGGCGATGAAATCCGTGCCGGGCGAATAGAACGGATCGAGGAACATCCCGGCCTCGCCGGTCAGCGCCCAGCGGTCGCCCGAGAACACCTGCCTGCAGCCGTAGGAATAGCTGCGCAGGAACTTGAAATCCATCAGCTTGTCGCGCCTGGCCGCGCAGGCGCGCGCAACCAGCGGCTGGTGCACCTGCAGCCAGGCCAGGGCGCGCTCGAACGTGTTCATCGTCTCCAGCGGATGCATCGCCGCGTCGCAGACGATACCGACCGAGTGCGCGCCCGAACTGAGCGGAATCAGCCAGACCCAGTAGCCCGGTCCGCACAGGTGGTTGGTCGAACGCCAGCGCTCGCGCGGTTCGCAGCGCTCGCCCCAGGCGCGGTCGTCGCACCAGTGGTCGATGGCGAGGCGGTCGTCGATGCGGAACCAGACCGCGTTGGCGTCGTGGCCGTTGTCCTCGGCAAGGTCGAACTTGCGCCTGAGGATGCCGGCGCGACCGCTGGCGTCGACGACCCAGCGCGTCGACAGCGTGCGCTCTTCGCCGCGCACCTGCACGCGAACGCCGTGCGCCGCGTCGCCGGCGCCGAACTCGATGCCGCGCACGACGCTGCCGGTCATGAAATGGATGCCGCGCTCGAGCGCCAGCCCGGCCATGTGGTTCTCGAGGATGCCGCGGTCGATCTGCCAGGTCGGCGTCGGCATCACCGTGCTGACGCCAAGCTCGGTGACGCCTTCGAGATCTTCGCGCCCCTCGCTCCAGAAGAAGCGGAAGCCGAACTTGCGGATGTGCGCCGTGTCGAGGTGTTCGCGCAGGCCGAGCGTATCGGCCAGGTAATGCGCGCCGATCTCGACCTTCGATTCGCCGACCTTGTGCGCGGCCAGCGGCAGGGGCAGTTCATTGCGTTCGAGGACGACGATATCGAGGCTAGCGAAACGCTGGCGCAGCTGCAGGGCGAGGCAGAGGCCGGCGAGGCCGCCGCCGAGGATGACCACGTCGTGCATGCGATCGGTTTTCATGGCGGACTCCGCTCGACGCCGGGCGTCGGGCCGTGCAGGGATGGGCGCTCGCCGGCGCGCGTGAAGGCGATCAGCAGCGGCGTCGTCATCAGGGTGGTGACGATCGCCATGACCATCAGCATGGTGAAGATCTCGACGCCGATGACGCCGATGTCGAGGCCGACTTTCATCACGATCAGTTCCATCAGCGCGCGCGCGTTCATCAGCGAGCCTACCGCAAACGCCTCGCGCCAGCCGAATCCGGCGGCACGCGCGCCGGCGGCGCCGCCAAGCACCTTGCCGAGCACCGCGGCGGCGAGGATCAGCACCAGCGCCATCGAACCACCGCCCGCAAAGGCATCGGCGCTGGTTGCCGTCCTGGCCGAGCGGCCCGACCGTTTCGA
>DAIMYT010000137.1:0-6816 GCA_036734345.1 Dokdonella sp. | reverse complement strand
CGGCGCTGGTGTGCAGGCCGGCGAGGGCGAAGAAGACCGGCATCAGGACGAGCACGGCGACGTACTCGATGCGTTCGACCAGGCTGGCCAGCAGGCGATTGTCGCGCGGCAGCGCAGCGCCGAACACGAACGCACCGAACACCGCGTGCAGGCCGAGCGCATCGGTCATGGCGGCGCTGGCGAAGACGCCGATCAGCAACACCGAGAGCAGCCCGGCGGACGGACGCCCGTCGCTGCCGTGGCGTGCCAGCGCGCGCGCCAGCAGCGGGCGCAGGATGACGAAGGCGAATACGGCCATGGCGGCGGTGCCAAGCACGGTGACCGCGAAACCGGACCAGCCGGCGTGCGAGGAAATCATCGCGACGACGAAGGCGAGCACGATCCAGGCGAGCACGTCGGCCATGGCGGCCGAGGTCAACGACAGGCGCCCGACCGCCGACTCGGTCATGCCGCGCTCCTTGAGGATGCGCGCCATGATCGGGAACGCGGTGATCGACATCGATGCCGCCATGAACAGGGCGAACGGCCAGAAACCCACGCCGGCCGGGGCGAACTGCGGATGCAGCAGCGGCGAGATCGCCAGGCCCAGGGCGAACGGCAGCAGCACGCTGGACAGTCCGGTGACACCCGCTGCACTGAGGTGCCGGCGCGCGCCACCCGGCAGGCGCAGTTCGGCGCCGACGATGAACATGAAGAGGACCAGGCCGATCTGGCTCAGCCCCTCCAGCGCGGCAAGGCTCTGCGGCGCGAACAGGAAGGCCTGCGCCTGCGGCGCGACGGCGCCGAACAGCATCGGACCGAGGGCGATGCCGGCGAGCATTTCGCCGATCACCGGCGGCTGGCCGAAGCGGTGCAGCAGCAGGGCGAGCAGGCGCGCGACGCCGAGGATGGCGACCAGTTGCAGCAGCAGGAGCGGCACCGCGTTCACGCAGGGCGGCCCTCGCCGGCCAGCGGGGGGTCGAAGATGCGTGGCGGCGTGGCGTGCGAATTGCGGTAGCTGCGAATGACGTGGCCGTAGTGGAGGACGCGGCCGATCGTGAACAGGGTGATCAGGGTGACGTCGCGCACCGGGCGGAAGTGGCTGAGGCGGAATTCGCGGTCGTAGCGCGACTCGATCGGGATCGAGACGACGCCGAGCCCGCGCTCGCGCACGGCCGCGATCAGGATCGCCGCCTCGAACACGAATCCCTGCGCCGGCAGGTCGACCAGCTCCATCGCCGCCTTCGGGTAATAGCGCTGCCCGCTCTGCGTATCGGCGACCGGGATGCCGCAGCCCCAGGAGATGCCCCAGTCGGCGACGGCGTTGGCGCGACGCCGCGCATTGGGCTGGTTCGAGCGCGTGCGGATGCGCGCGCCGATGACCAGATGATCGGGAAACCGCCGCGCAGCGGCGAGCATGCGCGGGATGTCGGCGGCGTCGTGCTGGCCGTCGCCATCCATCGCCACGACCGCATCGAAACCGCGCCGCAGCGCCTCGCGGAATCCGTCGCGCAGGCTCTCGCCCTTGCCCTTCGGCGCATCGTGGCGGATCACCGTGACCGGCAATCCGGCGAGGATCGCCGGCGTGCCGTCGGTGGAGCCGTCGTCGACGACGATGACATCGGGAAGCACGGCCAGCGCCGACTCGACGACGCGACGGATGGCCAGCTCCTCGTTCAGTGCCGGTATCAGGATCGCGACGCGACCCGGCTGCGGCGCGCTCATGCGCAGATCTCCACCGCCAGCGCCGAATGCTGGCCGGCGCCGAGACGCAGGCGGGCCTGTCCGCCGCGCGCCAGCGCGAGCAGCAGCGGCAAGGCGCCGGTCGCCATCGGATTGCTCGTCGCCATCGCCGCGAAATCGGCCGGCAACGCATCAGCGCTGCCGATTTCTGCCGTCGCAGATTCCAGCGACAGGCGCAGTGTCGGCGGCTTGTCGCCGGCCGGCGCGATCACGAAGGCAACGCCGAAAATCGACGTGGCCGGCGAGACGGCGAGCAGCGGTCCCTTCGACTCGGTGTCATAGGCGGCCATCAGCACCGGCTTGCCTTCGGCCACCGCTTCGACGGCCGCCTCGAACAGCGCCGTGGCGAAGCTCGCATGCCAGCTGCTGACCGAGGTCGATGCCGCATGGCAGTTCGCGGCGATCGTCCAGTAGCCGGCCGGCGCGTTGTGCACCGAGTTGTGGAAACGGATCGGCGACAGTTCGCGCGGCGCGCTGGCCAGGGTCTCGCACATGTAGTCAGTGATGACGAGATCGCCGTGGGTCGAGGCGAACACCGAGGCCAGCCCATCGGGTGCGTGCCCGGATGCCACGCAGGCCTGGGCGGCGATGTCGCAGGCAAGCAGCACCGGTTGCGGCGCGCGCCGGCGCTCGGCGGCGGCGAGCAGGCCCGGGCTCGGTTTGGCCGGCGCCGCCGGATCGGCTTGCGCCTCGCCGCGCAGGCCGGCGCGGGCGCTTGGCCAGTCGGGGTAGCCCGGCGCCCAGAAGCCGATGCCTTCGATGCATACCTCGAGCGTCTTCATGCCGTCGCTCCGCGCGCAAACGCCAGCGTGCAGTTGCTGCCACCGAAGCCGAACGAGTTGCTGAGCGCGATGCGGACGTCGCGCTCCTCGTTGGCCAGGGCCAGCAGCGGCGTGTGCAGGGCATCGGGTTGCTCGCAGTTGAGCGTGCCGGGGACGAAGCCGTGTTCGAGGGCGAGCAGGCTGATCACCGTTTCGAGGATGCCGGCGGCGCCCAGCGTGTGCCCGCTCCAGCCCTTGCTCGAACTGGCCCGCGTGCGGCCGCCGAAGACGCTGGCCACGAGCGCGCCTTCGACCTCGTCGTTCTTCGGCGTCGCCGTGCCGTGCAGGTTGATGTAGTCGACCTCGTCGGCGCCGATGCCGGCCCGCGCCAGCGCGCCTTCCAGCGCGAGGCGCGCGCCGAGGCCCTGCGGGTGCGGCGTCGACATGTGGTGCGCATCGCTCGATTCGCCCCAGCCAATCAGGCGCGGCGCCGTCGCCGGACCATCGCGCTCGACCAGGGCGAAACCGGCCGCCTCGCCGATCGAGATGCCGCAGCGGCGCGCATCGAACGGCCGGCACGCTTCGGGCGCGACCAGCTCGAGTGAATTGAAGCCGAACAGCACGCTGCCGCAGAGGCTGTCGACGCCGGCCAGCACGGCGGCATCGATCAGGCCGAGGCGGATCATGCGTTCGGCCTTGGCGAAGATCTTGGCACTCGACGAGCACGCCGTCGCCGTGGTCAGGCACGGTCCGCGCGTACCGAGCACGCGCTCGAGGAACAGCCCCAGCGAGTGCGGCGTGTGCACTTCCGAGCGGCGCAGCTCGGCCGGCATCTGCGCGTCATCGAGATCGGCATAGGCTTCCTCGGTGGCGCCGATGCTCGAGGTCGAGGTGGCCACGAGCAGGGCCACGCGGTCGGCGCCATGGCGCGCGATCGCCGCCCGTGCGCTGTCGAGGAAGCCATCTGCATTGAGGCCGAGCCAGGCCAGGCGGTTGTTGCGGCATTCGTTGGCGGCGAAGTCGCCCGGCAGGGCCGCCTGTTCGACGCCGGCGACGCGGCCGATCGCGCATTCCAGCGGCTCGCGGGTGAAATCGTTCGCGCGCAGGCCGCTGCGGCGAGTGCGCAGGGCATCAAGGTGCCCGGCGAGGTTGTTGCCAAGGGCGGAGACTGCGGTATGCGCCGTGATGGCGATCGGCTGGATGGGTTCTGGCACGCGGGATCATTGGTTGCGAATTCGTTGAAGTATAGCGAGGCCTTGCGCACAGGGCTGTTTGGGACACCGGCAAGGACGTGGCTGCGTCGATTGCTGTTCAGGTTGGGGGGTTTCTGGTGGATGGCGTGGGGCGGATCCAGCCGGGAGAAAGAAGAATCCGAAGCCCGCGGCGGGATTCCCCGCCATCTGGTCTGGTATCGAGTGGTTTTCCCTTCCCCACTTCGGTTGGCGTAATCTGTCCGCTTCGGGTCCGCTGGCGGCCTCGTCGGGGGCGCGGGCGGCGCGCACCATGGCATCTCCTCCACAACCCAGGGAACAGCCCATGTTTGCCCAGAACACTGCCCTCATCGTGATCGACGCCCAGGAATCCTTCCGCCATCGGGATTACTGGAACGAGGCCGAAGCGGCCCCGTTCATCCAGCGCCTGCAGGCGCTGCACGATGGCGCGAAACGTGCCGGCATCGCCATCGCCCAGGTCTTCCATGTCGATCCGGAGGGCGTCTTTTCGCTGGCCTCGGGCCACGTGAAGACACTGGCGCCGCTGGCTATCGCGCCCGATACCATCATCCACAAGCATCGCCACAGCGCCCTGGTCGGCAGCCCGCTTGGCGTCTGGCTGCACGAGCGCGGCATCCGCCGCCTGCTGATCTCAGGCATCCGCACCGAACAGTGCTGCGAGACGACCACGCGCCATGCATCCGATCTCGGCTACGAGGTCGATTTCGTCAGCGAGGCCACCCTGACCTTCGGCATGACCGACCGCAGCGGCCGCCAGTGGAGCGGCGCCGAGATCAAGGCGCGTACCGAACTCGTGCTCGACGGTCGCTTCGCCCGCGTGGTCACGGTCGAACAGGCGCTGGCCGGCGCAGCGGATCGCCGCGCCGCATGAAAGCGCAGGCAGCCCGCGTGATTCCGATCCACGTGGTGCTGCCGCCGCGCTGCCTGCTGCTCGACGTGGCCGGTCCGCTCGAAGTGTTGCGGCGGGCCAATATCGAGCAGGACGCGGTGCGTTTCGAGGTGCGCTGCATCGGTGCGCGTCGGCGCCTGACCAGTTCGATCGGGCTGGTGCTGGCCGAGCTCGATGCGCTGCCCGACCGATTGGCGGAGGACGCCATCGTCGTCGTCTCGGGCGCGGTCGACCGGATCGATTTCGCCGACGAGGGCATCGACGCCGATGCAGCGCGCGAGGACGAGGCGCGCATCGTCGACTGGCTGCGCCGGTGCATCGGGCCGCGGCAGCGCCTGATCTCGATCTGCTCGGGCGCGCTGCTCGTCGCCCGCGCCGGCCTGTTCGACGGCCATGCCTGCACCACGCATTTTTCGGTTTGCGCCGAACTCGCCGCGATCGCGCCGCAGGCGCGCGTCCTCGAGAATCGCCTGCATGTCGAGGATGGCAACCGCTGGAGCAGCGCCGGCGTCACAGCCGGCATCGACCTCATGCTGCACCTGGTCGAGCGCTACACCAGCGCCGCCTGCGCGATGGCGGTGGCTCGCCAGCTCGTCGTCTACCTGCGCCGTGCCGGCGGCGATCCGCAACTGTCGGCCTGGCTGGAAGGGCGCAACCACATCCATCCGGCCGTGCACCGCGCGCAGGACGCGATCGCCGCCGATCCGGCCCGCGACTGGACCCTGGCCCAGCTCGCCGACATCGCCGCGACCAGCACGCGGCACCTGTCGCGCCTGTTCAATGAGCACGCCGGCATGAGCCTGAGCGACTACGTCAACCGCCTGCGCGTGGCCATGGCCCGCGAACTGCTCGCCGGCACGCGACTGGACATGGAACGCGTGGCCGAACGCAGCGGCTTCGCCTCGACCCGGCAACTGCGCCGCGCCTGGCGCCGCCTCTACGACGAGCCGCCGCACGCCGCCCGCGACGGCGCGGTGCATTGACGAGCCGAATCAGCGCCGGTCAAGCGGACTCAGCACGCCGGCGCCACCCCGGTTGAGCACGTGGGTGTAGATCATCGTGGTCGAGAGATCCGCATGGCCGAGCAGTTCCTGGATCGTGCGGATGTCCGAACCGGATTCGAGCAGGTGCGTGGCGAAACTGTGGCGCAAGGTGTGGCTGGTGGCGTGCTTGCCTATTTTTGCCGCAAGGGCGGCGACACGCACGGCGCGCTGCAAGGTCTTCTCGTCGATGTGGTGGCGTCGGGTCGCGCCGGTTCGCGGGTCGATGCTGCGGGCACGCGCCGGGAACACGTACTGCCAGATCCATTCGCGCGCCGCATTCGGGTACTTGCGGGCCAGCGCATGCGGCAGCCAGACCTCGCCGAAACCTGCCAACAGGTCGCGCTCATGCACCCTCCTGGCCATCGTCATCTGCCCCTGCAGCGCATCGATCAGCGACGCCGGCAACACGGTGACCCGGTCCTTGCCGCCCTTGCCATGGCGCACGACGATTTCGCGGCGCACGAAGTCGACATCCTGCACGCGCAGTCGAACGCACTCCATCAGGCGCAGACCGGCGCCGTAGAGCAGGCTGGCCATCAGGTAGTGCGTGCCCTCCATGCGAGCAAGCAGGCGCGTGACTTCCTCGCGCGTCAGCACCACCGGCAACCGCTCCGGCCGCTTGGCGCGGCGGATATTCTCCATCCACGGCAACTCGATACCGAGGACTTCGCGATACAGGAACAGCAGGGCCGAGAGCGCCTGGTTCTGCGTCGAAGCGGACACGTTGGCCTGCGTCGCCAGGCGGGTCAGGAACAATTCGACTTCCGCCGATCCCATCTCGCGCGGGTGGCGCTTGCCACTGGCCAGGATGAACCGGCGGATCCAGTCGACGTAGACCTTCTCGGTACGAATGCCCAGACCCAGGCGAGGCACGCGCATCCGCACTTCGTCCAGCAACTTCGGCGACGAACCCCCGCCCGCGCTTGCACCGCCGCCCTCCGAGTGTGAAGATTCCATCCGATCCAATCCTTGCCCACGAAGAGTGCAAGATTAGACACATGGATTAGACACCGGTATCAGCAGAAATGGTTGTTTCTTGTAAGATATTTCCTACAAAAAGGCCCCGGAATGCCGGGTTAGAACCAAGGATTAGACCCCTCTAAGGGGCCGAATAGGTGTTGTGCCCCATAGGTTCTAGGTCGGGTTTGGCTTGGCGCGGGCTTACGCAA
>DAIMYT010000136.1:0-9401 GCA_036734345.1 Dokdonella sp. | reverse complement strand
CGGCTGGATGCTCCTGCTGCTTGCGCAGACCGTGCTCGTCGCCACTGGTCGTACCGCAGTACATCGCCGATTGGGCATGGCCGGCGCGGTCCTGGCCGTGGCCCTGTTCGTCGTCGGCGCGATGACGGCGATCGCCGCGGCGCGCCGAGGCCAGGCATTCCAGGGTGTTGATCCGCTCCCTTTTCTCGCCATTCCGCTCGCTACGATCCTTGTTTTCATCGGAACGGTTGCCACGGCGCTGTGGTTTCGGCGCCGCAGCGATATCCACAAACGCCTCATGCTGATCGCGACGATCGGTGCACTGACGCCGGCCATCGCGCGCATGAACATCGAGTTGGGCCCCTGGCACGGTCCACCGCTGGCCCTGTTCCTGACCGACCTGTTCGTCCTGCCGTGCCTGATCAACGACCGGCTGCGCATCGGCCGCATTCATCCGGCCTACCTCTGGGGTGCGGGCATCCTGCTGTTTTCGCAGATCGGCCGCCTGCTCGTGATGCGGACTGATGCCTGGCTCGTCTTCGCGGCCTGGTTGATCGGCTAGCGCAGCGGGTTGGCTAGAGCGCTTTTCGGGGCGGCCCGAAGGGTCTCGCCGGCGTTGCCGCGCTTCAATCGCACCAATATCGTGAACACGATCTCAAAATAGCACCATCATGGTGCGGTCGATTCGTGCCTGCGCGGCAAGTGCAGTCCCAAACGATTGATATATCGACTTTTTTGCAGCGCACAAAATCTGGCATGGCGGTTGCAGTAGCTCAGCTACCAATCCCCATCCGAGGTTTCACCCATGTCTGCAGACAAGGTTCTCAAGCTGATCAAGGAAAAGAACATCGCCTACGTCGATTTGCGCTTCACCGACGTCCGCGGTGTCCAGCAGCACATCACGTTCCCGGCGGCGACGATCGACGAATCGACCTTCGAGGACGGCAAGATGTTCGACGGCTCGTCGATTTCCGGCTGGAAGGGCATCAACGATTCGGACATGGTGCTGATGCCCGATCCCGATACCGCCCTGGTCGATCCGTTCCTCGCCGATCCGACCCTGATCCTCTATTGCGACATCCTCGAGCCGAACACGATGCAGGCCTACTCGCGCGATCCGCGTTCGCTGGCCAAGCGCGCCGAGGCCTACCTGAAGTCGACCGGCATCGCCGACACCGCGTTCTTCGGCCCCGAGCCCGAGTTCTTCGTGTTCGATTCGGTGCGCTGGCAGAACGACATGGGCAAGTGCTTCTTCGAGATCGAATCGCAGGAAGCCGCGTGGTCGTCGTCCAAGCGCTACGAGGAAGGCAACAGTGGTCATCGCCCCGGCGTGAAGGGCGGCTATTTCCCGGTGCCGCCGGTCGATTCGCTGCAGGACCTGCGCGCCGAGATGTGCAACGTGCTGGCCGAACTCGGCCAGGTCATCGAGGTGCACCATCACGAAGTCGCCAACGCCGGTCAGTGCGAGATCGGCGTGCAGTTCAACTCGCTGGTCAAGAAGGCCGACGAACTGCTTGCGCTCAAGTACGTGGTCAAGAACGTCGCCCATCGCAATGGCAAGACCGCCACGTTCATGCCGAAGCCGCTGGTCGGCGACAACGGCTCGGGCATGCATGTGCACCAGTCGCTGGCCAAGGGCGGCGTGAACCTGTTCACCGGTGACCTCTACGGTGGCCTCTCGCAGACCGCGCTCTGGTACATCGGCGGCATCTTCAAGCATGCACGTGCGATCAACGCGTTCACCAATTCGACCACCAACAGCTACAAGCGCCTCGTGCCCGGTTTCGAGGCGCCGGTCATGCTCGCCTATTCGGCGCGCAACCGCTCGGCCAGCTGCCGCATTCCGTTCGTCACCAATCCGAAGGCGCGCCGCATCGAGATCCGCTTCCCGGATCCGATGAACTCGGGCTACCTCGCCTTCTCGGCGATGCTGATGGCGGGCATCGACGGCATCCTCAACAAGATCGATCCGGGCGCGCCGTCGGACAAGGATCTCTACGACCTGCCGCCGGAAGAGGAAAAGAACATTCCGCAGGTGTGTTCGAGCCTCGACCAGGCGCTCGCGGCGCTCGACAAGGATCGCGACTTCCTCAAGGCCGGTGGCGTGTTCTCCGACGACTTCATCGATGGCTACATCGATCTGAAGATGGGCGAAGTCACGCGTTTCCGCGCCGCCACCCATCCATTGGAGTACCAGATGTATTACTCGGTCTGAGGAGAACCTGATTTCCATTCGTTCGTCGTCCCGGCCCGGACAGAGTCCGGCCAGTCCTGAGCCTGTCGAAGGGCCGGGACGACGAGCAGATCAGGATCTCCGGAATGAACCAGGGGCTGGGGAGTACCCGAATTCATTGCTGACCGACTGTTTGTGCCGTTGCTTGTTTCCCAAACTGTCGAGGTCAACCATGAAGAACCGTATCCCGGTGCTGTGCCTGCTATTGCCCCTTTCCAGCCTGCCGCTCGCCGTGCAGGCCGAAGAGCCCTCCGCCCTGACCGGGTCGCTGGCCCTGACCAGCGATTACGCCTTCCGCGGCCTGACCCAGACCAATCGCGATCCCGCCCTGCAGGGCGGGATCGAATACGCCAGCGCCAGCGGCTTCTACGCCGGCAGCTGGGGCAGCAACATCAGCTGGCTTTCGGATGGCCAGGACAGCGTTTCCAGCAGCCTCGAACTCGATGGCTATGCAGGGTTCCGCGGAACCTGGGGCGAGGCGGTCAGCTATGACGTCGGCCTGCTCTACTACTGGTATCCGGGATCCTACCCGGCCGGCTTCACCGATCCGGATACGCTGGAAGGCTATTTCTCGGTCGGCTGGTCGATCTTCACCCTCAAGTACAGCCACGCCTTCACCGACCTGTTCGGCATCGACGGCGCCAGCGGCAGCGGCTACCTCGACCTGGCCCTGAGCCAGGGCTTTGCCGAAAAGTGGACATTCGATGCCCATGTCGGCCACCAGCGGGTCGATGGCTACAGCGATCTCGACTACACCGACTGGAGCCTCGGCGTGACCCGGGACCTCGGCAACGGCTTCGGCGTGTCGCTGGCCTATGTCGACACCAACGCGGACAAGAATTTCTACACGAATGCCTTCGGCAAGTACGTCGGCAAGGCAACCGGCATCCTGACCTTGTCGAAGGACTTCTGAATCCGCCGGCCGGCTTGCGTCGGCCGGCCATCCACAACCCACGGGAGTGGCCATGAAACTGATTACCGCCATCGTTCGACCGTTCAAGCTCGATGAGGTGCGTGAGGCGTTGTCCAGCGCCGGCGTCTCCGGCATCACCGTGACCGAGGTCAAGGGCTTCGGCCGGCAGAAAGGACATACCGAGCTCTATCGCGGCGCCGAGTACATCGTCGACTTCCTGCCCAAGGTGAAGATCGAAACGGTCGTTACCGACGACCGCGTCGAATCCGTCATCGAGGCGATCCAGGCGGTCGCCGGCACCGGCAAGACCGGCGACGGCAAGATCTTCGTTTCGCCGATCGAACAGGCCATCCGCATCCGCACCGGCGAAATCGGCGCGGACGCCCTCTGACCCCACATCGCGAGGACATCATGAAATTCCCATCGAACGATACATCCGGGGTGCGCACTCCCGCCTTCGCCGCGGCGATGCTGCTGGTCCTGGTCACCTTCCTGTGCGGGCCGGCGCTTGCCCAGGAAATGGCTGTCGCGGCGGTCGCCGTCGGGCCGACCGTAGACAAGGGCGATGTCGCCTGGATGCTGACCTCCACCCTGCTCGTGCTGCTGATGACGGTGCCCGGGCTGGCCCTGTTCTATGGCGGCATGGTGCGCTCGAAGAACGTGCTCTCGGTGCTGATCCAGGTCATGGTCGTGTTCTCCCTGCTGATCCTGCTCTGGGCCGTGTTCGGCTACAGCCTCGCCTTCGTCGGCGGGAACGCCTTCATCGGTTCCTTCGACAAGCTGTTCCTGTCCGGGGTCAGCGTGGACACGCTGGCCGACACGTTCACCGAAAACGTAAAGCTTCCCGAGTACGTGTTCATCGCCTTCCAGGCCACCTTCGCCGGCATCACCGGCGCGCTGATCGTCGGCGCATTCGCCGAGCGCATCCGCTTCTCCGCTCTGATCCTGTTCTCGGTGCTCTGGTTCACCTTCGGCTACGTGCCGATCGCGCACATGGTCTGGGGCGCAGGCGGCTATTTGCTGGCCATGGGTGCGCTCGACTTCGCCGGCGGCACCGTCGTGCATATCAATGCGGGCGTGGCCGGCCTGATCGGGGCGTACCTGGTCGGCAAGCGTCTCGGTTTCGGTCGCGAGGCGATCAAGCCGCACAACGTGACCCTCACCTTCGTCGGCGCGGCCCTGCTCTGGGTGGGCTGGTTCGGCTTCAACGCGGGTTCGAATCTCGAATCGAACGCGGGCACGGCGCTGGCTTTCATCAACACCCTGTTCGCCACCGCCGCGGCCGTGGTTGCGTGGGCCATCGCCGAAGGCTTTACCAAGGGCAAGCCCTCCGCGCTCGGCGTGGCATCCGGCGCCGTTGCCGGACTGGTCGGTGTCACACCCGCGGCCGGCCTGGTCGGCCCGTTCGGCGCCATTGCCATCGGTGCCGCGGCCGGCGTGATCTGCGTCTGGGGCGTGACCGGCCTGAAGAAACTGCTCGGTGCCGACGACAGCCTCGATGTCTTCGGCGTGCACGGCATCGGCGGCATCGTCGGCGCGCTGCTGACCGGCGTGTTCCACGCGCCTTCGCTGGGCGGCAACGGCGGCGACGGCTATTCGATCCTGCATCAGGTCGGCATCCAGGCCATCGCCGTGCTGATCACGATCGCCTGGATCGGTTTCGTCTCGCTGGTCTCGTTCCTGATCGCGGGCAAGCTGTTCGGACTGCGCGTCAGCGAGGAAGAGGAGCGCGAAGGCCTCGACATCACCTATCACGGCGAGACCGCGTACGAGAGTTGAGCGCGCAATGAACTGAAGGGCCAGGTGGGTGCTGCGGCCGGGACTGGGGATTGGTGGTCCCGGCCGCAGCGATTTGCCTTCACCCACCCATGCACACGTAGGTTGGCGGTGAGCGAAAGCAAACCCCAACGTCGGTCCGGGACAACATGTTCACCGAGGACGAGTGCGGGCCACGTTGGGGTTTGCTTCCGTTCACCCCAGCCTACGCGTTCGGACGCAGATCGCGATTCGGGCCGTCTGCGTATCGGTTTGGCCACGATTCCGATGCAAATCGCGGAATATCCTCTTGTCCCCGGATCGGGTCCGGGGCAGGCTCAGGGCGAACGGTATCGATTGGAATTCGCAGGCCTACTCCGGCGCTGTCGGCAGCCGCCCGTCGAGCCACTGTTTGGCGAAATCCGCCAGCTGCGGAAAGAATGCGTCGAATGTGTCCTGCAGTTCCGGCTCCAGACGTGAAATTTCAAGCAGGCCCTCGGCCAGCGGATTGGCGCGCTTGAGCCGCGAGCCGACGCCAATCAGCACTTCGCTGATCATGTCGCGGCGCGCATAGGCGGCCGGCAACCGGCGCGCGTGCAGATAACGGCTGAACTGCCGCAGCCCCTGCGGCAGCTCGGCATCGTGATTGCGCAGCAGGGCAAGCAGATCGTCGCTGAACGCTTCCAGCGGCGTGTCCGACCAGCGATCGTAGTCCCGGGCGAGCAGGTGGTCGAACCAGATGTCGATGAGGATGCCGGCGTAGCGCCGATAGGGCGGATCGAACAGGGCGCGGGCGCGCACGATGTGCGCGTGGCTGTCGGTGTAGGAATCGATGGCCCGGTGCAGGGCAATGCCGTCGCGAATGCCGGGGTGCAGCGCCGGGTCGATCGCGCCGCGCACGAAATCGCCCATCAGGCCGCCCAGCCTGAGCTGCGGATCCGGGCCCGCCAGCAAGGCATGGGCAAGGTGGTTCATGAAGGCGGAGGGCGCATGGCGGGCTTCACGCTATCATGCGCCACCATGAAACCCGAACTCAGCCAGAACCCCCCCGAATCATTCCCGCGCGAGCCGACCAGTTTCCTGCTGCCCGGACCGGCAGGAGCACTCGAAGTCAGCTGCTCGCCGGCGGAAGCGGACGCCGATGATGCGCGCCACGGCATCGCCGTCATCTGCCATCCCCATCCGTTGCATGGCGGCACCATGCACAACAAGGTCGTCACGATCATCGAGCGTTCCCTGCGCGAGCTCGGCCTCGATACCGTGCGTTTCAACTTCCGCGGCATCGGCAAGTCCGAGGGTGCATTCGACGAAGGCATCGGCGAAAGCGATGACCTCGCCGCCATCGTTGCCTGGGCGCGCAAGGTCCGCCCGGGGGTTTCATTGTGGCTGGCCGGGTTCTCGTTCGGCAGCTATGTGGTCCTGCGCAACGCCAGGCGTCTGGAGGCGGATGCGCTGATCACGGTTGCTCCGCCGGTCGGGCGCTGGGATTTCGACACGATCGAGCTGCCGGATTGCCCGTGGCTGGTCGTGCAGGGCGAAGAGGATGAAGTGGTCGATCCGCAACTTGTCTTCGACTGGGTCGAGAACCTGGACGTTTCGCCGCAACTCGTGCGCATGCCGGAGACCAGCCATTTCTTCCACCGCCGCCTGATGGACCTGCGTGGCGCCATCAAGAATGCCATGCGCCCGCACCTGCCCGGGGCCCGCTCGCCGGCATGAACGCGGAACCAGTGCGTCCGGGCGCACGCTATGCGCAAGGCGTGGCAGCCGGGCAGTGGCAGGCCGATCCCGCCCAGCAACGGGCCCTGGCCGCCTTCGACCGCATGGCCGCCGATCTCGACACGAACGAGTCGTTGTCGTTGTGGCAGCGACTGCGCGGGGAGAAGCGCAAGGCGCCGCGCGGCCTGTATCTCTGGGGCAGCGTCGGCCGCGGCAAGACCTTCCTGATGGACCTGTTCTTCGAGTCGTTGCCGATCGAGGAAAAAACCCGCGTGCATTTCCATCGCTTCATGCAGGGTATCCACGCCGAGCTGCGCACGCTGAGCGGACACAGCGATCCGCTGGTCACCGTGGCCGCGCGCATTGCCGCCAGGACACGCGTGCTCTGCCTCGACGAGTTCTTCGTGCTCGACATCGGCGACGCCATGATCCTCGGCAACCTGCTCAAGGCCCTGTTCGCCGACGGCGTGATGCTGGTGACGACATCGAACACGGCGCCGGCGAATCTCTACCCGGACGGCCTGCAGCGTGCACGCTTCCTGCCGGCCATCGCCCTGCTCGAGGCGCACTGCGAGATCGTCGAACTGGTTTCGCCGACCGACTGGCGCCTGCGCGCGCTGAAGCAGGCGCCGGTCTACCAGACGCCACCCGATGCGCGCGCCGAACGCGCCTTGCTGGACATCTTCCATCGCGTCGCGCGCGGCAGCGAGCGCGAGCAATTCATCCTCAACGTCAACGAACGTCCGATCCGCGTGAAGCGCGAAGCCGACGGCGCGATCTGGTTCGACTTCGACGCGATCTGCGAAGGGCCGCGCGGCGTCGCCGACTACATCGAACTGGCCCGGTCGTACCACACCGTGCTGATTTCGCGCGTCCCAGAGTTCACCCCGCAGACCGAGGACGCCGCGCTGCGTTTCGTCGAACTCGTCGACGAGCTCTACGACCACGGCGTCAAGCTCGTGCTTTCGGCGGCCGCGCCGATCGTCGATCTCTACGACGGGCAACGCCACCGCGCGATGTTCGCACGCACCGAATCGCGCCTGATCGAGATGCAGAGCGAGGAATACCTCGGCCGCGAGCACCGCGGATAGCACATCGTGCCGCCGTGCGCTCCGGCGCTGCGTTCGTGCGCAAGCGCGCGCGTGGGCGAGGGCAGGCGGGGTTCCCGATCCTGCCGTTGAATGGTCTTGCAACGTCCGGCCAAGTGCGTTTGACTGTCGGCCGGTTTCCGGAGATCACCATGCAACGCAATCTGCTCATTTCCGCCCTGTCCCTTGCCCTCGCTGCGACCAGTGTCCACGCGGCGGAACCGGCCACCGAAGCCATGGTCGACGCGCGCCTCGCGCACATCACGGCCGTGCGCCGCGACCTGCACCAGCATCCGGAGCTTTCCAACCGGGAAACGCGCACGGCGAAGATCGTCGCCGACGCGGTGCACCCCGGCATCGCCCACACCGGCGTCGTCGGCATCCGCAAGGGCGGCAAGCCCGGCCCGAAACTGGCGATCCGCGCCGACATGGACGCGTTGCCGGTGACCGAGGAGGTCGACCTGCCATTCGCCTCGAAGGCCAAGGGCGAGTACCAGGGCAAGCAGGTCGGCGTCATGCATGCCTGCGGCCACGACGTGCACACTGCGACCACGCTCGGCGTGGCCAGTGCGCTGGCCAGCCTGCGCAAGGACCTGCCGGGTGAAGTAATGGTGATTTTCCAGCCTGCCGAAGAAGGTGCTCCGGCCGGAGAAGAGGGAGGCGCCCCGCTGATGGTCAAGGATGGCGTATTCAAGGACTTCAGGCCCGACGCAGTCTTCGGAATGCACGTCACCTCGTCCTACCACGTCGGCACGGTGGCCTTGCGGCCTGGCGGCATCATGGCCAGTTCGGACACCCTGCGCATGGTCGTGAACGGCCGCCAGACCCACGGCGCCACGCCATGGCGCGGCATCGATCCGATCGTCGCCGGCGCCGACATCGTGGTTTCCGCGCAATCGATCGTCAGCCGGCGCATGGACATCAACAAGGATCCGGTCGTGCTCACCTTCGGCATCTTCGACGGCGGCCAGCGCTTCAACATCGTGCCCGACTCGGCGCGGCTCGAAGGCACGCTGCGCGCGTTCGATACCGGCATGCGCGACCAGGCCCTGGCCGAATTGCGCCAGCTGGCCGAGCATGTCGCCGCGGCGCACGGTGCGACCATCGATCTCGAGGTGCCGGTCGAATCGGCGAGCAACCCGGTCAACTACAACGATCCGGCACTGACCGAACGCGTGACCGCGAGCCTGGTGAAGGTGCTCGGCAAGGAGGCGGTGGTTCATGCCGATCGCTGGACCGCCTCGGAGGATTTCCCGCAACTTGGCAACAGCGTGCCGGCACCGAGCGTCTACTTCTTCGTCGGCGGCACGCCGGAGGACCAGGACACCGACAAGGTGGCGTTTAACCATTCGCCGCGGTTCTTCGTCGACGAGGGCGCGCTGAAGACCGGTACCGAGGCGATGTTGCAGGCAAGCCTGGATTTCCTCGGCTATCCGGCTCCGTAGTTCGTTGTCGCCTGACGCGGGGAAAGGCATCGCCCGTGAACGGGCTCCTACAGGAGCTGGAAGATAGCCCGGGCCATCCCACTCCGCAGGATCCAAATTCTTGTAGGAGCCCCTTCAGGGGCGAGCTCTCGCCGCCAGTTGCGGGGAAAGGCATCGCCCGTAAACGGGCTCCTACAGGAGCTGGAAGACAGCCCAGACCACCCCGCTCCGCAGAAGCGCATTCATTGTAGGAGCCCCTTCAGGGGCGAGCTCTCGCCGCCAGTTGCGGG
>DAIMYT010000135.1:8868-9468 GCA_036734345.1 Dokdonella sp. | reverse complement strand
TTCGAGCGCCGCTTCGTCAGCCAGTTCGACCTCGAGGCAAAGACCAACGCGCTGGCGGCGGCACGTGCCCATGTGGCCGAAGCGCGTGCGGCGCTCGACACCGCGCGCAACCAGACCGGCTATGCCGAACTGCGTGCCGACGCCGACGGCGTGATCACCGCCATTTCCGGCGAAGTCGGCCAGGTGGTCGGCACCGGTCAGGCGATCATGACGCTGGCCCATGACGGCGCCAGCGAAGTGCAGATCAACGTACCCGAGCAGGCCATCGCCCGGCTCAAGGTCGGCGCACCGGCCAGCATTGAGCTGTGGACCGAGAGCGGCAACCAGCGCGAGGGGCGCGTGCGCGAGATATCGCCGGCAGCCGATGCCACGACACGCACCTACCAGGTTCGCGTTTCCCTGGCCGATGCCGGTGACGCGCCGCGACTGGGACAGACCGCGCGCGTCTACTTCAGCTCGCAGGCCAGCGGCGAGGAATTCACCATTCCGCTCAGCGCCCTCTACGAAAAGGATGGCGAGCCGGCGGTCTGGCAGGTCGATCCGGAACGGGTGGCGCGCTTCATCAGCCCCGGCGATGAAACGCTGCCCGAATCGCACCGC
>DAIMYT010000135.1:0-8858 GCA_036734345.1 Dokdonella sp. | reverse complement strand
CGATCCGGGCACGCGGAAAATCCACCTGCTGCCGGTCGTGGTCGACCGCTACGCCGAGTCCGGGGCGCTGATCAGCGACGGACTCAAGGCCGATGCCTGGATCGTCACTGCCGGCGTGCATCGCTTGCGCGAAGGCGAGGAAATCAACCCGATCGATTCCCTCAACCGGCGCATTTCCTTCTGACCGTTTGCACCCTCCTCCTGCGTTGCCGGTTATCTCCCTCTCCCCCCGCCGGCAGCGCAGTGAGGAGGACCCCATGCAGGCGTGCACCGGCAGGATGTCGTACGTGGCAGGAGCCAGCATGAATAGCACTTCCTCGAGAGCCTGATCGATGCCGTCATTCAATCTTTCTTCGTGGGCACTGCGAAACCAGGCACTCGTGCTCTATTCGATCATCCTGCTTGCGGTGGTCGGGATCTGGTCCTACCGCGGGCTTGGCCAGGCGGAAGATCCCCCGTTCACCTTCAAGGTCATGGTCGTGCAGACGCAGTGGCCCGGCGCCACCGCGCTCGAAGTTTCGGAAAAGATCACCGAGACGATCGAAAAGAAGCTGCAGGAAATCCCCCAGCTCGACTACCTGCGCAGCTATTCGCGCCCGGGCGAATCGCAGATCTTCTTCGTCGTCAAGGATTCGATCGACCCTTCGCTGGTCCCGGACGTCTGGTACCAGGTGCGCAAGAAAGTCGGCGATATCCGCCATACCCTGCCGACCGACATCCACGGCCCGTTCTTCAATGATGAGTTCGGCGATACCTTCGGCAACATCTACGCGCTGAGCGGCGACGGCTTCGATGATGCCGACCTGCGCGAATACGCCGAGCGCGTGAAGCTGGAATTGCTGCACGTGCCCGACGTGGCCAAGATCGAACTGATCGGCCGCCAGGATCCGAAGATCTACGTCGAGGCATCGAACGCGAAACTGGCCACGCTCGGGGTCAGTTTCGCCGAACTGCAGCATACGCTGGCCACGCAGAACGCCGTGGTCGCCGGCGGCAGCTTCGAGACGCCGTCGGATCGCATCTACCTGCGTACCACCGGCGCGCTGGAGTCGGTCGAAGCCATCCGCGAGCTGAGCATCCGCGGCAGCAACGGCCGCCTGTTCCGGCTCGGTGACATCGCCGAAATCCGCCGCGGCTTCGTCGACCCGCCGCAACCGCGCATGCGCTTCGAAGGCAGCGAGGCGATCGGCATCGCGGTTTCGATGCGCAAGGGCGGCGACATCATTGCGCTGGGCCACGATCTCGAAGCCGCCACCGCACGCATCGGCAGGACGCTTCCGGTCGGCCTCGACCTGCACAAGGTCGCCGACCAGCCTGCGGCAGTGAGCCGCTCGGTCGGCGAATTCGTGCGCACGCTCAGCGAAGCGGTGATCATCGTGCTGCTGGTCAGCTTCTTCTCGCTGGGATTGCGCAGCGGCTTCGTCGTCGCCGTCTCGATCCCGCTGGTGCTGGCGATGACCTTCGCCGCGATGAACTATTTCGACATCGGCCTGCACAAGATCTCGCTCGGTGCGCTCGTGCTCGGCCTCGGCCTGCTCGTCGACGATGCGATCATCGCGGTCGAGATGATGGCGATCAAGATGGAGCAGGGCATGGACCGCGTCAGCGCGGCCGGCTTCGCCTACACCTCCACTGCGTTTCCGATGCTCACCGGCACACTGGTCACCGCGGCGGGATTCCTGCCGATCGCGACGGCCAGGTCCGGCACGGGCGAATACACGCGCGCCATCTTCGAAGTGGTGACGATCGCCCTGCTGCTGTCCTGGATCGCCGCAGTCATCTTCATTCCCTACCTTGGCTACAAGCTGCTGCCGGATCCGCATGCCGTCGCAAGCGAAAAGCCACGCGGCCCGATTGCGCGGCGCGTGCATGCCGTGCGCAGCCGCCTGCCGGCCTGGTTTGGCGGAATCGGCGAACACGCAGGCCCCGGTCCGCACGACCCTTATGCAACCCCGTTCTACCGGCGCTTCCGCGGACTGGTCGACCGCTGCATCGAGCACCGCTTCCTGGTCATCGGCACCACCGTGCTGGTCTTCGCCCTCGCGATATTCGGCTTCCGCTTCGTCCAGCAGCAGTTCTTCCCCGACTCGACGCGCCCGGAGCTGATGGTTGACCTGAAGCTCAGCGAGGGATCGTCGCTGAATGCCACCGAGGCCCAGGTGAAGAAGCTCGAGGCATGGCTGGCGAAGCGCCCCGAACTGGTGAACTACGTCAGCTATGTCGGTTCCGGCAGCCCGCGCTTCTACCTGCCGCTGGACCAGCAGCTTCCACAAGCCAGTTTCGCCCAGTTCGTCCTGCTCACGCACGGCAAGGCCGAGCGTGAAGGCCTGCGCCGGGACCTGCTCAAGCTGTTCGAAGGCGACTTCCCGGAACTTCGCGCGCGCGTCACCCGCCTCGAGAACGGCCCGCCGGTCGGCTATCCGCTGCAATATCGCGTTTCCGGCGCCGACCTCGGCACCGTGCGCGACATCGCGCGCAAGGTCGCCGGCGTGGTGCGCAATAATCCGCATGCCCGCAACATCAACCTCGACTGGGAAGAACCGAGCAAGGTGATCCGCCTGAGCATCGACCAGGATAGGGCCCGCGTGCTCGGGGTCAGCTCGGAGGACGTCGCCAACTTCATGCAGAGCTCGCTGAATGGCGTGCCGATAGCGACCTATCGCGAACGCGACCAGCTGATTGGCGTCCTGCTGCGCGGCCCAGCCGAGGAACGCGCGCAACTGAGCCTGCTGCAGAGCCTCTCGGTGCCCACCGCCTCAGGCCGCAGCGTGCCGCTCGGGCATATCGCGACCATCGAGTACGGCTTCGAGGAAGGCATCATCTGGCGTCGCGACCGCCTGCCCACGGTGACCGTCCGCGCCGACATCGAGGGCGCCCTGCAGCCGGCCAGCATCAATGCGCAGATCAGCCCCGAACTCGATGCCATCCGCGCCGACCTCCCCGAGGGCTATCGGCTCGCCACCGGTGGCGCGGTGGAGGAGTCGGCCAAGGGACAGCATTCGGTGAATGTCGGCTTCCCGCTGTTCCTGGTCGTGGTCCTCAGCGTCCTCATGCTGCAGCTGCGCAGTTTCCAGCGCGTGCTGCTGGTCGTGCTGACCGCCCCGCTCGGCCTCATCGGCGTGGTCCTCTTCCTGCTCGTGTTCCGCGTGCCGTTCGGCTTCGTCGCCATGCTCGGCACGATCGCGATGTTCGGCATGATCATGCGCAACTCGGTCATCCTGGTCGACCAGATCGAACACGACATCGCACAGGGAAGCCGCCCCTGGGATGCCATCGTCGATTCGACCGTGCGCCGGTTCAGGCCGATCGTGCTGACTGCGGCGGCCGCCATCCTGGCCATGATTCCGCTTTCGCGCAGCGCCTTTTTCGGGCCCATGGCCGTGGCCATCATGGGCGGCCTCACGGTTGCCACGGCCTTGACCCTGCTGTTCCTGCCGGCACTCTACGCGGCCTGGTTCCGGATACGACGCGACACGCCGCCGGCGCCATTGGCCCCGGTATTGCAGACAGACCATTGACGAATGATTCCTTGTAGTTGAGCGGGCCGGCCGGAACATGACAGGCGACCGGGACCATGACCTGAGAGGCAGATATGGGCGAGGCAGCACTGGATATCGGTTTTTCAAGCGCGGATGGCCTGCAGCAATGGCCCCTGCGCCTGGCGCAGCAGTCATTCTCGCTGCTCCTGGAGAACTGCTCGCGACCGAGCAGCTTCCGCATTGCGGCTCTGCGGGCCTCGGCGCGGACAGCACTGTCCGCGCTGTCCGTGGACGACCGCGGACTCCTCGTGCGCTGGCTGGCCCTGCAACTGGCAACCAATCGGCCCGAATCGGCATCCAAGGCACTTGCAGCGCTGTCCGCGGTGGATGCATTGCTTGCGAGCGTCGTTCGCGCGCAATGGCCGCAGGCCGTGGCCAGCCTCGGGCGGGCGCGGGACGGAATCACGGTGGCCGCCTGATGGGAGTCCCCGGATCCACCAGCCGCAGGCGACCACAGCGGATCGCGGTTTGCCGGTGGCCGGCAGACCTTCTATGCTTTCGCCCCTTTTTCCCTCATTGCGGAACCTTTCGATGTCCATGAATCTTGAGCTGGCCCGCGACAACATGGTCGAGAACCAGATTCGCACCTGGGAAGTGCTCGACCCCCGCGTGCTCGACGTTCTTGGCCGCCTCAAGCGCGAAGATTTCGTGCCAGAGCGCTTTCGCGGCATGGCATTCGTCGATGCCGAGCTGCCGCTGGGACACGGCGAAGTCATGATGAAACCGGTCGTCGAGGGCCGCGTGCTGCAGGCCGTCGCGATCGAATCCGGACAGCGGGTGCTCGAAATCGGCACCGGTTCGGGCTTCCTCACGGCGTGCCTGGCCGCCCTCGGCGGCGACGTCGTGAGTGTCGAGCAGCATGCCGACCTGGCCGAAGCGGCAGGCCACAAGCTGGCCAAGGCCGGCTTCGCGCAGGTGCGCATCGAGGTTTGCGATGCCCTCAGCCAGTTTGCAACCAGCGAGCCCTTCGACTGTGTCGTCCTGACTGGCGCGGTATTTGCCTTGCCTGAGCGCGTGCGCAGCTGGGTCAAACCCGGCGGGCGGCTGTTCGCGATCAGCGGCGAGTCGCCGGCCATGCAGGCCTTATTGCACACGCGCGTCGATGCGACCCACTGGCAGACTGAAAGCCTGTTCGAAACCGATATTCCGTACCTGACCCATGCTTCGCCGCCGCGGCATTTCACGCTGTAGGCCGGAGACAGCCAGGCACCGCAAACCCCGAGGATGAATTGATGATGCGTACCCGTTCATTGACCCTGGCGCTGGCCATGGTGCTGGTCACCGGCGCCCCATTGGCGTCCGCCGACGATCTGATCCAGATTTACGGCGAAGCGCGCGCTTCCGATCCGCAACTGGCCGGAGCCGAAGCCACGAACTATGCAACCGGCGAAAACGTCGACCAGGCGCGCTCGGCGCTGTTGCCGCAGATCGGCGCTTCGCTCGACTACTCGAAGGGGCACGGCAGCAATAGCGGCCCGCAGTTCGTGACCAATCCGGACGGCAGCCAGAGCCTGGTCAACGTCACGACCTCTTCGGACAGCTACGGACGCACGCTGAGCGGGCGCCTCGACCAGAGCATCCTCGACCTGAGCAAGTGGACCGCCCTGAAATCCGCACGCGCCACGGCCAAGGCCGGCGATGCCACCTACGAGGCGGCCCAGCAGGACCTGCTGATCCGCGTCGCCACGTCATACTTCAACGTGCTCACCGCCGAGGATGCGCTCAAGTTCGCGCAGGCCAACGAGCAGGCCCTGAACCGGCAGATGGAACAGGCCCAGCAGCGCTTCGAGGTCGGCCTTTCGGCGATCACCGACGTCAACGACGCCAAGGCCCAGCACGATACCGCCGTGGCCAATGTGATCACCGCGCAGAACACCCTCGACGACAACAAGGAAGCCCTGCGCCAGCTGACCAACAAGGAACCGGGCAACCTGAAGAAGTTGCGCGACCAGTTGCCGCTGGACAAGCCGAATCCCGAGAATCCCGAGGATTGGGTCAACGTTGCCGTGGCGCAGAACCCGAGCCTGAATTCATACGCCTTTCAGCTCGAAGCGGCCAACGACAACATCAACACGGCACGCTCGGGCCACCTGCCGACCATCAGCGGCCAGCTCCTCTACTCGAAATCGCCGAGCTGGAGCGACAACAGCGCATCGAGCTTCAACGACGCGTTCCACACCAATCGCTCGCAGTGGTCGACCACGGTTGGCCTGACCCTCAATGTGCCGATCTTCGCGGGTGGCTATACGCAGTCACGCGTGCGCCAGTCGATCTACAACCGCGATGCCGCGCAGGACCAGTACGAGTTGCAGAAGCGCCTGATCGAGCGCAGCACGCGCAACAGCTACCGTGCCGTGATCGCCGGCGCCAGCCAGGTCGAGGCGACCCGCCAGGCGGTGATTTCCGCGCAGAGTTCTCTGGATGCCACCCAGGCCGGCTATGAAGTCGGCACGCGCACGATCGTCGACGTGCTGATCAGCCAGCAGCAGCTGCTGTCGGCGCAGAGCAGCTACTCGCAGGCCCGCCATGCGTTCGTCCTCAACGGCCTCCTGCTCAAGCAGGCCGCCGGCATCATCGAGGTCAAGGACCTCGAAGCGGTGAATGCGTTGTTGGAGTGAGCCGGGATTAGGGAATCGAGAATAGGGAATAGGGAAAAGCCAAGCGGGCAGATCGCGAAATCACATTCTCGCCATTCCCCATTCCCCATTCTCCACTCCCGGCTCTTCAGGCCCCCTGCCTCTCAAGCACCTGCTCGACGATCCTCAGCGTGCGCTCGACGGCGCCGCGCTCGCGCTCGAGCACGGCCCGGGCCGCTTGTCCCATCGCCTGGCGCTCGTCAGCCTGGGCGAGCAGGCGGATCACCGCCGCGCCGAGCTGTTCGGCATTGGCGACGCGCAGGACCGCCCGCGCCTCGATCAGGCTGGCGGCCACTTCCTCGGTATTGAACGTATGCGGCCCGACGATGACCGGCTTGCCGAGGGCGGCGGGCTCGAGCAGGTTGTGGCCGCCGATCGGTTCGAGGCTACCGCCGACGAAGGCGATGTCCGACGCCGCGTAGAAATGCAGCAGCTCGCCCATGGTGTCGACCACGAAGCACTGGCAGCGCTCGTCCGCCGTAACATCCTCGCTGCGCACGCGCGTGGTGAACCCCAGTGAGCGACAGGCACCCACTACCGGCTTGAAGCGTTCCGGATGGCGCGGCGCGATCAGCAGCAGGGCATCCGGGAAACGCTGCAGCACCGCCGAATGCGCCTTGAGCACGGGCATCTCCTCGCCCTCATGCGTGCTCGCCGCGATCCACACCGGCCGGCAGTTGCCCCACGCATTGCGCAGGTCGGCGCCGATGCCGGCCAGGCTGGCCGGCACCGGCATGTCGAACTTGAGGTTGCCGATCACGGCCAGGCGCGACACCGCGGCGCCCAGCGTGCGCAGGCGTTCGGCATCGAGCGGCGACTGCGCGGCGACGAAGCTCGCACAACGGATGGCGCGGCGGGCGAGCGGGCGGACCGGACCGTAACCGCGCAAGCTGCGCTCGGACAACCGCGCATTGGTCACCACGATTGGAATCGAGCGCTCGCGGCAGGTGATGAACAGGTTGGGCCAGATCTCGGTTTCCATGATCACCGCGAAGCGCGGCCGGACGCGATCGAGAAAGCGTTTCACCGATGCCGGCAGGTCGTAGGGCAGGTAGACGTGGAAGACGCGCTCGCCGAACAGCTTCTGCACGCGTTCCGAACCGGTAGGCGTCACCGTCGTCACCACCATGGGCGCATCCGGATAAGTGCGCATCAGCGCCTCGATCAGCGGAACGGCGGCATTCACTTCGCCGACCGATACCGCGTGCACCCAACTGCTGTTGCTGAACCCGGGCGCCGGGAAAAATCCGAAGCGTTCCTTCCAGCGCGACAGGTAACGCCGGTAGCGCAGGCCACGCGCGGCCAGCCGGTACAGGATCACCGGTGTCAGCAGGTACATGGTCAGGGTATACAGCAGGCGCAGCACGATTCAGGTCCCAGGCAAGGCCGCGCAGTATAGGCTGCATAGGCAGAATCGGGCCCGGACGCCATAATCGGGGCAATGAAATCCGCCCTGCCCCCGTTTCGCATCGCCTTGCTCAGCCCGCTGCACTGGCCGGCCTGGATCGGCCTCGGCCTGCTCTGGCTGCTGTCTCGCCTGCCCTATCCGGCACTGATGCGCACGGGCCGTGCCCTTGGCTGGGCCATCGCACGGATTCCCGGCTCGCGGCGACGCATCGCCGCGCGCAACATCGAACTGTGTTTTCCCGAGCTCGACAAACAGGCGCGCAAGGAGCTGCTAGAGGATTCCTTGCGCGATGTCGGCCTCATGCTGGTCGAATTCGCCCTGGCCTGGATGGGCACGCGCAAGGCGATCCTGCGCGTGCCGGCGAGGATCGAAGGGCTCGAGCACCTCGCCGCCGCGCAGGCCGAAGGCCGCGGCGTGCTGCTGACCGGCGCGCACTTTTCCCATCTCGAGCTGGCCGGACGCCTGCTCGTCGAACAAGGCGGGGTCAAGCTGGCCGGCATGTACCGCAAGCATGGCGACGCCGCCTTCGAATGGGTGATCCGGCGCGCGCGCCAGCGCTACGCCGACACGAAGTTCCTCAAGGACGAACTGCGCGCGAGCGTGCGCTCCATGCGCGAAGGGGGCTTCATCTGGTATGCGCCGGACCAGGACATGCGTGGCAAGGACACCCTGTTCGTGCCGTTCTTCGGCATCCCGGCGGCGACGCTGACCGCGACCCACCATCTGGCCCGGCTTTCCGGCGCCCGCGTGATCCCGTTCTTCCATCGGCGACTGGAGGAAGGCGGCTACGTGTTGCGCCTTGAGGCGCCGCTGGCGGATTTCCCCAGCGCCGACGTCGCCGGCGACACCGCGCGGGTCAATGCCGCGATCGAACGCATGGCGCGCGAGGCACCAACCCAGTACCTTTGGATACACCGACGCTTCAAGAGCCGGCCGCAGGGTGAGGCGGCGGTCTATCGCTGAAGGGCTGCACAACCAGGGGAGTGCGCGGCATGGGCGTGGTCTGGACCATCGTGGGTGCGGTTGCGGGACTTCTGCTGGGCGCGATGTTCGAATACGAGTCGGCTTACGCGCTCGGCTTCGTCGGCGGCGGCGCCATCGGCTTCCTGCTGTCACGCGTCATCGCACTCAACGCGCGCATCCGCGGCATCGAGGAAGACCTCGTCGTCATGCAGCAGACGATTGCGCAGGCCGGCGCGCAAGCCACAGCCACTGCGCCGCGGGCCGTACCGGCGCCGGTCATCGACTTGCGCGGCGTCGGCGAAGCGCGTCCCG
>DAIMYT010000134.1:7585-9496 GCA_036734345.1 Dokdonella sp. | reverse complement strand
GCGATCTGCACGCAGACAGGTGTCGTGACGATTGCGCCACTTGATCAGCGTTGCCCTAAACTGCGCGCTGCCCCCTGCTGCGGAAACGACGCCGTGCCGACGACGCTGTCCCAATCGAACCTTCCTGGACTGGAACTGATCCACCGCGGCAAGGTCCGCGACGTCTACGCCCTGCCCGACAACGAACTGCTGATCGTCGCCAGCGACCGCCTCAGCGCGTTCGACGTGGTCTTGCCCGATCCGATACCGGGCAAGGGCGAGATGCTCACCGAGATGTCGAATTTCTGGTTTGCGCGCACCGCCACTCTGATGCCGAACCACCTGACCGGGCGGACAGTCGCTTCCGTTCTGCCAGCCGGCGTCGACGCGCATCTCTATTCACGTCGCAGCGTGGTCAGCAAGCGCCTCAAGCCCGTGCCCTTCGAGGCCATCGCGCGCGGCTTCCTGATCGGTTCGGGCTGGAAGGATTACCAGGCCAGCGGCACGGTTTGCGGCATCGCCCTGCCGCGCGGACTGCGCCAGGCCGAGCGCCTGCCGGAACCGATCTTCACGCCTTCGACCAAGGCCGCGCTCGGTGGCCATGACGAAAACGTCAGTTTCGAGGCGGTGGCCAGCCAGGTTGGCCGCGAGCTGGCCGAAAAGGTGCGCGAAGCGACCCTTGCCATCTACCGGCATGCGGTCGACTACGCGGCGACGCGCGGCATCCTGATCGCCGACACCAAGCTCGAGTTCGGCACCGATGCGGACGGCAAGCTCTACGTGATGGACGAAATGCTGACGCCCGATTCGTCGCGCTTCTGGCCCGCGGACGAGTATCGCGTCGGCATCAGTCCGCCGAGTTTCGACAAGCAGTTCGTGCGCGATTACCTGGAGACCCTGGATTGGAACAAGCAGGCACCGGGGCCGCACATTCCGCAAAGGATCATCGATACGACCGCGGCCAAGTATGCCGAGGCGCTGCAGCGCCTGGCCGACATCCGCCTGGACTGATGCGTGTCCTTGCGCCGGAACCTCCTTGCGCCGGAAGGAACCCCTCGAGGCGCGGGCGCTATACTGGTCGCGGGCTGGCGCGCGGCGTGCGTTCGCTGTTTGATGGTCCGGAACCGCTTGGCAACGGGTTGAAGCATGGCTCAGGGTGTCGACTTCTTGCGGCTGTACCGCGAGTTCAACCTCGAACCCGGGGCGGGCATCGATGACCTCAAGCAGGCCTATCGTCGGCGCGTGTCCATGGTCCATCCGGATCGCCTGAGCGCCAAGGATCCGATCTCGCAGCACCTGGCGACCGAGCACCTGCAGGTCCTGACCATGCTCTACGAGGCCGGCGTGCAGTTCCATCGCCAGCATGGGCGCCTGCCCGGCGCGATGCCGCTGCCTGGCGTCGAGCGGCGGCAGGTTGCGCGCGACGATCCCGCTCCACGCGCCAATAAACCGCGCAGCCGTTCCGGTCTCTACCTGCTGATCCTGGCCGGCGGCTTCGCTTTGTGGGCGGCGTATGCGCTGCTGCCGGGGGACGAGCCTGCGCCGGCGTATCCGCCTGCCGTCGTTGCCGATCGGCAGCCGGTCGGAGTGGCGCGTTCAGCGGTCAGCGAAGGACTGCGCCTGGGCATGCCGCAGCGGGTCGTGCTCAGCGAAATCGGCGAACCGTTCTCGCGCGATGAAGAGCGCTGGAGCTATGGGCCCTCCTGGATCCGGTTCAGGAAGGGCAGGGTGGTCGAATGGTACAGCTCGCCGCTGCATCCGCTCCGGGTTTCGCGCGACGGTCGCGAATGGATGGGCGACTGAGCGGTCCGCGGTCGACGGATGCCGGACCTTCCCTCGCGGCCGGCAAGCCTGGCCGGCGCTGCGCCCGGGTGCGGCTGCTATCCTTGCCCAAGGTTTGGCCGGGGAAGGTGATGGGCACGATCAACGAGT
>DAIMYT010000134.1:0-7575 GCA_036734345.1 Dokdonella sp. | reverse complement strand
GCTACAGCAAGGATCATCAGAATCCGGTCAACCGGCGGATCCACTGGATATGCGAGCCTGCCATCCTGTGGTCGGTGATTGCCGCCCTGTGGGCAATTCCGGTGCCCGCGTCGGTGGGGCACCCGGGATTCTGGTGTGGGCTGGCAATGATCGCGTCATTCGCCTTTTACTGGAAGTTGTCGAAACCCGTTGGCATCGCCATGCTGCTGGTGTTCATCGTGTTCGGCCTGCTCACCGAGTTCCTCTATCGAACGATCGGCCCGACGACACTGCTCTGGTCGGCCGCCGCCGTCTTCGTCGTCGCCTGGATCGGCCAGTTCATCGGCCATGCCATCGAAGGTGCGCGCCCTTCCTTCCTGACCGACGCGGTCTATCTGCTGATCGGGCCGGCATGGCTGGCCGGCAAGGTCCTGCGCCGCCTCAACATCGCCTACTGACTGATGCCTTCGGCGCCGTTGCGCCAATGCGGCGGGCATCCTGACAGCGGCACACCAACATCCAGGGAGATCACCGTGTGAGCAAGCATCATTGGGAATTCCACAGTTCTGACAAGGTCGGCTGGCTGCGTGCCGCCGTCCTCGGCGCCAATGACGGCATCGTCTCGACTGCCAGCCTGCTTGTCGGTGTCGCCGCCGCCGGCGCGCCAACCGCCAGCATCCTGCTCGCCGGCACCGCCGGCCTGGTCGGCGGCGCGCTGTCGATGGCCGCGGGCGAGTACATCTCGGTCAGTTCGCAGGCCGACGCAGAGCGCGCCGACCTGCGCATCGAGCGCGAGGAACTCGAACAGTACCCGCAGCACGAACTGAAGGAACTGGCCGGCATCTACGTCAAGCGCGGTCTCGATCCCATCCTCGCCGGACAGGTTGCCGAGCAACTGACGGCGCACGACGCCCTCGGCGCGCACGCGCGCGACGAACTCGGCATCACCCACCAGTTTCGTGCACGTCCGCTGCAGGCCGCGCTGTCTTCGGCTGCGGCATTTGCCGTCGGCGCAGCCCTGCCGCTGGTCACGGCGATGGTCCTGCCGCAGCGCCTTGTGGTCACCGGCATCATGCTCGGCTCGTTGCTGGCCCTGGGCCTGCTCGGCGGCACCGCGGCCCGGGTCGGTGGTGCGCCGGTGGTGCGCGGCGCGGTGCGCGTCGTCTTCTGGAGCGCGCTCGCGATGGCGGCGACCGCCTGGGTCGGCAGCCTGTTCGGCACCCACGTGGGCTGAACCAGCCGCTGGACTGGCGGCAGCGCAGCGTCATCCATTGCCCGGGCTTAGCCCGCGCCGGCGTGCTGCCGGCGAGGGCTGCGCAACAGCCACCCGGCTCTGCCCCGTGCCTCGCACGGAATCAGGCGGCGCGTTCGTTCGGTCGCAGCAGCCAGCGGCACAGGGCCGGCAGGAAGACGATCGCGGCGATCATGTTGACGACGAACATGAAGGTCAGCATGACGCCCATGTCGGCCTGGAACTTGAGGTCCGAGAACACCCAGGTACCGACGCCCACCGCGAGGGTCAGCGCGGTGTAGAAAATGGCGATGCCGGTGGTCTTCAGCGACGCGAAGTAGGCCTCGGTCAGCGGCTTCCCGGCCAGCAGCGACTCGCGCATGCGCGCGAAGATGTAGATGCCGTAGTCGACGCCGATGCCGACGCCGAGCGCGACCACGGTCAGCGTGTTGATCTTCATGCCGATGTCGAGGTAGACCATCAACGCATGGCCAAGCTCGGTGACGAGGACCAGCGGCAGGACGATGCACAGGGCCGCGCGTGGACTGCGGAAACTGATCAGGCACATCAGGAAAACCGCGCCGTAAAGCATGTACAGGATCAGGCGTTTGACCGCGCGCACCTCATCGTTGATAGCCGCCATCACGCCGACGTTTCCGGTGGCCAGGCGCAGGTTGACCTCGTTGAGGCCATCCTCGGGGATGTCGCCGCTGGCGGACTGTTCGGCCAGCTTCTCGCGCAGGTTCACGTCCGGCCCGGCCCATGCCTTGTTGTCGACGCGGAACTGCTTGACCGCGCCGACGACACGATCGATCGTGGTCGCCCGATGGTCGGTCAGGAAGGCCATGATCGGCATCGCGCTGCAATCGGCGTTGAGCAGGCCGGTATCGGTTTCGAAACCCTGAGTGGCCAGGCGCAACGTATCGGAATCGCGCGGCAGCACGCGCCAGCGGACATTGCCTTCGTTCCAGCCCGCGTTGACGACCTTTGCCGCCATCGGCAGGGTGATGACCTGGGCGACGCCTTCGACGTTGCGCAGGTGCCAGGCGAACCGGTCGATCAGTTCCATCACCGGATAGCTGTTCGTGCACGCGGACGGCGGGCCTTCGGCAATCACATTGAGGATGTCCACGCCGAGGGCGAACTTGTCGCTGATCAGCACGGCATCCTGGTTGTAGCGCGCGTCCGGGCGCAGTTCGGCGACACCCTTCTGTGCGTCGCCAATCATCACGTGCTCGCCATAGCGCTCGGCGACGAACCAGATCGCCACGCCGGCGACGAGGATGATCGCCGCCGGCTTGGGGTGGCTGAAACGGGCGAGGAAAGTCCAGATCTTGTCGAACTGGGTCAGCTGGCGCAGGCGATAGGCGCGCTTGCGCGGCAGGTTGCGCAGGCGCGTGTAGGAAAGCAGCACCGGCAGCAGGACCAGGTCGGTGAGCACGGTCAGGGCGACGCCGATGGTCGCGGTGATCGCCAGCTCGAAGATGATGCGGATCGGTATCACGAGGATCGCGGCGAAGCCGATGCAACCGGCCACGAGGGCGACCGAACCGGGCACGAGCAGCGCGCGGAAGGCATTGCGCGCGGCGGTCTCCGGGTCGATGCCGGTGCGCTTGGCCAACTCTTCCGGCGTGCCTTCCTCGAGGCCGCCGAAGAATATCTCGCCTCGGTATCGGTTGATCATCTGTTCGCCGTGGCTGACCGCGATGGCGAAGATCAGGAATGGCGTCAGCATGTTCATCGGATCGATGCCGAAGCCGAGCAGGCGCAGTGCGCCGAGCATCCAGACGACCGAAATCAGCGCGCAGAGCACGGTCAGCGAGGCCAGCTTGACCGACGAGGAATAGATGAACAGCAGCAACCAGGTGAAGGCGATGGTCATGCCGAAGAACCAGATCACCGAGCGCGCGCCGGCGGTGATGTCGCCGACCATCTTGGCGAATCCGATGATCGCCACCGTGGTATGTTCGTTTTCGTACCTGGCGCGGATCTCGTCGAGCTGGACGGCGATCTTGTTGTAATCGACCTTGACGCCCTTCTCCGGGTTTTCCGGAACGAGGTCGACCCAGACCATCGCGCCGGAAAAGTCCTTCGCCACCAGGCGGCCGACGATGCTCGCCTTTTCCATGTTCGCCTTGATCGTGGCGAACTGCTCCCTGCTGGCCTCGAAGCCCTCGACATTGGGCGTGAAATCCTGCGGGATCACGTTGCCGCCGGCGAATCCGTCCTCGACGACTTCGACGAAGCGGACGTTCGGCGTGAAGATCGAGCGCACCCGCGCTTCGTCGACGCTGTCGATCGCCTTGGCGTCCTGGGTGATCTTCTCCATGGTCTGGAAGAACGGCAGGTTGAACATGTCGCCGTTCTTGTCCATGACCGCGATCAGGACGCGGTTCGCGCCGCCGAATTCCTGTTCGTAGTCGATGAAGGTCTGCATGTATTCGTGCTTGAGCGGGATCTGCTTCTTGAACCCCGCATCGACGCGCAGTTGCGCGGCGAAATACGTGAATACGATGGTCGCTATGACGAACAGGACGAGGACGATCGGGCGGCTGCCGAACACCAGCTTCTCGGCGAAGCGATGAAAGGCATTGGCGGGCTTGCTGCTGGAACTGGCTGCGCTCATTGCGTCCCCGTTACTTGGGCTGGATGCGGCTGAGGCCGTTTTCGCTGGCGATCAGCAATGCGCCGTCGGAACCGAGCGGCAGCACGCCGGCGATGACGCCGGCCGCGGATTCTGTGTAGGTTTTCAGCTCGTCGGAGGCGCGCGCACGATAGAGCACGATGCCATTTGCCCCGACCACCACGGCACCGCCATCGGCGAGCGCCACGCCACCCATCAGGCTCAGCTCGCTGCCGGTCGGCAGCTCGTTCCAGGTGACACCGAGATCGGTCGATTCGAAAACGTGTCCGCGCAGGCCGAAAGCCAGCACGTGCTGGCCCTCGAATCCGACGATGCCGAACATCGAGCCATCGTAGGGCAACTGCGAGCGTTGCCAGTTCCTGCCGCCGTCGGTGGAGCGGAAAATTGCGCCGCGCTCGCCGACGATCACGTAGTCGCCGCTGCCGGTCCGTGTGATGCCATTCAGGTGCGGATCGCTTTCCTGGCCGATCTTCAGTTCGTCGGCGCTGAACACGGAACTCTGCATGTCGTTGTCGGTATGCGCTTGCTGTTCCTTTTCCATGGCGGCGTCGGCAGCAGCGGCGTCGGTATTGGTCAGCATCTGCATGCGCGCGCCGTTCCAGTGCCTGCCGCCATCGGTCGTCTCGAGGAGCAGGCTGTAGGCGCCGATGGCGATGCCGTGGCTGGCATCGGTGAACAGCACGTCGAGAAAGGGTGCCCCCTGGCGGATGTCGTCGGCGATGCCTTCACCGGGCTGGCCACGCGGGTCGCGGCGCTGGATCTCCCAGGTTTCACCGGCGTCGGCGCTGTGCAGGATCACGCCGTCATGGCCGACGGCCCAGGCGTCGCTGCCCACGGCAGCGACGGCGGTCAAGGTGCTGCGCAACGGCACCCCGGCCGATTGCGTCCAGCTGTTGCCTTCGTCATCCGAATAGAGGACATGGCCGCGCTCGCCGACGGCGATGATGCGCTTGCCGCTGCGCGCGATGTCGAGGATCAGGCTGTGCTCCGCCAGCGGCATCACTTCGGCGGTGCGCTTCAGCGGATCCGCGGGCGCAGGGGCCAGCGTGCCCGATTGCTGCGCATGGCCAAGGGCGGAAACGAGGAGGAAAGCCAGGAGCGGGGATGCGGTTCGGGGGGTAAAGCGCAACATGCTGGTTACCTGAGCTTCGCTGGCGAACGATTCAGCTCGCCACGACTTCCTGAATGTCGCCGTCCCCCGCGTGGCGGAGGAGCGGCGACGGCGAATGCATCAAGGCCGACCTTACTGGATGCCGCGCTGACGCAGGGATTGCGGCGAGAACATGTCCGGCGTGGTCTGGAACGAGAAGTCGTACATCTCTTCCTGGTTGTCCAGGCCCACCGCGATGTACCTGCCGGACTTGAGGTCGTGATGATCCTCGAGCGTCGACCAGAACACCGGCACCTCGTAGTAGTTGACGCTGGGCGCTTCGGAATAGCGCCACAGGTTGCCCTGGCTGTCGTAATGGTCGGTGGTCAGGATCTGCCAGCTGTCCTCGTCGAGGTAGAAGGTCCGGCGCGGGTTGATATGGCGCATGCCCGGCTTGAGCGTGGCTTCGACGACGTAGACGCGGTGCAGCTCGTAGCGCAGATAGTCGGGATCGACGTAGCCCGGCTTGAGCATGTCCTCGACCTTGCTCTTGTCGCTATGGGCCTTGTACGAGTTGTACGGCACGTACATCTCGCGCTTGCCGACGAGCTTCCAGTTGAAGCGGTCGAGCGCGCCGTTGAACATGTCGGTCATGTCGGTCGTGCGCAGGTTGTCGGCCGCCGTGCCCGGGTTGTCATAGGCGATGTTCGGTGCGCGGCGCACGCGGCGCTGGCCGGGGTTGTAGACCCATGCCTGGCGCTGGCCGATCTCGGAATTGAGGGTTTCATGCACGAGCAGGACCTGGCCGGCCAGGCGCGGCGGCGAGACGACTTCCTGGTAGAAGTAGATCAGGATGTTGTTGATCTCGGCGAGCGTCGCGCCCTGCCGGTAGTAGAGGCCGAGCAGCTCTTCCTTGATGCGGACCAGGACGTAGCGACCGCTCGCGGTGACCGGAGCCTGGTCGGACCAGCGACGGGCCGACACGCCCTTGTACTTGAGCTTGTGGTTCCAGATCGCCTGCGCGCCGGCCTTGGCCGGATCGCTGTCGAGGATCGGGAACGGGATGCCCTCGGCGACCTTGGCCACGCCGTCGCCCTCGCCGACCAGTTCGCCGGTCAGCGCGTTCTTCATGGTCATCTCGTAGGTGCGTGCCGGATTCGATGCCGTACGCCGGGTCGGATAGACCACCATGCGCCATTCCGGATACTTCTCGAACATGGCTTTCTGGCCGACCGAAATCTTGTCGCCGTAGTCCTTGTAGTTCTTGGCCGTGATCGTGAACGCGGGCTTGTCGCCGGGATACGGATCCGGGTGGTGCATGCCGACCTTGTAGCCCGCCGGCGGCTGCGTGATGCCTCCGGTCCATGCCGGTATCGTGCCGTCTGCGTTGCCGGCGCGTTCGGCGCCAAGCGGGGTGAGCGGCGTTCCGCTGACACCGAGCTTTGCCGCCTCGGCCGCACTGACCTTGGCGACGGCCACATTCGCCATCATCGCGACGGCGATGAGGCTGGCGAGTCCTGCTTTCTTCATAAGTGTCATGGATCGTCCCCTCAGAACGAATAACGGGCCGCGACCTGGACGAAGTCGCGATCATGGATGAGATTGAACGAGCCGCCACCGAAGAAGCTGGTGTAGGCGATGTCGAACACCCAGTTGCTCAGGTAGTTCGCTTCGGTACCGATCGTGACCGACTTGCGGCCCTCGAGGAAGCTGCCGCCCGGTCCCGGGGTGGTGCCGTTGACATCGTGGTTGAAGGCGATGCGCGGCGACAGGTTGATCGCCGTGCCGAATACGTTGTTGTAGTCGGCGCGGGCGGCGATGCGATAGCCCCAGGAGAAACGCGTCGGGAATCCGCCGACCTGGGTGATCGGATTGCGTCCGACGCCGCTGTTGACGTCGCCGCCACCACCGGTGTCGGTGCCATCGCCGTTGAAGCGCAGGTTGTCGGGAAGGTCGACGTTGGTGAAGCCGACTTCGCCGACCATGGCGACCTGGTTGGCGCCGACCCAGTTGCCCGGACCGAACACCTTGGTCGCGGTGAACTGCAACTGGGCGATCTTGTGCCGCTCGTAGCCGCGGATTTCCTCACCCGGCGCGTACTGGCCTAGCTGGCTGATGAAGCGCAGGTAGGGCTGCTGGATGACCGCGTTGAGTGGCGACAGGCCGGCAAACAGCAGCTCGACGTCATCGACCTGGAACGGCTGGTTCGGCCGATAGCTAAACTCGCCCTGCAGGGCCACGCCGCTGGCTTCGAGCTGGGTGTTGAAGCTGACGCCGAACAGGTGGATGTTCTCCGGGTACTCGGTGAAGTACGAGCCCGAGGTCACCGACGAGTTGGTCACGGCGACGCCACTGATCAGCGGAACGCGGCTGTGGTAGTTCAGCGCGTAGAAGGCGAACTCGGTGTTGTTCAGGTCCTCGGCCAGGTAACGCAGGGCGAAACCACCCTGGCCACTGTCCTTGGCCAGCCGCGTCTTGGTGCGCGGAAACGCGGCGCTGCAGCCCGCGGCCACCAGCGTCGTCGGCAGGCCGGTATCGCTCGCCGAGTAGTTGCGCTGCAGGCAGACCTCGTTGAACAGGTCGGTGTTGATGACCGGCTGCGGCACCGTGCCGAAGTTCAGCATCACGTAG
>DAIMYT010000133.1:0-9764 GCA_036734345.1 Dokdonella sp. | reverse complement strand
ACGAGCAAGGGCGAGACGCTGGAAGACACCCTGGCCACGCTCGAGGCGATGCAGACCGATGCGTTCGTCGTGCGCCATCGCGAGAACGGCATGCCGGAGCGCCTCGCCGGGTACGCTAGGAAGGCCGCGATCCTGAATGCCGGCGACGGCAACCACGCGCATCCGACCCAGGGCCTGCTCGACGCGCTGACGATCCGCGACCGCCATGCCGATTTCGGCGCATTGACGGTGACCATCTGCGGCGACATCCGCCATTCGCGGGTGGCGCGTTCGGACCTGCACGTGCTGCAGGCGCTGGGCGCCGCCGAGATCCGCCTGTGCGCGCCGTCCGCGCTGCTGCCGGCGCCAGACGAGTTTCCCGGTTGCCGCATCCTCGGCGACTTCGACGAGGCGGTCGCCGGCAGCCATGTGCTGATCATGCTGCGCCTGCAGCGCGAACGCATGAGCGAAGCGCTGATCGGCGACGAGTCGGAATACTTCGCGCGATTCGGACTGGACGCCGGGCGCCTGCGCCGTGCCGCTGCGGACGCCCTGGTCATGCATCCGGGGCCGATGAACCGCGGCGTCGAGATTGCCCCGGAAGTCGCCGACGGACCGCAGTCGGTGATCCTCGACCAGGTCGCCAACGGCGTCGCCGTGCGCATGGCCGCGCTGACCACCCTGCTCGGCGTGGACTGATCAGGCGGCCCGGGCGTCCGCGCCGGTGTCGCGCGTGACGTACCAGCGCCGGCTGCGCCAGCCCGGTCCGGCGGCCCCATCGTCGATCGCCGCCAGCAGGCGCAGGTCCGGTCGCCCGGCCAGCAGTTCCTCGAGGGTCCGTTCGTCCAGCACGTGCATCTCGAATACCTCGCTGCGTCGCCAGGCGACGCGGCGCAACGGATTGAGCCATCGGTTCGGCAGCATCGCGTACAGGCGTCCGCGCCAGCTCGAGTCGGTGCCGGTGACGAACTGGAAGGCGACCACGCCACCCGCTGCGACCACGCGCAGGAATTCTTCGGCATAGCCCAGCGCAAGTGTCGCCGGAATGTGCTGCAGGGTCATGCACGAATAGACCAGGTCGATGCTGGCATCGGCGATGCCGTCGAGCCGTGCCGACAGGTTCTCGATGAAGCGCAGGTTGCCGACGTCCGCATTCAGGCTTTGCGCCTTGGCGATCATGCTGGCCGAGACGTCGACCCCAATCGCCTGTTCGAACGAACCGGCGAGCGCGCGCGTCAGGCGCCCGGCGCCGCAGCCGAAATCGAGCGCGATGCGGCGTTGCCGCGGCACGCCGAAGCGTGCCAGGTAATCCAGCTGACCGTCGATTTCGGCCTGGCCGGTGGCGAGGAATTCCTCGACGCCCCAGCGGCCACCGCGCTTGTCGGCGCGCGAGAGAACCGCCCAGAGCGGATCGTCGCGACCGAGCACGGCCCAGACCCTGCGCAGCTGCTCGAGTTGCGCGTTGCCACTTTCGGCCGGCATCGCTCAGCCGGCCGGGCTGCAGGCGCCGGCCCTGCTCACGTCTCGATCAGCTCGACACCGTCGAGGCCCTGCGAGAGCGTGTGCGCATCGCCGCCCTGGGCGAGCTTGATCTTCAGGCGCACCTCGTTGGTCGAGTCGGCATGGCGCAGCGCGTCCTCGTAGGAGATCTCGCCGGCCTGGTAAAGCTCGAACAGGCTCTGGTCGAAGGTCTTCATGCCGAGGTTGGTCGACTCCTTCATGACGTCCTTTAGCTTGTGGATGTCGCCCTGGCGGATGTAGTCCTGGACCAGCGGCGTGCCGAGCAGCACTTCGATGGCGACGCGACGCGCCTTGCCGTCCGGCGTCGGAATGAGCTGCTGCGCGACCACGCCCTTGAGGTTCAGCGACAGGTCCATGAACAGCTGCGAGCGGCGATCCTCGGCGAAGAAGTGGATGATGCGGTCCATTGCCTGGTTGGCGTTGTTCGCGTGCAGCGTGCACAGGCACAGGTGGCCGGTCTCGGAGAAGTTGATCGCATGTTCCATCGTCTCGCGCGTGCGCACCTCGCCGATCATGATCACGTCGGGTGCCTGGCGCAGGGTGTTCTTCAGCGCGTTCTCCCAGCTGTCGGTATCGATGCCGAGTTCGCGCTGGGTGATGATGCAGCCTTCGTGCTTGTGCACGTATTCTATCGGGTCCTCGATGGTGATGATGTGGCCGGTCGAATTGAGGTTGCGATAGCCCAGCATCGCCGCCAGCGAGGTCGACTTGCCGGTGCCGGTGGCGCCGACGAAGATGATGATGCCGCGCTTGGTCATCGCCAGGGTCTTGATGATCGGCGGCAGGTTCAGCTCGTCGCAGGTCGGGATGCGCGTCTCGATGCGGCGCAGGACCATGCCGACGCAATTGCGCTGGTAGAAGCAGGAGACGCGGAAGCGGCCGACGCCGGTCACCGCGATCGCGAACTGGCACTCGTGGGTTTTCTCGAACTCCTCGCGCTGCGAGGGCGTCATCACGTTGAGGACCATGTCACGCGCCTGCTGGGGCGTCAGCGCGTTCTGCGTGATCGGCGATATCCGTCCATGCACTTTCATCGATGGCGCGACCCCGGCCGTGATGAACAGGTCGGACGCCTTCTTGTGCACCATCAACTTGAGGAATGAGGTGAAATCAACGCTGCTCATGATCGTCTCCCTGCACCGGAGTTACCCGGAGTTTCCGGCATCTTACACCGCAGTCCGCCGCGGCGGATGCGATATGGCGCACGCCGCGCGGGTTCGCGGCCCGGCGCCGCCGGAACCGGCGGCGGGTCAGCCGCCGGCCTGGTCGCGATCGATCTGCGAGGTTTGCCGGGTGTCCGCCATCAGCAGGTAGACCAGCAGCGAGACGCCGATGCAGGCCGTCACGTACCAGTAGAACAGAGGCTCGTGGCCGATGCTCTTGAACCACAGGGCGACGTACTCGGCCGTGCCGCCGAACACGGACACGGTCAGGGCGTAGGGCAGGCCGACGCCGAGCGCACGGATCTCGACCGGGAAGAGTTCGGCCTTGACCACCGCATTGATCGCCGTATAGCCGGACACGATAACCAGCGCGAGCATGATCAGGCCGAAAGCCTCCCAGGCGCTCCCGACCGCTCCCAGGCGGGACAGGATCGGCACGGTCAGCACGCTGCCGAGGACGCCGAATGCGATCAGGATGGGTCGCCGGCCGATGCGGTCGGACAGGGCGCCGACCAGCGGCTGCAACAGCATGTACAGGACCAGCGTCGCCGCCGAGATCAGCGTGGCGGTCTGCTTAGGCATGCCGACGCTGTTGACCAGGAACTTGAGCATGTAGGTGGTATAGGTATAAAACGCAACCGTGCCGCCGAGGGTCAGCCCGATCACGGTCAGCACGGCGCGGGGATGCCGCAGCAACGCACGCAGCGAACTGGAGCCGGCGCGCCTTGCGCGCGACCTGGTGAAGGATTCGGTCTCCGCCATGTTGCGCCGCAGGTACAGCGCGGTCACCGCGCACAGCGCGCCGATCACGAACGGGATGCGCCAGCCCCAGGCCTCGATCTGCGCCGGGCTGAGGAACACCTGCTGGAGCAGGATCAGCACCGCCAACGCGAGCAGCTGGCCGAGGATCAGGGTCACGTACTGGAAGCTCGACCAGAACCCGCGGTGCTCGCGCGTGGCCATCTCGCTGAGATAGGTCGCGGAGGTGCCGTACTCGCCGCCCACGCTGAGGCCCTGCAGCAGGCGCGCGACGACCAGCAGGATCGGCGCGGCGATGCCGATCGAGGCGTAGCCCGGGGTCAGCGCGATCATCAGCGAACCCGCGCACATCAGGGTCACCGAGAGCATCAGTGCCGACTTGCGCCCGTGCCGGTCCGCCCACAGGCCCATCAGCCAGCCGCCGATCGGGCGCATCAGGAATCCGACCGCGAACACAGCCGCCGTGTTGAGCAGCTGGGCGGTGCGGTCGCCCTGCGGAAAGAAGGCCTTGGCGAAATACAGCGAGAACGCCGCATAGACGTACCAGTCGTACCACTCTACGAGGTTGCCCACCGAGCCACTGAATATCGATTTCAGCCGCTCGCCCGGCTTCATCGCCGTCCCGCTTCCATCGTGCCCGAGCGACGCGTCGGGCACGGCCGGCACCAAAACCGCAGCGGCAGGCGCGGCCCGGCCGGCCGGATTGCCGACCGCGATCGCGTGGCCGGGCCAGGGCGTCGCGCGACACCAGCGTCAACGCAAGGCGCCAGCGAAAGCCTGCTTTTCATGCAACCTGCCCGCATCAGGAATGCCCGTTGCCCGGGCCGCGGCGCCAGAACTGTTCCATTTCGAGATAGGTGAACGAGGCCGACCAGGTGATGAGGACGAATCCGGCCAGCGACTCGGTACCGATCAGGAAGCGAAGCGGCCCGACCGGCGCGAGGTCGCCGAAACCCACCGTCGAGAAAGTGACCGCGGAAAAATACACCGCGTCGAAAAGGGAGAGTGGCGTGTAGCCGGCGATATGACCGCAGGCGGGCCACAGCATCAGCAACCAGCACGCCATGCCGAAGATCCAGATCTCGGCGACATGCAGGACGAGGATGCCGGCGATGCCGACCACCACCTTGCGCCGGCGTTGACGCTGGCGCCGGGCAAGCCGGCTGGACAGCGCGACCAGGCCTTCGTAGTGCACCAGCACGGCGGCAATGACGGCCGCGATCGTGGCCGCGACCACGGTCAGATTGGCGCCCCAGTTCTGGTACATCTCGGGAATCGAAAACGGATCCGCAATCATCGGTTTCCGGCATGTCTTGGCACGGTGGGGTCGGTTCGCGACATCGCCCGATTATAGGGGCCGCACCGGACAGAAGCACACGGTCGCGACGGTCAGTGCCGGGCAAAGTTCGGGTTCGGGCGCCTTCCGCATTGCGCAGGACCGGGCGGCCACCGCACGGCCCGCGCGGAAGCGCGAAACCGCTGTCGGGCCGAATGGCGACGGGATAAGGCGGGACCCGGTCTAGCCGGCTGCGGCGAGCGATTCCACGCCGGCAAACCCGGCGACCGGCGGAACCGACTCCAGCGCGATGCGGTTTGGCAACTTGCCCGAGGAAGAATCATGCGCGGCGGTGGCCGCGCGCTGCGCCGCCTTGTGCGTTGCGCGCCAGACCTGATCGGGGCTGTAGTGCGCGGAGGACCCGACAAAGCGGGGATCACCGCTGCGGGAAGCGTTCGGCAACTCTTTCGTGCCCATGCGCGGCCCGGTGAACAGCGGCACCCACAATCCATCGCGGGCCGTCGCCTCGATGCAGACGAAATAGTGCTGGGCGTGCACGGCCTCGTGCTCCTCGCAGGTGAACGTGGCGCCTTCCTTGACCAGTTCATCGGGATCCATGCGCAGGACCAGACCGGGAGCGTGAACGTGGGCCATCGTTGTTCCTGATCGTCGGAGGGAAGTGCATCCACGGTGGACTGTTGCGCGGCAATACGCAATGCACGGCGCAAATCCGCAACGGCTGGGCGCGCAACGCCCTCAGCTCGCGACGGCCACGCGCGCGCGGGCGCGGGCGCTCCAGATGGCCGCGACCGCGCCACCGAGGCAGGCCAGGGCCACGTAGAAAACCGGCGCGTTCGGCTCGCCGCCACGGATCCACAGGCTGACCACCAGCGGGGTGAGCCCGCCCGATATCGCATAGGCGATGTTGTAGGCGAAGGAGATGCCGGAGAAACGGATGGCCGCCGGAAACGCGCGCACCATCAGGCTCGGTATCGCACCGGTGACGCCGACGAACAGCCCGGTCAGGGCATAGGCGGCGGTGAAATGCTCCGGCGCGACGGCAAGTGTCCGATAGAGGCCGGCCGTGGCGATGGCGAGCCCGACGGCGCCAACGACAAGCACGCGCTCGACGCCGAAGCGGTCAACCGCGAGGCCGTAGAGCACGCAGCCGACGCACAGCGCGAAGGTGGCCAGCGAGCTGGCGTTCGCCGCCTCTGCCGGGGCAACGGCGAACAGGCTCTGCACCAGGGTCGGCGTCATCAGGATGACGACGACGATGCCGGCGGTCAGCATCCAGGTGATCAGCATCGAGCGCATGACCGCACCCCAATGCCCCTGCAGCACGATCTTGAGCGGCAGGCCCTTGACCAGTTCGCGTCGCCGGCGCAGTTCCTCGAAGACCGGCGTCTCCTCGAGGTAGCGGCGTAGCCACACCGCGAGCAGGCCGAACAGGCCGCCGAGGATGAACGGCAGGCGCCAGGCCCAGGCCAGCACCTCATCGTGGGTCCAGCTTGTGTTGACCCAGCTCGATACCAGCGAACCGAGCAGGATGCCGAAGGTAAGGCCCGAGGTCAGCGTGCCGCAGGCGAAGCCGATGCGCGATGGCGGCACGTGCTCGGAAACGAAAACCCAGGCTCCCGGCACTTCCCCGCCGACCGCCGCGCCCTGCAGCACGCGCAGCAGCAGGAGCAGCAAAGGTGCCGCAATGCCGATGCTGGCATGGGTCGGCAACAGGCCCATCAGCAGGGCCGGCACCGCCATCAGCAAGACGCTGAGCATGAACATGCGCTTGCGCCCGATGCGGTCGCCGAAGTGGGCCATGACGATGCCGCCCAGCGGTCGCGCCAGGTAGCCGGCGGCGAAGATGCCGAAGGTCTGCAACTGGCGCAGCCACTCCGGTATGTCCGGCGGAAAGAACAGCTGCGCGATGACCGCCGTGAAGAACACGAAAATGATGAAGTCGTAGAACTCGAGCGCACCACCGAGGGCGGCCAGGGCCAGGGAGCGCATGTCGCGGCGACCGAGCGTGTTCACGGCGGGCTCACTCATGGATCGGCAGGTGCTATGGGTTGGGGGTCGACGTATATCATTGAACAGCGACTTTCCGCAGCCCTGGACCCCCGATTTCCGCAACGAACCGGACCGGCTCGGCCACTTCCGGCACAATAGGCGGCTGCCACCCGGCTCCCCGTCCTGCTGGATGCTCTTCGTTCGATGCGACGCCTGCCCATCCTTCCCGACCGCTACGCGCTTGCCCTGGTCGCGACTGTCGCGCTGGCTGCGCTGCTGCCCTGCCGCGGCACGGTTGCTGCGGCGTTCGATGTCGTCACGCCGGTGGCCATCGCGCTGCTGTTCTTCCTGCATGGCGCGCGCCTTTCGCGCGATGCGATCATCGCAGGGCTGGTCCATTGGCGCCTGCACCTGCTGGTGATGGCCAGTACCTACGTGATGTTCCCCGTGGTCGGAGTCGGCATCGAGTGGTCGCTGCCGTCCGGCTGGCTGACGCCGGGCCTGATGACTGGCCTGCTGTTCCTCTGCGCCCTGCCGTCCACGGTGCAATCGTCGATCGCCTTCACCTCGATTGCACGCGGCAACGTCGCGGCCGCGGTGTGCAGTGCGTCGCTGTCGAACCTGCTCGGCGTGTTCCTCGCCCCGTTGCTGGTTTCGCTGCTGCTGGACACGCAGGGCGAAGGCGGCTTTGCGCTCGAATCGATCGGCAAGATCGTCCTGCAGCTGTTCGTACCGTTCGTCGCCGGTCACCTGGCGCGGCCCTGGGTCGGGCGGCGCGTCGAGCGCAGCGGCCGCCTGCTCGCCTATACCGACCGCGGCACCGTCCTGCTCGTGGTCTACGTGGCTTTCAGTGCCTCGGTGGTCGAGGGCCTGTGGCGGCAACTGCCGCTGGCCGAGCTTGGCGTCCTGCTTGTTCTGCTTTGTGCATTGCTGGCATTCGCCCTGCTCTTCACCACCCAGCTCAGCCGCCGCCTCGGCTTCAGCCGCGCCGACGAGATCGCCGTGGTGTTCTGCGGATCGAAGAAAAGCCTGGCCAGCGGCGTGCCGATCGCCAAGATCCTGTTCGCCGGCGATCCCATGCTCGGCATGATCGTGGTGCCGGTTCTGGTCTACCACCAGATCCAGTTGATGGTTTGCGCGGTGCTCGCGCAGCGCTATGCGCGGCGCCCTCGCACCACGACAGGGAACCTGTAGGAAGCAGCTTCAGCCGCGATGCTTTTGGCTACTCCGTATGAAGGGCATTCATGCCCGATACTCTTCGTCACGTTTGGCGAGAGCATCGGGCATGAATGCCTCTCCTACAGAAGCTATCGATTGGCGGCGCGGGGTTCGATGGCTGTTCCCGCGTTTCCGCTTCGTTGTTGGCTTCAGCCGCGATGCTCTTCGTTTCGTTGTAGGAAGCGGCCTCAGCCGCGATGCTCTTCGTTTGACATCAGGAGCAGGGGCATCGCGGCTGAAGCCGCTTCCTGCGGGGAATGTCGACGCGTTATGCGGGCTTGAAGATCATGCCGCCGGCCTCGGGCATCGGCATCGGCGCGATGTAGTGGTCGATCAGCAGGAAGGCGAACAGCGCCATCAGGTAGATGATCGAGTAGTTGAACACCCTCATCGCGAACAGTTCGTCGGGCGGATCGAGCAGGCGGATCGCGTAGTAGAGGAAGCCCGCGCCGAGCACGAGCGCGCCGCCGAGATAGAACATCCCGCTCATGCCGGTCAGGTACGGCAGGATGGTCACGATCAGCAGCAGGATCGTGTAGGCCAGCACATGCCAGCGCGTGTAGGTGACGCCATGGGTGACAGGCAGCATCGGCACCTGCGCCCGCGAATAGTCCTCGACGCGGAAAATCGCCAGCGCCCAGAAGTGAGGCGGCGTCCAGACAAAGATGATCAGGAACAGCAGCAGGGCATAGGGGTGGACATGGCCGGTCACGGCAACCCAGCCGAGCAGCGGCGGGGCCGCGCCGGCCGCACCACCGATCACGATGTTCTGCGAGGTCGCGCGCTTGAGGAAGGCCGTGTAGACGATGGCATAACCGATCAGCGAGGCGAAGGTGAGCACGGCGGTCAGCGGATTGACCAGGGCGATCAGGATCGTCATCGACAGCGCGCCGAGCACGATCGCGAACACCAGCACCTGCACCGGCGTCAGCGAGCCGGTCGCCAGGGGCCGATGCGAGGTGCGCGCCATCAGGCGGTCGATGCGCTGGTCTATCAAATGGTTGATCGCCGCGGCCGATGCGGCCGCCAGCCAGATGCCGATGAAGCCGGCCACCGACTGGCGCAGCGGCGGCCAGCCCGGCACGGCCAGGAACATGCCGATGATCGCGGTGAACACGATCAGGGCGACGACGCGTGGCTTGGTCAGCTCGAGGTACTGCTGTGCAATCGAGGACATGCGCGAGTCGTGGCGGAGGGAAATCGATGAGGTGGCCACGGTAACGGTTCAGGCCTCGGGCGTCACGCGGCGCTGCGTGCGCGCCAGTGCATAGACCAGGGTGAACAGCAGCAGCACGGCCACGGTGACATGGGCCAGCGCGACCGATAGCGGCAGGCCCAGCTTGACGTTGGCGATGCCAAGCACCACCTGGACGACGAGTCCGGCACCGAGCGCGATCGCCGGCAGGCGCAACCCGCGCCGGGCCAGGCGGTGCGACAGCCAGCCCAGGTAACAGAACACGACCACGGCGCCGAGGCGATGGCTCATCTGGATCGCGTTGCGCGCGGCGACGTCGAGCACGCCGCCCTCGTAGTCGATGCCGATGCCGCGCCAGAGCACGAAGCCCTCGCCGAAATCGGTATCCGGCCACCACTGTCCCTGGCAGGTCGGGAAGTCGAGGCCGCAGGTAAGCGCCGCGTAGTTGGCGCTGGTCCAGCCGCCGAGGGCGATCTGCAGGCCGAGCAGGAACAGACCGATGGCGACGAGCCGGCGCGTCGATGCCGCGCGATCATCGTCGGCACCGATGCCGGACAATCGCAACGCGACATAGCCGGCCAGCGCGAATGTGGTCAACCCGCCGAGCAGGTGCCCCATGACCACGATCGGCTTGAGCAGCCAG
>DAIMYT010000132.1:0-9838 GCA_036734345.1 Dokdonella sp. | reverse complement strand
AAGCGACAGGAGCGCGGCGTTGCCGCCCGAGGCCTTCGTGTCGGTCGAGACGACACGCTCGGTGGCGAAGCGGTGGAGGTAGTGCGGGCCCCCGGCCTTGGGGCCGGTGCCCGACAGTCCCTCGCCGCCGAACGGCTGCACGCCGACGACCGCGCCGATCTGGTTGCGGTTGACGTAGCAGTTGCCGACCCGGGAGCGCTTGACGATATGGTCGATGGTGTCGTCGATGCGGCTGTGGATGCCGAGGGTGAGGCCGTAGTTGGTCGCGTTGATCGCATCGATGACCTTGTCGAGCTCGTCGGCCTTCCAGCGCAGCACGTGCAGGACCGGCCCGAAGATTTCCTTGTGCAGGATGTCCAGGCGCGGGATCTCGTAGGCGCGCGGCGCGAAGAAGGTGCCATGCGCGCTGCCTTCGCCGGCGGCGACCTGGCCGATCAGCTTCGCTTCGCGGTCCATCCGTTCGGCATGCTCGCTCAGCTCCTTGTGCGAGGCCTCGTCGATGACCGGGCCGACATCGGTCGAAAGCAGGCCCGGGTCGCCCATGACCAGCTCGGCCATGGCACCGGTGAGCATGGTGATCACCTTGTCGGCGATGTCTTCCTGGACAAACAGGACGCGCGCGGCCGAGCAGCGCTGGCCGGCCGAGTCGAAAGCCGAGGCGCAGACGTCCTTGACCAGTTGTTCGGGCAGGGCGGAGGAATCCGCGATCAGTGCGTTCTGTCCGCCGGTTTCGGCGATCAGCGCGGCGATCGAGGAATCGCGCGCGGCCAGCGTGCGGTTGATCGTCCAGGCGGTTTCGGTCGAGCCGGTGAAACAGACGCCGGCCACTTCGGGCTTGGTGAGCAACGACTTGCCGAGGACCGAGCCCTTGCACGGCACGAACTGCAGGACGTCGGTCGGCACGCCGGCCTCGTGCAGCAGCTTGACCGCGGCGAAGCCGACCAGGGTGGTCTGGTCGGCCGGTTTCGAGATCACGCTATTGCCGGCAGCCAGTGCGGCGGCGACCTGGCCCATGAAGATGGCCAGCGGGAAGTTCCAAGGGCTGATGCAGACGAACACGCCGCGGCCGTGCAGGAACAGCTCGTTGGACTCGCCGGTCGGGCCGGGCAGGATTTCCGGCTGGGCGAACAGCTTGCGCGCCATCGCGGCGTAGTAGCGGCAGAAATCGGCGGCCTCGCGCACTTCGGCGATCGCCGCCGACATGGTCTTGCCGGCCTCGCGCACGCACAGGGCGATGAACTCGGCGCGGCGCGCCTCGAGCAGGTCGGCGGTGTGCTCGAGGATCTTGGCGCGGCTGGCGGCCGGCAAGGCGTCCCAGGCCGGCTGCGCGGCGACGGCATTGGCCAGCGCCTTGTCCAGGGTCGGCACGTCGGCGCCGCGGGTCTGGCCGATCACGCGACGCCGGTCGGCCGGGTCGGTGACGTCACGCTGCGGACCGGAGTTCTTGATGCCGGGAACCAGCGGTTCGGCCGTCCACGGCTTGCGTGCGGCATTCACGCTGGCGGCCAGCGCGTTCAGTTCGTTGTCGTTGGAAAGATTGGCGCCCATGGAATTCTTCCGTTGCTCGCCGAACAGTGCGATCGGCTGGGGGATGCGCGGATGCGGCTTGGAATCGAGGTGGCGGACCAGCTCGCAGGGATCGGCGACGAGGTCGCGGATCGGCACGTCCTCGTCGACCACGCGATTGACGAAGCTCGTGTTGGCGCCGTTTTCGAGCAGGCGGCGCACGAGATAGGGCAGCAGGTCCTCGTGGCTGCCGACCGGTGCATAGACGCGGCAGGGCACATTGAGGTTGTCCTTGCCGATCACCTCTTCATAGAGGTCGGCGCCCATGCCGTGCAGGCGCTGGTGCTCGTAGGGGCGGCCGCGGGCGTAGTGGTGGATCGCGGCGATCGTGTGCGCATTGTGGGTGGCGAACTGCGGGTAGATCAGTTCCGCGCCGGCCTCGAACATCTGCTTCGCGCAGGCGAGGTAGGAGACATCGGTGTTCGGCTTGCGCGTGAACACCGGGTAGCCGGACAGGCCGAGCTCCTGGGCGCGCTTGATCTCGGAATCCCAGTAGGCGCCCTTGACCAGGCGCACGCACCAGCGGCGGCCGGCCTTGCGTGCGGTCTCGGCGAGCCAGTCGATGACGAACGGCGCGCGCTTCTGGTAGGCCTGCACGGCCAGCCCGAAGCCGTTCCAGCCCTGCAGCGACGGATCGGCGAAGACCTCGCCGAGCACGTCGAGGGAGAGTTCGAGGCGGTCCGCCTCCTCGGCATCGACGGTCATGCCGATGCCCTGGGCCATCGACATCTGCGCGAGCTCGAGCACGCGCGGCGTCAGTTCGGCGTGCACGCGGGCCCGGTTGGGCACGTCGTAGCGCGGATGGATCGCCGACAGCTTGACCGAGATCGAAGGCGCGTCGAGGACGTCCTTCCACGGTCCCCGCTTGCCCAGCGCGGTGATCGCGTCGCGATAGGACTGCATGTAGCGCTCGGCGTCGTGGGCAGTGAGGGCGGCCTCGCCGAGCATGTCGTAGGAGTAGCGGTAGGCGGCGTTTTCCTTCTGCGCGGAACGGTCCTGGGCTTCCTTGATGGTGCGCCCCATGACGAACTGGTAGCCCATGATGCGCATGGCCTGGCGCACGGCGAGGCGGATCACCGGCTCGCCGGCACGGCCGACCAGCCGGCGCAGGGCGCCGACGAAATTGCTGCGCGTCTCCTCGGCCAGCTGCACGAGGTTGCCGGTCAGCATCAGGCCCCAGGTCGACGCGTTGACGAACAGCGATTCGCTGGCGCCGACGTGCTTCTTCCAGTTGGCCTCGCCGAGCTTGTCGCGGATCAGCTTGTCGGCGGTTTCCGAGTCGGGCACGCGCAGCAGGGCCTCGGCCACGCACATGAGCAGCACGCCTTCCTCGCTGGACAGGTCGTATTCGCGCATGAATGACTCGACGGCGGTCTGGTCGCCGGATTTCGCGCGTACCCGGGCGACCAGCTCCGAGGCCCGGGCCAGCACCGTTTCGCGCTCGGCCGGGGTCATGCTGGCCTGGGCCAGCAGCTCGTTGACCGCTTCGGTCTCGTCGCGCGACCAGGCGGCGGTAATGCGGGCACGGGCCGGGTCGGCCGTTGCGGGAAGTTCTGGGGAAAGGATTTCGCTCACGATTTGTGGGCTCTCGAGTGCTGCGGTTCGGGCGACGGCTGTCGTCGCGGGCCGGGATGGGTGCCGATCCGCGGTTTTTCCGTCGCCAGGCCGGAAAACCGGCCGGGTCCCGGCCCGCTAGTGTAAAGAGCGCCGGGCCGGCGGCCAAGCGCCCGTATTGCATGGATGCGACCTATTGACGCGTGCGAATTCGTCCCGATCGCCGCTTTGTCCTTGCCGCTGCCGTTGACCGTCAACTATCATTCCGAGGTTCCCTGCATATCGTTTCTACGGACGATGCGCGCCCGGCCCGTTTCGCGGCCGGATCCCGGGTAAAGGATTCCGTGTCGGTCGCAGCGTAGGCCGGTCGACCATTCAAGATGACTTCGTATTCAAGGTGATGGCAATGATGTCAGTTGGGATCTCGCGAATGCGCCGCGTGCTGGCCGCGCCGGCTCTGATCGTCCTCGGCATGCTCGCGAGCACCGCGGCAAGTGCCAATCCGCAGCCGTGGCAGCTGAACATGACCAGGGGCGTCAGCAAGACCTCGCAGGAGGTTCATGACATCCACATGATCATGCTCTGGATCTGCGTGGTCATCGGCATCGTCGTGTTCGGCGTGATGTTCGTCGCCATGTTCCGCTTCCGCAAGTCCAGGGGCGCGGTGCCGGCGACCTGGAGCCACAGCACCAAGCTCGAGGCCATCTGGACGGTGATCCCGATCCTGATCCTGGTCGCATGTGCCTGGCCGGCAACGAACCTGCTGCTGCGCATGTCCGATACGTCGGATTCGGAGATGACGATCAAGATCACCGGCTACCAGTGGAAGTGGCGCTATGAGTACGTCGACTACTTCGGCAAGCAGCCCGGCATCAATTTCATGTCCAGCCTCGAATCGCAATCCAACCGCACGCGCCAGCTCGGCTCGGGGATGAACCCGGCGGATATCAAGGTCGACGGCTATCCGACCTACCTGCTCGATGTCGACAATCCGCTGGTGCTGCCGGTCGGTGTCAAGGTGCGCTTTGTCGTGACCGCCGACGACGTGATCCATTCGTGGTGGGTGCCGGTGCTCGGCTGGAAGCAGGACGCGATTCCCGGGATCATCAATTCCGCCTGGACCAGCATCGACGAACCCGGCGTCTATCGCGGACAGTGCGCCGAGCTGTGCGGTCGCGACCATGGCTTCATGCCGATCGTGGTCAAGGCCGTGCCGAAGGCCGAATTCGAGCAGTGGCTGACCGAGCATGCGCCTGCGCCTGCGGTCGAAGCCACCGCAACCACCATCGCACCGACGACGGCCCCGCAGGGCTGATTCCGTTCCAGAATTCTTGAGGTAGAGGCCATGGCCCACGCTGCCGTCCACGACACCCACCACGATGCCCACGATCACAAGCCGCAAGGCTTCCTGCATCGCTGGCTGTTCACGACCAACCACAAGGACATCGGTACCCTGTACCTGGTGTTCGCGCTGATCATGTTCTTCATCGGCGGCTCGATGGCCATGATCATCCGTGCGGAGCTGTTCCAGCCGGGCCTGCAGCTGGTCCAGCCCGAGTTCTTCAACGAGATGACCACGATCCACGCCCTGGTCATGATCTTCGGCGCGGTCATGCCGGCCTTCGTCGGCCTCGGCAACTGGATGATCCCGCTGCAGATCGGCGCGCCGGACATGGCCCTGCCGCGCATGAACAACTGGTCGTTCTGGATCCTGCCGTTCGCCTTCACCCTGCTGCTGTCGACCCTGTTCATGCCGGGCGCGGGCCCGCAGGGCGGCTGGACGCTGTATCCGCCGCTGTCGCTGCAGGGCGGCAACAGCGTGGCCTTCGTCATCTTCGCCATCCACATGATGGGCATCAGCTCGATCATGGGCGCGATCAACATCATCGCCACCATCCTCAACATGCGCGCGCCGGGCATGGACCTGCTGAAGATGCCGATCTTCGTCTGGTCCTGGCTGATCACCGCGTTCCTGCTGATCGCGGTGATGCCGGTCCTGGCCGGCGCGGTGACCATGCTGCTGACCGACAAGTTCTTCCACACCAGCTTCTTCAACGCGGCCGGTGGCGGCGACCCAGTCATGTTCCAGCACATCTTCTGGTTCTTCGGGCATCCCGAGGTCTACATCATGATCCTGCCGGCATTCGGCATCGTCAGCGAGATCATCCCGACCTTCGCGCGCAAGCCGCTGTTCGGCTACCAGGCGATGATCTACGCGATCGCCTCGATCGCCTTCCTGTCGTTCATCGTCTGGGCCCACCACATGTTCACGGTCGGCATGCCGCTCGGCGGCGAGCTGTACTTCATGTACGCGACGATGCTGATCGCGATCCCGACCGGGGTGAAGGTGTTCAACTGGGTGACCACGATGTGGGAAGGCTCGATGACCTTCGAGACGCCGATGCTGTTCGCCATCGCCTTCGTCATCCTGTTCACCATCGGCGGGTTCTCCGGACTCATGCTGGCCATCGTGCCGGCCGACTTCCAGTACCAGGACACCTATTTCGTCGTCGCCCACTTCCACTACGTGCTGGTTACCGGCGCCGTCTTCGCGATCATGGCCGCGGTCTACTACTGGCTGCCGAAGTGGTGCGGCAACATGTACAGCGAGCGCTGGGGCAAGATCCATTTCTGGATGAGCGTGATCTCGGTCAACGTGCTGTTCTTCCCGCAGCACTTCCTCGGCCTGGCCGGCATGCCGCGACGCATTCCCGACTACAACGTCGCCTTCGCCGACTTCAACATGATCAGTTCGATCGGCGGATTCTGGTTCGGCCTCAGCCAGTTGCTGTTCGTCGGCGTCGTCGTGCATGCCGTTTACTTCTCGAAGAACCGGGCCAGCAAACAGGTCTGGGAAGGCGCGCACGGCCTCGAATGGACGGTGCCCTCGCCGGCGCCGCACCATACCTTCACGGAGCCGCCGGTAATCGACAATTCGATGCTGGCCCACGGCAATGTCAATCAGTGATGGAAACTGAAACTGGCCAGCACGAAGCCACCCGGCGCGTGAAGCACGATTCGCGGAACATCGCGCGCACGGCGCTGTGGGTCGTCGGGGCCTCGTTCCTGTTCGGTTTTGCGATGGTGCCGATCTACCGGATCGCCTGCGAGCACGTGCTCGGCATCAAGCTGTCCGGCGATGCGGCCGATGCGGCACAGGTGGCGCTGATGAAGGTCGACGAATCGCGCACGATCGCGGTCGAGTTCGTCGCCAACGTCAACAGCAAGCTGCCGTGGGATTTCAGTGCGGAAAAGACTCGCATCGAGGTCCATCCGGGCGCGCTGACCGAAGTCTGGTTCGACGCGACCAACCAGTCCGGCGCGGCGATCGTCGGCAACGCCGTGCCGAGCGTGGCGCCGAGCGAGGCGTCGCCCTACTTCAACAAGACCGAATGCTTCTGCTTCACGGAACAGACGCTGGAGGCCGGCGAGTCGCGGCGCATGCCGGTGAGGTTCGTCGTGGATCCACAACTGCCCAGTGGCGTGAAGACGCTGACATTGTCCTATACCTTCTACGCGAACGAACTCGCCACCGAACGTCTCGGCCTTGCGCCGGTGCCGGCCGATGGCATCATCGCGAAGAACTGACCTAATCCTTGAGTCCGGGGTTCCAAGATCATGGCGCATACACAAGGTGCTTATTACGTTCCACACGGCAGCCACTGGCCGATCGTGGGCTCCATCGGCCTGTTCAGCACCGTCATTGGCGCGGCCAACTGGTTCAACGGCGGCACCGGGCTGCTGACCTCGCCGCTCATGTATCTCGGCCTCGGCATCATCCTCTTCATGATGTTCGGCTGGTTCGGCACGGTCATCCGCGAATCGATTTCCGGCATCTACAACAACCAGGTCGATGTCTCGTTCCGCATGGGCATGATGTGGTTCATCTTCTCCGAGGTCATGTTCTTCGCAGCGTTCTTCGGTGCCCTGTTCTATGCGCGCATGCTCTCGGTGCCGTGGATCGGCGGTGAAGGCCATGGCGCGCTGACCAACTATTACCTCTGGCAGGGCTACACGCCGAGCTGGCCGACCAATGGCCCGGGCAACATCGGCGGCGCCTTCGAGACGATTCCGGCCTGGCACCTGCCGCTGGTAAACACCCTGTTGCTGCTCAGTTCCGGCGTGACCATCACCTTCGCCCACCATGCGTTGCGTGCCGGCCACCGCCGTGCCCTGCTGGTCTGGCTCGCGGCGACCATCGCGCTCGGCGTCGCCTTCTTGTATTTCCAGGCAACGGAGTACATGGAGGCCTACCAGCACCTGAACCTGACCCTCGGCAGCGGCGTCTACGGATCGACCTTCTTCATGCTGACCGGCTTCCACGGCATGCATGTGACGCTGGGCGCGATCATGCTGACGGTCATGTGGTTCCGCTGTGCCAAGGGCCATTTCACCAGGGACAACCACTTCGGCTTCGAAGCGGTCGCCTGGTACTGGCACTTCGTCGACGTGGTCTGGCTCGGGCTGTTTGTGTTTGTGTACGTGCTTTAAGTGCCGGGAATAGGGAATAGGGAATTGAGAACGGGAAAGGCAAGGAGCGGCGAGGATTGCGCTCTACCTATTCCCCATTCTCCATTCCCCATTCCCAGCTTCTAAAGGCCATGCGGCTGTATGTAGCCGGTCAGCATGCCGATGGCGATCAGCACGATCAGCAGAACGGAAAGTCCGATGCGTCGGGTCAGGGCCTTGACCGTGCGATCGGTCCCGCCCTTGTCGGTCATCATGTAGTACAGGCCGGCGCCGAGATTCCAGACGATGGCTATCAGGAAAACGACGATCAGTATCTTGCTGGTCATGTTCGAATCATCCGTTCGGGATGACGGCAAGTATAGTCTCCGCAGCCGTGGCTAGACGCTGGGCCAGGCCCTCCGTGTTCGCGGTGCTGCTGACCGCGGCCGGCGTCGCCGCATTCTCGACACTGGGCTTCTGGCAGCTGCGGCGCGCGGCCGACAAGGAATTGCTGCTGGCGGCGTTTGCCGGCGCCGACGCCCGGCAGTCGCTGAGCCTCGACGAGGCGCGACGACTCGCCGCAGCAGGCGCTTACCCGCATGTGCAGGTGCGTGGTTGGTTCGACCCGGTCCATACCTATGTACTGGATGACCAGGTACGTGACGGACAGCAAGGCCGGTTTTCGTTTGCGATCTTCGTGCCGAATGACGGCGGGCTTGCATTGCTCGTCAACCGCGGGTTCCTTGGCCGCGCCGCATCGGAAAAGCAGCCCGCGCTGCCCGAGGGCGAAGTGGAACTGGGCGGGCTGTATGCACCGGCGCCCGGGTCGGGATTGAGGCTCGGCGGCAATGCGCTGCCGAAGTCGAGCGCCTGGCCGAAGCTGACCATCTACATCGATCCGGCCGAGATCGCGCAGGATGCGGGCCGGGCGCTGGACGATCGGGTGCTGTTGCTCGATCCCGATCCGGCGTCCGCCTTCGTGCGCGAGTGGACGCCGCAGATCCTGCCGCCGGAGCGCCATCGCGGCTACGCGTTCCAGTGGTTCAGCTTTGCGTTCGCCGCGATCGTGATTTTCATCGTGCTGCACTGGCGGCACCCGAAACCCCGGAAGGAATGATGCACACCCGAAACAGGAAACGAATGCAGCTGATCCTGCTCGCATCGTTGTTCGTCGTGCCGGTGCTGCTGGCGGCATTGCTGGCCAGCAGCGGCTGGGTTCCCGATGCACGCAGCTATGGCCAGGGCATCGTGCCGCAGCGTTCAGTCGCCGAGGTGCCAATCACGCTGGCAGACGGCTCGCGCCTGCAATGGCAGGACCCGGAGTGGCGCTGGAGCGTGGTCGCGTTGCCCGGACGGCAATGTGCGACCCAATGCATGGCCAAGCTGGATCTCATCCATCGCGCGCGGATCTCGCTGAACCAGAATGCCCGGCGCGTGCGCCTTCTCTACCTCGGTACGCCGCCGACAGGGCAGGGTGCCGACGAACTGATGAAGGTCTGGCAGGTAGGTCGTGACAGCGAGGGTCGATTCGCCGAATGGGCGCCGGACGCCGACGACGGCGTCGCCGCCGTCCTGGTCAAGCCGGATGGCACGGCGCTGACCTGGTACGCCGATGGCTTCGATGCCGGCGGCTTGCGCAAGGACCTGGCCAAGGTGACCAAGTGAGCACGCGCAGCGTGGCGGGATCCTGGGTCGCGCGCATCGCCGTGCTGGCCGCGCTCGTCGCGTTCTGCCTGATCATCTTCGGCGCGTTCGTGCGCCTCAGCCATGCCGGGCTGTCGTGCCCGGATTGGCCGACCTGCTACGGCAAGGCCAGCTGGCCCGGACACGAGCAGGAAATCGTCGCGGCCAACGCGCAGTTTCCCGAGCGTCCGGTCGAATCGCACAAGACCTGGCGCGAACAGGGGCACCGCATGGTCGCCGGTTCGCTGGGCGTGCTGATCCTCGCACTGGCCCTGGCTGCGGCGTGGCGGCGCAAGCCGGCCGTGGCCATGCTGGCGCTGGCCGCGGCGGCTGCTGCGCTCGGCGTTCTCAGCTACGGGCGTGGTGCGTATGCCGTATCGGCGGTATTTTCGGCGATAGCGCTGGCGCTGCCGGTAGTCGCGGCAGCCCGCCTGCAGCGTCCCGCGCCCTGGCGCATCGCCGTCGTCCTGCTCTCGGTCGTGATCTTCCAGGCCATGCTCGGCATGTGGACGGTCACCTGGCTGCTCAAGCCGATCGTGGTCATGGGGCACCTGCTCGGCGGGTTGACCACCTTCGCGCTGGCCAG
>DAIMYT010000131.1:0-9847 GCA_036734345.1 Dokdonella sp. | reverse complement strand
GTGGCGCAACAGGAATGAACGAACGATTGAAGATCTGCTGGAGTGAATTCGAACTGTGCATGGGCCGAACCAATGATGCGCCGCGTCGCCGGCTCGCGGGCCGCGTGCTACCCTCCCGCGCCGCATGAACACCTCGCCTGTCCAATCTCCGCCGCCCGACGAACGCTTCCGTGGCCTCGACCGGCTCTACGGGGCCGGCAGCAGCGCGCGACTCGCGCGCAAGCATGTCTGCGTGGTCGGCATCGGCGGCGTGGGTTCATGGGTCGTCGAGGCACTGGCACGCAGCGCCATCGGCCAGTTGACCCTGATCGATGCGGATGACGTCTGCCTCAGCAATACCAATCGCCAGTTGCACGCCCTCGAAGGGCAGTACGGAAAGCCAAAGGTTGCGGTGATGGCGGATCGCGCGCGGGCCATCAATCCTGCGCTGGCCGTCGATCCCGTGGCCGAATTTCTGACCCCGTCGAACCTGGGCACGCTGCTTGATCGCGGCTACGACCTCGTCATCGACTGCTGCGATGCATTCCGGGTCAAGGTCGAGATGATCGCCTGGTGCCGGCGGCGCAAATTGCCGTTGATCGTCAGCGGCTCGGCCGGTGGCCGGATCGATCCGACACTGGTGCGCGTACGCGACCTCTCGCGCACCGAGCACGATGCCATGCTGGCGCTGATCCGCAAGAAGCTGCGCGAGGAGTTCCACTTTCCGCGCGGCCCCAAGCGCTACTTCGGCGTGCAGGCGGTGTACTCGCTCGAGAACGTGCGCTATCCGCAAGCCGATGGCAGCGTCTGCGGCCAGCGCCCGGAAGCGGGCGAGGGCGGACTCAAGCTCGATTGTGGTGGCGGCCTGGGCGCAGCCACGCATGTCACGGCGACTTTCGCGTTCGCCGCGGTGGCCACGGCCTTGCAGAAGCTGCTGCAGGTGAAGGACCCGGTCGAGGTCGAATCAGCGGGATGAGGCCCGATGCCGCCGGTGAGCGGCAGGCCGGCGTAGAGTCACCGGGTCCCGGCCTGCGCCGGGACGACGGCTGCAACGTCCGGCAGATTGAACAGGCGCCGCGCATTGCGGCTGGTCGTGGCGGCAACTTCTTGCTCGCTTTCTCCGCGCAAGGCGGCGACGGTTTCCAGGACGTCGACGAGGAACGCCGGTTCATTGCGTTCGCCCTGGTGGCCGCACAGCGGCTGGTCCGGCGAATCGGTCTCGAGGAGCAGGAATTCCTCGGGCATGCCCGCCACGATCTCGCGCAGGCGCCGCGCGCGCGGGTAGGTCACGGGTCCGCCGATCCCGAGCGAGAATCCCAGCTTCCAGAGTTGTTCGGCTTGCCGGGCGCTGCCGGAAAAGCTGTGCACGACGCCGCGAAGGCGGCCAATCCGCCGGAACGCTGCCGTCACCTCGTCGAATGCGCGGCGGGCATGGACAATGACCGGCAGGTCGCGCTCGCGGGCCAGTTCGAGCTGGCGCATGAAATAGAAGTACTGATCTTCGCGATCGAGGCCTTCGACGAAGAAATCCAGGCCGCATTCGCCGACAGCCACTGGCTTTGCTTCTTCGACAATGGCTGCCAGTGCTTCGAGATCGCGCGCCTTGTGGTCCTGCAGGAACATCGGATGGAGTCCATAGGCCGGATGCAGGCCGGCATGGGTCGAGCAGAGCTCGCGCAGCGCGGACCAGCCCGATCGCCTGATCGCGGGCACGACCTGCTGATTTACGCCGGCGGCTTGCGCCCGCTTGAGGACTTCGGCGCGATCGCTGTCGAACTCTGCAACGTCGAGATGCGAGTGGCTGTCGATCAGCTCCGTCATGGCCGCGTGCTGAGGATGCCCACTAGCGCGCGACGAGCCATGCCGCCAGGCCCAGGAACATGGCCAGGCTGACGATGTCGGTAGCCTTGGTCAGGAAAATGCTCGAGGCCGTGGCGGGATCCGCACCAAGCTGCTTGAGTACCTGGGGAACCCCGGCGCCGACGACGCCGGCGACGCTGCAACTGCCGGCCATCGCCAGCCAGGTGATCAGGGCCAGCAGCGGCGCATCCGCATTGCCCTGGTGCCACGCCAGCAGGAACATCGCGAGGCCGCCGAAGACGCCGGTGAGCGAGCCGTTGAGCATGCCGAGCCAGGCTTCCTTGCCGATCAGGCGCCAGCCCTGGCCGGGCTTGAGGTCGCCGAAGGTCATGCCGCGCAAGGTGACGGCAAGCGCCTGGCAGCCGGTGTTGTTGCATTGGTCGGACAGCACCGGCAGGAACACGGCGAGCAGGACGATCTGGTTGATGGTGCCCTGGAAGGCGCTGACTACGGCGGCCGTGGCGAACGTGGCAAGCAGGTTGAGCTGCAGCCAGGGGTTGCGGAAGCGCAGGCTGCGGCCCCAGGAGGTGCTCAGCCGTTCCTCCTTTTCGACACCGACCATCGAGCCCGCCTGCGCGCTGATCTCGAACGCCTGTTCCTCGAACAGCACCGATCCGCGCACCACGCCGATCAGGCGGCCGTCGGCGTCGCAGACCGGGTAGACCGGGTAGTGGCGGCGCACGACTTCGCGCATGGCGACGACCACATCGGTCTCCGGCAGCAGCGAAAACGGATGCGAGACCATGATTTCCTCGAGATGCTGCTCGGGGCGAGCGAAGACCATCTCGCGAAAGGTGACCACGCCGACGAGGTGATGGGCGGCATCGACGACGAATACGTAGGTGACCAGGGTCCGCGAGGCGACTGGCCGCAGGTCGTTGAGGACCTGTTGCACCTGTGCATCGGCGGGGAATGCGCCCGGCGCCTGTTCCATCAGCCGGCCAACGGAACCCTCCGGCCAGTTCCGGCTGGCCAGCCACTGCTCGCCGGTTCCCTGTCCGGCGGCGAACGCGATCCGGCTGCGCCGCTCCGGGCCGAAACGGTCGAGCACGGCGAGTCCGCGTCCGGGTCCCATGGCGTGCAGATGGGCGGCGATCGAGACGTCCGGTTGCGATGCCAGCCGGCGCGCAGCGGCTTCGGCGTCCATGTTGCGCAATTCGTCGAGCAGCGTGGCTTGGTCGTGCATGGCGAGTCATTCCAGCGGGGAAATGATGCTAACCGATGCGCAATGGCGAAGGTAGGAAGCGCAATGGTTTGCGCACGGTTTTCCGGTCCGCGCGGCGGCGGCCGAAGTGAATCGTTCATGTACCGGGCGTTTGGTTCCGTCCGGGTTCATCCGCAAGTCCACACTCTGGTCCCAGCCGCCCGGTGCGTCCGGGCGGGACCGAAAGTAACCAGGAGTGCAAGACATGTTGAATCGAATTCTGCTGGCGGGGATCACGACCCTGCTTTTCGCAGCCTGCGCACCGATGCAGTCCGTCCAGGCTCGAGGCGACTACTACGAGCGTGGCTGCGACAACTGCGGCCGCGTGGTTCGCATCGAATCGATCGGCCAGCGCGACCGGCATGTCGGCGGCGGCACCGTTCTCGGTGCGATCGTCGGCGGTGCCCTCGGCAACCAGGTCGGCAAGGGCGACGGGCGCAAGGCCGCGACGATCGCCGGCGCGGTAGCGGGTGGCGCGATCGGCCACAACATCGAAAAGGACCAGCGCGGTTCGAGAACCTACTACCGGATTCTGGTGCGCATGGATCATGGCCGGACTTCGTGGTACGAGCAGCCGGACAGCTATCGCCTGCGCCGCGGCGACCGTGTCTACATCGACAACGGATATGTAGTGCCGGCGCGTTGACCGAAGCGAGCGGATCCCGCCCTCAGGCGGATCGTTGAGAAAGAAAAAAGCCGGCGGGAAATCCGCCGGCTTTTTCTTGTCCGGAGCGCCGCCGCGCGATCAATTGACGCGATAGAAACTGTGCGCGCCGATTACGGCAAGTGGCTGTCCCTTCATCCAGGTGGGGGAGGCATGTTCCTCCGCCACGAAATGGTCGGCATCCGGCACGACGAATTTGCGCTTGGCCAGGGGCAGGTCCCACATCTGCAGCGCGTGATCGGCAACCAGCCATGCCGTCTTCCACGCATCAGGATTGCGCAACATGTAATTCTTGTTCGTGGTGGAAATCGCGAACTGCAAACGCGCGTTCACCACGTCGCACACGCTGTTGCCCCAGCGTCCATCCTCGCGTCGCCGCATGGCGACTTCCGCGACCGCTGCCTGGCCCAATTGGGTTTCACTGCGCGCTTCCAAATAAACCATTGCCGCAAGACAGGTGCGATCGGCGTCGTGTGGCGGCAATACGGTAGCCAGCCAGAGTAACCATGCCAATTTCATCGTCCAAGTTCTCCATGATGACAGCCGGACGATTTCATCCATTGTCGCGGCCCCGTTCGGGACGCTGCGGAAATGGACGGCCTCGACTCGGCCTCAAGATGCCTGGCATGGAATCCTGCCGGACACCGCGATGCGCACGCGGACATGTTTGCGAATGATGGAACCTCGCCGCCGCATTGCACTTTTTCGGGTTTGACTGGCGCGCGACTGCGCTGCGCCTGGCCGATAGGGTTCTTTCGTCTGCCTGTCCCGGCGGTCGATACGAACCCGTGTCTCGTAATCCTCTCAATGATGATGGAACAAGTTCAAAATCATCAATGCTTGAAAGATTCTGGTGGGCGCGTACACCACCATTCATACGACTCGGCGCGGAGAGTACTTGCTCCTGATGGAGTTGTCACTCAAAAAGGAGCAGAAACATGAATGTCCCATTCAGGTAAATAAATCATGTTTGTCGGCGATTTGTCGCCGCAACTGAATGACACGATGAATAAAAACGTATTGATATACATGTAAAGTAAAAGCATTAGGACAAATGTGCCGAAAAACAACAGTCGGATCACTTGTATCCGTAGAATCCGCTAAGCATCTGCTGGTCGCCCGCATAGTCCTTTGGCGAGGCCGGCACAAGCCTGGAGATGCCCAGTTCGAGCAGCACCTCGCCGAGTTCGGGAGCGCCCTCGACATTGAGCAACGCCTCCCGGACCTTGTTGCGGACGTCCTCCGGGACGCTCGGTGAAGCAAGGATGGCGGTACCGGCGAAGGAGCGGGATGTCTTGATCGTGACCAGGTTCGGATAGCCGTCGGCGCCGGCAATCCAGCTCGGGATGATCGCCGCATCCGCATCGCCGCCGAATACGATCTGCACGGTGTCGCGCCAGGATGTGGCGGTCGAGAGGATCCTGGGTTGCTGCACCGGATCGGGGAAAAACTGCATGAGCAAGGCGTAGCCGAGGCTCGGGGCCGGCATGGTCGCGATGCTCGAGCCGAGCAGGGCATTGGTGTCCTTGCCCTCGAAATCCGTGTTGGCCAGCAGGGTGTAGGTGGTCGTCTCCGCCTTGCGGACCAGCGGAATGAACTGCGAATGCTGGATGCGATAGTCCGCGAAATGCGCTTCGTCGTAGGAGAAATCGGTGATATCCGGCTTGAGGATGTCGCGCCAGTAGGCCGAGTAGTTGGGTGGCGCGACGAGGACAAAAGTCTCGCCGGTTGCCTTGCTCAGGTAGTCCAGCAGTGGCTTGTAGATTTCGCGTGCTGCGTCCGGCGTATAGGTCGGTTCGGGCGTGAAGCGATACTCCGCGCCCAGCGCCGGCAGCGCGGCAAGTGCCAACGCCATGCACAGGGCCATGCTGGCGCGACGCGGGATTGTCCTATTGGTGTTCATGTTGCTCATGTGCCCGATTCCCCCTGTTGGTCGATGCAATACCGTACTTCGCTTGCAATGTTCATACCATTCACATCCAGTTGAATGGCATCACTGCATGCCTTGTTTCACCTCGACACGCGCCATGGATTCCAGTCGAAGTGGATCGCCGGGCTGGCTGTCAGCGGGCAACACGGCGAGCGCGAGGCAATGATGCGCGTCAGCGGGCGCCGCATGCAGGACGGTGCCAACCGGCGCTTCGCTCTGGCGCGACACGATGCGGGTGCCGGGCGCCGGTGCTTCGTGGCCTTCGATGCCAATCTTGAAGCAGCCGCGCTTGTTGCCGCCCCGATAGTGCAACCGGGCGACGACCTCCTGTCCGGGATAGCAACCCTTGCCGAGGCTGACTGCGCCGAGGCGGTCCAGTCCGAGAGCCTGCGGGGTGAATTCGCCTGCGGTTGCGGACGCGATCCACGGCAGTCCTGCGTCGATGTCGGCGATCTGCCATCGCTGTTTTCGCGCCGGATCGGCGGTGCAGTCCGCGCGGCCCGGCGCCAGCACGGCGACGCGCCTGGCAATTCCGGGGAGTTCGAAGGCCCAACCATTGCCGCACGCGGCAAGTTTGCCCGGTGCGACCACCACTTCCTCCGCCTCGGCCTCGAACAAATCGAGATCCTCGATGACCCGTATCGCAACCTTGGCCCGAAAAACGAAGCGGGCGAGCTCGCCGGCCATGCCTGCGGCAAAACCGCGCGGCAGCCAGGCGATGAACTGCCCGGGCCGCGCATGCAGCAGCGCAAACAGATAGCGCACGCGTCCCTGGGCGTCGAGCCAGGCGCTCCACTGCCAGTTGCCCTGGTCCAGCGCCGAGACGTTGCTGGAAAACTGCGATTGCGCAAAGGCCGGGGCGTCAGCTCCGGATAGTTCGACGATCTCGGCGTGGTCGAGCGGGTTGGGCACGGCAGTCGCGGGTTCCATGCAGGGGCTGCCAAGCACGATGCAGTGTTCAGCCTCTCGGCGCAAGTCAACGCGGCGGTTGTCAGAAACGGCTGCGGGCATTAAGATTTTGTGGCTGAAAAGCATCATGTCGAAGCCCAAACCAGATCCCGAAGCCATCACCGCACCGCCCGATCAGACCGGGCCGGCTGAAGTGCCGTGCGCAAAGGAAGTCCCCAGGGAAATCGGCGGGCGCGACGGTCCCGATCCCACCCGCTTCGGCGACTGGGAAAAGAACGGTCGCTGCATCGATTTCTAGGATGGTCTGCTCGGGTCCAGGCCTTCGGGTCGCCAGATAAAAGCAAAAGGTCAGCCTCATGTCCTCTACTGCTCGACCGCTTTCTCCGCATCTTCAGGTATACCGCTGGCAGATCCAGATGGTTACCTCGATCCTGCATCGCGCCACCGGCATCATTCTCGCCATCGGCAGCCTGCTGATCGCCGCCGCGCTCGTTTCGCTGGCCAGCGGCCCTGAAGCCTGGGCTTGCGCGGTCGGGCTGGCCGCAACCTGGTACGGCCTGCTGGTCCTGATCGGCTGGACCTGGGCGCTGGCCTTTCACTGGCTCAACGGCATCCGCCACCTGCTGCAGGACGCCGGCTGGGGTTACGCCATCGAGCGTTTCGTCAGCAATTCCTGGATCTCGGTCATTGGCAGTTTCGCCCTCACTGCGGTCGTGTGGGGCCTCGTTTTCTACCGCGGGGGCATCGCATGAGCCATTTCGACAAGTTCCGTCATCCGATCAAGAACGCCCGCGGCCTCGGTTCGGCCAAGGACGGGGTGCATCATTTCGTCGTCCAGCGCATCACTGCCATCGCCCTGCTGTTCCTGTCGGTGTACCTGATTGCCCTGCTGGTCGGCATGATCGGCGCCGACTATCCGGCGGCGCGTGCCACCGTGGCCCAGCCGTTCAACGCCATCCTGCTCATTGCATTTCTCGTTGCCACGTTCTGGCATGGGCAGCTCGGATTGCAGGTGGTCATCGAAGACTACGTGCATACCCCCTGGCTGGCGCTGACCTCCCAGCTGGTCGTCAAGTTCGTCTGTGTCCTCGCTGCGCTGGCGAGCGTTCTCGCCGTCGTCCGTATCGCATTGGGGGCCTGAAGCATGTCTGCCTACAAGATCCAGGAACACGAGTACGACATGGTCGTCGTCGGCGCCGGTGGCTCGGGCCTGCGCGCCACCTTCGGGCTCGCCGCCAAAGGGCTGAAGACGGTCTGCATCACCAAGGTCTTCCCGACGCGCTCGCACACGGTGGCCGCGCAGGGCGGCATCTCCGCGGCGCTCGGCAACATGGGCGACGACGACTGGCGCTATCACTTCTTCGACACGATCAAGGGATCCGACTGGCTCGGCGACCAGGACGCGATCGAGTACATGTGCAAGGAGGCGCCGGCGGCGATCATCGAGCTCGAGCATTACGGCGTGCCGTTCTCGCGCACCGAGGACGGCAAGATCTACCAGCGGCCGTTCGGCGGCATGACCACCAGGTACGGCGAAGGCCCGGCTGCCCAGCGTACCTGTGCCGCGGCCGATCGCACCGGCCACGCGATGCTGCATACCCTGTATCAGCAATCGCTCGCGCACGACGCGCGCTTCATGATCGAATATTTCGCGCTCGACCTGATCTGGGACGAGGAAGGTGCCTGCCGCGGCGTGCTCGCGCTCGACATGGCCGAAGGCACCCTGCACCTGTTCCGTGGGCAGGGTGTGGTGCTGGCGACCGGTGGCTACGGGCGTGCCTATTTCAGCGCAACCTCGGCGCACACCTGCACCGGCGACGGCGGCGGGCTCGTGCTGCGCTCCGGGCTGGCCCTGCAGGACATGGAATTCGTCCAGTTCCATCCGACCGGAATCTACGGTGCCGGCTGCCTGATCACCGAGGGCGTCCGCGGCGAAGGCGGCATCCTGCGCAATTCCAGCGGCGAGCGCTTCATGGAGCGCTATGCGCCGAGCTCCAAGGACCTGGCCTCGCGTGACGTGGTCAGTCGTTCGATGACGATCGAGATCCGCGAAGGCAGGGGTGTCGGCCCGGAGAAGGACCACATCCTGCTCGACCTGACCCATCTCGGACCCGAGGTCATCCACGAAAAGCTGCCCGGCATCGCCGAGAGCGCACGCATCTTCGCCAATGTCGACGTGACCAAACAGCCGATCCCGGTGCTGCCGACCGTGCACTACAACATGGGCGGCATTCCGACCAACCATCACGGCGAAGTCGTGCAACGGGTCGGCGAGAACCCGGACCATGTCGTGCCGGGTCTCTACGCGATCGGCGAGGCGGCCTGCGTCTCGGTGCACGGCGCCAACCGGCTGGGCACCAATTCGCTGCTCGATCTCGTCGTGTTCGGCCGTGCCGTTGCCAACCGCTGCGCCGAGACGATCAAGCCTGGCGCCGCGCACAAGGTCCTGCCGGCCTCGGCCTGCGACAAGGCGCTGGCCACTCTCGACAGGCTGCGCAATGCCAAGGGCAGTTCGCCGACCGCCGAAATCCGCCTCAACATGCAGCGCACCATGCAGAACGACGCCGCCGTATTCCGCACGGAGAAGACGCTCAAGGAAGGTTGCGACAAGATGGCGAAGATCTTCTCGAGTTTCGAGGACGTCAAGGTCAGCGACCGCTCCCTGGTGTGGAATTCGGACCTGATCGAAACCTACGAGCTGCAAAACCTGCTCTACAACGCCGTGGCCACGATCAATTCGGCGGAACAGCGCAAGGAAAGCCGTGGTGCGCATGCGCGCGAGGACTATCCGGATCGCGACGACGTCAACTGGCAGAAGCACACGCTGGTCAAGGTCGACGAGAAGGGTGCCTCCCGATTCGACTTCCGGCCGGTGCATATGTACACGCTGAGCGACGATGTCGAAGTGGTGCCGCCGAAGAAGCGGGTGTACTGAGGGGCGGGAATAGGGAATCGACGGATGCCGGTTCCGCTGTAGGAGCGTCTTCAGGCGCGATGCTTTAATTGCAGGGCACAGGGACCAGCATTTCCCCACGCCCAGGTTGTCGCGGATCACAACGGGGTTCGCCAGGAGAATTCAAGTCATGGCTGAGTTTGCACTTCCGAAAAATTCGAAGATCCAGCAGGGCAAGCGCTTCCCGGCCAAGCCCGGCGCGAAGCAGGTGCGCGAATTCCGCGTTTATCGCTGGAACCCGGAAGACGGCGCCAACCCCCGGATCGACACCTATGAGGTCGATCTGGCCACCTGCGGGCCGATGGTTCTCGACGCGCTGATCAAGATCAAGAACGAGATCGACCCGAC
>DAIMYT010000130.1:6046-9976 GCA_036734345.1 Dokdonella sp. | reverse complement strand
GGCAACGCGCCAGTCCGCAAACCCGGGGGCCGCGCACGCTCGCCGCGATCGAGCGCACCGAAGCGAAATCCTCGTCGGACGCAACCGGAAACCCGGCCTCGAGGATGTCGACGCCAAGATCCGCCAGCGCATTGGCCATGCGCAGCTTCTGTGCCCGGCTCATCGAAAAGCCGGGCGCCTGCTCGCCGTCGCGCAGGGTCGTGTCGAAAATCAGCACGCGATCCTTCGCTTCGGCTGTGCTGCTGGCCTGCTTGTCATCTACCGCGGCATCACTGGTCATTACCGGCTCCGTTATGGAGGAATCCATGCCCTGACGAGGAAACAAAAAACCCCGCCTTCGTTTCCGAGTGCGGGGTTCTGGGGGTCCCATGATGGACGTGTACCCTAGCCCGCACCTCCGCAGCTAATAAGTACGAGTCCAAGTACGAGAACCAGCCCGTGCGCGAGGCGCAGGCGTGCCACGATCACTGCATTTCCGATCGGGCTGTGGTTCTGCAAGCTTGTGTTGCGCTGCGACATGACCGGACCGTAACCGATGCGCAAACGGGGTGTCAAGCATTCATTTGGTAGTTACCGATGCAACTTCCTGCGCAGGCATATGGACGTCCGAATGCCTGCCGGCGAACTGCCGTGGAATTTACCGGCGGGACGTCTTTCCGGCCGCCTGTTCGGCAGCAACGGCATGCACGCGCCGGGCGATGTCGTCGAGGAACGATTCCGGCAAGACGGCGCCCACCGGCACCTGCCAGAGCGGCAGGTCGACGAACGCCCTGCACTTCACGGCGTCCTTTTCCGTCATCAGCACGGGCAGGTCATCCGCAAACTCGAGGTCGGCGCGCTGCAGCGCGTGGTGGTCGGGGAATGCGTGCGGAATGACGTCGATCCCGCAGCGAGCCAGGCTGTCGAAAAACCGTTGCGGGTTGCCGATGCCGGCGACGGCATGGATGCGCTGGCCGGCGAATCCGGAAAGCGCGCGCTCGGCGTGGGGCGCCGCCAGCCGGATGGCGACCGGGCCGGCGAGCTTCATCGGAACTTCATCGCTGTGGGCGGTGCCGCCGTTGCAGACGACAAAATCCACGCCCTGCATGCGACTGACGGGCTCGCGCAACGGACCCGCCGGCAGCAGGCGCCCGTTTCCGAAGCGTCGCTGCCCGTCGATCACGCAGACCTCGATGTCGCGTGCGAGCGAAGGATTCTGCAGTCCATCATCGGCAAGAATGACATCGACGCCACTTGCAAGCAGCAGTCGCGCCGCGGCGACGCGATCGCGGCCGATCGCAACCGCGGCGCCGGAGCGCCGGCGGATCAGTGCTGGCTCGTCACCGGCAACGAGCGGATCGGGATCATCGCCGAGCAGCATCGGTTCCTTCGCGCGCCCACCATAGCCACGACTGGCCACGCCGGGGCGCAGGCCGCGCGTGCGCAGGGCATCGACGAGGGCGAGCACGAGCGGCGTCTTGCCGGTGCCGCCTGCCGTCAGGTTGCCGATGATGACCACGGGCAGCGGCAAGCGCACCGGCTTGCGCCAACCCAGGCGGTAAGGGACACCGGCCAGGCTGGCCAGCAGGCGGTAAACAGGAACGAGCGCGCGCATCCACAGCGGTGGTGGTTCGCCTGCGTACCAGATGCGCTCGACATCCGCCGGCTTCATGTCACGCCGGGTTCGGTTGTCTCGTCTTCGCGAAACTGCACGCGATGCAGCGCCGCATAGTGTCCGTCGCGTTGCAGCAGCTCCCTGTGCGTGCCCTGCTCGACGATGCGTCCTTCGTCGAGCACGACGATCTGGTCGGCATGCTCGATGGTCGACAGGCGGTGCGCGATGACCAGCACGGTGCGGTCGCGCAGCAGGCGCTTGAGGGCGTCCTGGATCAGTCGTTCGGATTCGGTATCAAGAGCGCTGGTTGCCTCGTCGAGGATCAGCAGCGGCGCGTTCTTCAGCAAGGCGCGTGCGATGGCGATGCGCTGGCGCTGGCCACCGGACAGCAGGGCGCCGCCCTCGCCGGCCTGGCTGTCGAGCCCGGCTGGCAGCCGATCGATGAATTCGCTGGCATTGGCCGCGGCGGCAGCAGCCTTGATCTGCTCGCGCGACGCGCCGCCCAGCGCACCATAGGCGATGTTTTTTCCTATGCTGTCGTTGAACAGCACGATCTGCTGCCCGACCCAGGCGATCTGGCCGCGCAGGCTGTCCAGGCGCCACGCGCTCAAGGGATGGCCATCGAGCAGGACGCTGCCGGAATCGGGTTCGTAGAAGCGTGGGATCAGGCTGGCGAGGCTCGATTTGCCGCTGCCGGATCGGCCGACCAGCGCGGTGACCGTTCCCGGCGCGCAGCGCAGGTTGATGCCGTCGAGGGCGGGCGTTGACTGGCCCGGGTAGCGCAGCACCACGTCACGCAGTTCGATCTCGCCGCGGCAGCGCTCGGCCTGCAACGATCCGGCATCCAATTCGCCGGGCAGGTCGATCACCGCGAACAGGTCCTCCGCCGCGGCAACGCCGCGCTGCATCATTGCCTGCACCGTGGTCAGGCGCTTCAGCGACGGCAACATCATCAGCATCGCCGTGATCAGCGACATGAAGGTGCCCGGGCTCATGGCCTGGAGCATCGTGGGCCGGGTGGCGAAATAGATGACCATGGCCAGCGCGCAAGCGGCCACGACCTGGACGACCGAGGTCGAGAGCGCGTTGGTCGAGGCGATCTTGAGGTTGAGGCTGCGGTTCTGCTCGTTGACCTCGGAGAAACGTGCGCGCTCTGCGGCCTGGCCGAGATAGACCTTGACCTCGCGCTGGCCGCTGACCGCCTCGTCGACGATCCCCGTCACCGACCCGACCGAATGCTGGATCTTGCCGCTGATGCGCCGGTAGCGGCGGCCGACGATCCAGGCCACGGCGGCGATCAGCGGCGCCATCACGAACAGCATCAGGGTCAGCCGCGCGCTCTGGTAGAGCATGACGCCGATCAGTCCGATCACGGTCAGGCTGTCGAGGATCATGACCTTGACCGCATTGGTACTCGCCTGCGCAACCTGCTCGACGGTGTAGGTCAGGCGCGAAATCATCTGGCCGGAGGGCTCGCGGTCGAAATGCTTCGCCGGCAGCACGAGGTAGCGCGCGAAGACCTCGCCACGCAGGGTTTCGACGACGTCGCGGCCGATCCGCGCCAGCCCGTAGTCGGCGACGTAGGTCGCTGCGCCGCGCACGACGAACAACCCGACGATGACGATCGGCATCCACAGGATCGCGGTTTCGTTGCGGCTGATGAACAGGTCGTCGAGCATCGGCCGGATCATCGCCGTGAACACGGCGGCCACGGCTGCGTCGAAGACCATGCCGGAGATGCCGGCGATCGCGAAGGGCCAGTCCCGCGCGGCGTAACCGAGCAGGCGCCGATAGGTCGTGAATGCGCTGGCCGCCACGCCTATTCGCGCTCGTCGCTGCGGCGGCAGTGCGGCCCGGTCACTTCTTGCCTTCCGCCTTGCTCGGGGTCGTGGCGAGGCTCAGGCGCTCGAAACCCAGCTGGCCGAGCGCATCCATCGCCGTTATCACGGCCTGGTGCTGGGTCTTGGCGTCGGCACGCAGGATGACCGCACGCGTGCGGTCATCGCCGGTGACGCGCGTGATCGCTTCCTTGAGGGTTTCGATTCCGGGGTTCAGCACTTCGTTGTTGTCGATGTAGAAGCGGCCATCGGCATCGATCAGCACGGTCAGGTTCTGCTCGTCACGCGCCTGCTCGGTGGCGGAAGCCTCGGGCAAGGTGACCTTCATGCTTGAATGCTGGACGAAGGTCGTGGTCATGACGAAGAACATGAGCAGGGTCAGCATCACGTCGATCAGCGAGATCACGTTGATCTCGAAATCTTCTTCGCGGCGGCTCGGGGCGATGCGGGTCCTCGGGCTTCCCGTCTGCCGCCCAGCCGTGGCAGCGGCTGCACTCC
>DAIMYT010000130.1:3527-6036 GCA_036734345.1 Dokdonella sp. | reverse complement strand
GGTTGGAGGCGATGCGCATCGGAAATCAGCCTGCGGCGCGAACGGGAGTGGCATCGGATGCCAGGCTCAACTCGTCGGTCAACGCGATGACCTGCTTTTCCATGTCGATGACCAGATCGTTGACGCGACCGCGGAAATAGCGGTGGAAGAAGTACGCCGGAATCGCGACGCACAGGCCGCTGGCCGTGCAGACCAGTGCCTCGCCGATGCCGCCGGCCATCTTCAGCGGATCGCCAACGCCGCTGACCATGACCGCGAAGAACATGCTGATCATGCCGAACACCGTCCCGAGCAGGCCGAGCAGCGGCGAGATCAGGGCGATCGTGCCGAGCGTGTTGAGGAAGCGCTCGAGCTGGTGGACGATGTGCCGCCCGGTGTCCTCGACGCGTTCCTTGATGATTTCGCGCGGCCGGTTGCGCACGACCAGGGCCGAAGCGAGCAGTTCGCCGAGCGGCGAAGTCAGGCGCAGGGCCTCGATGTGCTTGGGATCGAGCTTGCGCGTGCGTGCCCAGGTCATGACCTGCTCGCCGAGCTCGGGCGGAATCACCGCCTTGCGGCGCAGGGTCCAGAAGCGCTCGAGGATTATGGCCAGGGCAACCGCGGAAGAAATCAGGATGGGCACCATCGCCCAGCCACCAGCAATAAGAATTTCAAGCACTTGGAGCAACTCCTTGAGACTTTGGATAATGCAGCGCGACCAGCCCCGGCTGCGCCAGTCGGCGATGATACCAGTGCAGGCACGACTGCTAGCTGGCACAGACCCCGATTTGGCGGTCCGGGTTCTCGGCCTAGTGCAGGCGCCACCAGGCCGGACGCAGCATCCGCCCGCGCTCCTGCACGAGTCCGGTGTTCGCGAACCTGAGGTACAGGTAGCCCGAATCCGCCGTATTCAGCAACGGAATCGAACGCGCCGCATAGCGCGCGAGGACATCGGCATGCGGATGTCCGAACTGGTTCGCATAACCGGCGGATATCAGGCCAAGCTGGGGCGCGATCGCGTCGAGGAAGCGCGCCGACGAAGCGGTCTTGCTGCCGTGATGGGGAACGCCGAGCACCAGCGGCCGCGGCACTTCGCCGAGCGCCTCGGCCACCCGGGCTTCGATGCGTGAGGTTGCATCACCGGTCAGCAACAGGCTACCGAACCGTCCGGCGACGAGCACGACGCAGGAGCGATCGTTGCCCTTCGCCGCGGCATCGCTGACCGCCGACACGGTGCGCACGCTGACGCCGCCCGCGCCGGATATCGTCGCAACCTCGCAATGGCTGGCCGGTATATCGAGGCGCTCCGGCTCGCCGCTTTCCACCGGCAGACCCGGAAACGCCAGGCTGAGGCTCGCAGCGCCACCGGCATGATCGCTGTCGCCGTGGCTGATGATCATGCGTTCCAGGGCATCGATACCGAGGGCGCGCAAGGACGGCAGCACCACGGTCTCGCCGAGGTCGAACCCGCTCGGGTAGCGCGGGCCGGCGTCATAGAGAAAACTGCGTCCGGGGGTGTGCACGAGCACCGACAGGCCCTGCCCGACATCGAATACCCAGGCTTCGAACTCGCCTTCCGCCAGTTCGGGCCTCGTAGGCAACAGCAGCGGCAGGACCAGCAGCAGACCGAGCGCTCGCGCCGGTACCCCTCGCGGCAACAGGCTCCAGCCAATGCCCGTCATCGCCAGCACGAAAGCCCACACCGGCGCCGCCGCGAAATAGGCCTGCGCCGCTGGCAGGTCTGCCATCCACTGCATGACCACCCAGAGTCCCGACAGCAGGTGCTCGGCCAGATGCAGGAGCGGTGCGCCCAGCGCAGGCCAGTCGACGACCAGCAGGCTGCCGGAGACGGTCAGTGGAACGACCACCAGGCTGACCCAGGGGACCGCCAGCAGGTTGGCCAGCGGACCGACCAGTGAACCCTGGCCGAAAAACCAGACCGTCATCGGCAACAGGGCCAGGCTCAGCAGCAGCTGCATGCGCGGCAACTCGCGCCATGCCGGCTTTCCGGCCCCTGCCGGCGCGGTGATCAGGAGCAGGATCGCGACACCGGCAAACGACAGCCAGAAGCCGGCAGCGAGGACCGCCAGTGGATCCCAGGCCATGATCGCCAGCACCGCAAGCGCCAGCGCCTGCGCTACCGACGTGGCGCGGCGCATGTAGCGCGCGAGCAAGGCCACCGCGATCATCAGCAGGGTGCGCAGGGTCGGCACGCCCATGCCGGCCAGCAGGCCATAGCCGAGCGCGCAGGCCATCGCCGCCGGCGCCTCCAGCAGGGGCCCCGGGGCACGCAGGGTGATGCGCGGATACAGCTTCCAGAGCAATCGGGCCAGCAATGCACCGAAGGCGGCGAACATGCCGACGTGCAATCCCGATATCGCGATCAGGTGGCCGATGCCGGTGGCGCGCAGGACCTGCCAGTCGGCCTCGCCGATGGCGTGCTGGTCGCCGACCGCGAGGGCGCGCAGCAATCCGCTCGCGGGGCTCTCGCCGAGTTCCTTGGCGATGGCCCCGGCGATCGACTGCCTCC
>DAIMYT010000130.1:0-3517 GCA_036734345.1 Dokdonella sp. | reverse complement strand
GGGTGCCGGGGCCGGCTCGAGCAGGCGGTTGGCGCTGGCGTCGCGCACGTAGCCCACTGCGACCACGCCGCGCTGTGCCGCGCCGCGTTCACTGTCGTAGCCGCCGGGATTGACGAAGCCGCGCGGGGGCCGCAGGCGCAGGCGCAGCGCCCATTGCGAGCAGGGTTCGAGCGATGGCGCGGTCTTGTACCAGTTCAGGCGAACGCGACCGCGCAGCGCGGTGGCCTTGCCTGCCAGCGTGGCGGAGGCAATGTCGAATTCGAAACGCGTGCTGTCCTTGCCTGCCTGCGGGATATCCCGGATCGTGCCGACCACGTCGAAGTCGCGGCCGTGCAGCGCATCGGGCAGGCGTGCCTCGAGCACGGCATGTGCGCGCAGCACGCACCAGGCGAATCCGAGCACGAACCAGACCGGGGCACGGGAGGTCGCCCTGACCAGCAGCAACGACAGCGAAACCGGCAGGATCGCCCACGCCCACCCCGCCTCCGGCAATACGGCCAGGCCCTGCACCGCGACCACGCCGGCCAGCAGGGCGACGGCGCGGATGGGCGTCAGTTGGGGGATGCAGAATGCGCCGCGGATTTTCCGCAACGCCGTCAGCCGGACCTCTCCCTGTTCCATCGCAACAATCCATCCTGGATGGTGCCGACCTGTCCCGCCGGCAATCGTACCGGCGCCGGAGAGCCGATTCTAGCCCCGCACAGGCCTCTCCAGCTCGTGCAGGCTGCCGCCACGCAGTTCCAGGGTCCGGTCCATGCGCGCGGCCAGGCCACGGTCATGGGTGACCAGGACCAGCGCCGTGCCGATCTCGCGATTGAGTTCGAGCATCAGCTCATAGACCTGGGCCGCGTTGTCTTCGTCGAGGTTGCCGGTGGGTTCGTCGCCGAGTACGCAGGCCGGCCGCGTCACCAGTGCGCGGGCCACAGCGGCACGCTGGCGTTCTCCGCCACTGAGTTCACCGGGTTTGTGCCCGAGTCGCGCGGCAAGGCCGACACGCTCGAGCAGCGCGCTTGCCCTCTGCCGCGCCTCGGCAATCGGCGCGCCGCGGATCAGCAGCGGCATGCACACGTTTTCCAGCGCGGTGAATTCCGGCAGCAGGTGATGGAACTGGTAGATGAAACCCAGCGAGCGGTTGCGCAGTTCACCGCGCGCGCGATCGGACAGCCGCGACATGGTCTGCCCTTCGACCTCGACCTCACCCTTCGTCGCCGTATCGAGTCCACCGAGGATGTGCAACAGGGTGCTCTTGCCGGTACCCGAGGCACCGACGATCGACACTGTTTCGCCGCGGCGCACGTGGAAGCTGACCTCGTGCAGCACATCGGTGCGCAGGTCGCCCTCCTTGTAGATCTTGGCGACCTTGTCGGCGCGCAGCACGATCTCTGCCTGCGTGGTGGATGGTTTGTCCATGGCGGGATCACTCATAGCGCAGCGCCGCCGCCGGATCGATACGCGCCGCCCGCCAGGCCGGATAGAGGGTGGCAAAGATGCAGAACACGAAGGCGGTGATCGTGATCCAGCCGACATCGGCCCATTGCAGGTCGGAGGGCAGCTCGCTGATGTAGTAGACGTCGGCGGAGAGGAAGGCCACGCCGAACGTGTGTTCGATCCAGCGCACCAGCTCCGACAGGTTCAGCGCGAGCAGGACGCCGAATCCGACGCCGAGGAAGATGCCGAGCGTACCGACCAGCACGCCCTGCACCATGAACACGCCCATGATGCTGCGCGGGCTCTGGCCCAGCGTGCGCAGGATCGCGATGTCGGCCTGCTTGTCGGTGACCAGCATGACCAGGGTCGAAACGAGATTGAACGCAGCCACCGCGACGATCAGCGAAAGGATCAGGAACATGACCTTCTTCTCCATGGCGATCGCCTTGAAGAAATTGCTGTGCCCCTGCATCCAGTCGGAGACCATGTAGGACTGGCCGAGCTGGCCGGACAGGTCGCGCGCCACGGCATAGGCGAGGAACATGTCATCCAGGCGCAGGCGGATGCCGGTCGGCCCGTCCAGCCGGTAGAGCGTTTCCGCATCCTGCATGTGCATGACGGCGAGTGCGCCGTCGTACTCCTGCATGCCGATCTCGAAGATTCCGCTGACCTTGAAGCGTTTGAATCGCGGTTGCACGCCGACCGGCGAAGTACTGACCTCGGGCGTGATGACGGTGACGAAATCGCCGGCGGTGACGCCCAGTTTCATCGCCAGTTCGCGGCCCAGCACGATTTTGAAACCGCCCGGCGTCAGGTCATCGAGCTTGCCCTCGACCATCTTGCGGTCGATTTCGGAAACCTTCGGCTCGTATTCCGGCAACACGCCGCGTACGACGGCGCCGGAGACGCGTTCGCCCTGCAGCATGGCTTCGCGCTCGACGTACGGCGCCGCGCCCAACACGTGCGGATTGCCTTCCACGCGCCTGATCGCCTCGGGCCAGGCTCGGACGCTTTCGTCCACGCCCTCGACCGTCGCGTGCGCGACCATGCCGAGGATGCGGCTCTTCAGCTCGTGATCGAACCCGTTCATCACCGAGATGACGGTGATCAATGCCGTCACGCCTACCGCAATGCCGAGGATCGACACCAGCGAAATGAACGAAATGAAGTGGTTGCGGCGCTTGGCACGCGTGTAGCGCAGGCCGATGAAGAATTCGAGCGGTCGGAACATGCCGGATTGCTATCCCTGGTAGGCGCCGCAGCAGCTGTAGCGTCCCGTAGAGGACAGCGCAGAAGCGGAAGAGTGCCGCAATGGATGGTCGGGCGGCAAGTCCGGGACCGGTCGGCGAGGCGCCATTCCTGCCTTTACGCCGGGCCCGCGCCCACTGCGTCCGGCTTCGGCTCGGTCGCCAGCGCCAGCAGCAGCCGCCGGCGCAGATCCGCATCCACATTGTCCGGCATCAGCACGAACGAGCGGCGATGCCCCGACTCGTGCCTGAAATGCAGCACCAGCAGGAGCCCGCGTCGGATGTGCCGGATCAGGTCGACCGGGTATTCCAGGCCACGTCGGTCGACCAGCATCCAGCCGGCCCCGGTTCGCGCAATGCGCACCATGCCCGGGTGGAAATGCCGGTACAGGGCCTGCAAGCCCGTCGACAGAGCGGCCACGGCCAAGATCCAGCCCCACCGCATGCTGATGCCACTGTGTGATATCGCCAGCAGTGACAGCACGAACAGGCCGCCGATCGCAAGGCCGACACTGCGGCTCGGCCGATAGTCAAACGCGATGGCGGGCGCGGATTTCATCGATCACCTGGGCCTGTTGCGGATCCGCCGGTTCGCCGCGGCCCATGATCCAGTCCCACAGGTCGGGGTCCTGCTGTTCGAGCAGGCCGGCAAAACCCTGGCGCAGTTCATCGCTTGCCTGCAGGTAGCGCTCTTCAAGCCACCAACCGACCAGTTGGTCGAGTTCACGCGTTCCACGCCGGCAGCGCCAGCGCAAACGCTTGATTGCGTCGTCCATCCGCGGGTCCGACGCGCTCAGGCGCGCCGTTCGACCATCAGCTTCTTGATCTCGGCAATGGCCTTG
>DAIMYT010000129.1:2114-10035 GCA_036734345.1 Dokdonella sp. | reverse complement strand
CACCGGGCGAACTGCTCGAGGAGGTGGAGTCGGTGCTGGGAATCCAGTGCGCGCCGATCACCTGGCCGATCGGCATGGGCTCGCGCCTCAAGGGCGTCTACCACATGCTGCTCGACGAGGTGCACGTGTTCGAGCCGGGCAGGAACTTCACCCGCCAGGATTCGACCATCTTCAAGGGCCTCGACGATCCGGCCCTGCGCACGCGCATCGGCGACGAGGCCTGGCGCGAGCTCAACGACGAACTCGAGCTCGTGCGCGGCGCCTCGCACCCGTTCGACCAGGATGCCTACCTGGCCGGCAAGCTGACCCCGGTCTTTTTCGGCTCGGCGGTCAACAACTTCGGCGTGCAGCTGCTGCTCGATTTCTTCGTCGAACATGCGCCGCCGCCCAAGTCGCACGAAACGACCACGCGCACGGTCAGCGCGGACGAGCCGCACATGAGCGGCTTCGTGTTCAAGATCCAGGCGAACATGGATCCGATGCACCGTGATCGCGTCGCCTTCATGCGCATCTGCTCGGGTACGTTCAGTGGCGGCATGAAGGCCCTGCACACGCGCACCGGAAAGGAAATGAAGCTGGCCAATGCGCTGAGCTTCATGGCTTCCGACCGCGAAATCGTCGACGAGGCCTTCGCCGGCGACGTCATCGGCATCCACAACCACGGCACGATCTCGATCGGCGACACCTTCTCGGAGGGCGAGGTCCTGAGCTTCACCGGCATCCCGAACTTCGCCCCCGAACTGTTCCGTCGCGCGCGCCTGAAGGATCCGTTGAAGATGAAACAGTTGCAGAAGGGCCTGGCCCAGCTGTCCGAGGAGGGCGCCACCCAGTTCTTCCGGCCGCTGATGTCGAACGACCTGATCCTCGGCGCGGTCGGCGTGCTGCAGTTCGAAGTGGTCGCCTACCGGCTCAAGGACGAGTACGGCGTCGTCTGCGCGTTCGAGAACGTCGGCGTGGTCACCGCGCGCTGGGTGCATTGCACGAATGCGAAGAAGCTCGAGGAGTTCCGCGAGAAGGCCGCGCAGAACCTGGCGGTCGATGCGGCGGGCGAACTGGTCTACCTCGCGCCGTCGCGGGTCAACCTGCAACTGACCGAGGAGCGCTGGCCCGACGTCCGCTTTGCGGCTACCCGCGAACATGCCAGCGCGGTCGGCGCCTGATCAACGGCGCTCCAAATTTCTCGCGGAGACTTTGGTCCCAAAGCAAAAAGCCCCGCATCTCTGCGGGGCTTATCTACCAGCAGGCATTGTTGCCCTGCTTTCTGAAAAAAACTTGCGACCTGTTCAGTTGACCGATTCCGGGCAATCGTCAGTATTCATCCCGTGACAAGTCCCACCGCCGGTATTGGTAATATTGTCGTTTTGCAGGGTCCAATCCCCTGTTGTGTACGTCCTATTGCTGTTGTAGTTCACCGGGCGCGAATAGGTCGTCGTGCGCAGCCATCCTGGCGAGGTTATCTGATAGGTCACCCGGGTTACGTCACCCGGGACCGACGAGGGCCCCGGCGGAGGCGGCGTTCCCGGGGGATCCCCGGCGGATTGCGTGGTGGCCGGCGGCTCAATACCCAGTTCGTCGAACATTTGATTTGCATTTTGGAACGCGTATCTCATGGTGACCACGCTGCCGTCTGCCATGGACGCGACCGTGGTAAATGCGGTCTGGAGTCGCTCGGCGCGGGACAGGTGTGCGCTAGCTGCCGGCTGCCCAATCGCAGCAGGCGGAATCATCGCCAGCAGTGCCGTCAGCCACAGGCATTTCGTTGCAAGCATTCCGTGCTCCTCTACATTTTCTCTGCAACATTACAGAATGTATAATTTACCCCCCCTGCGCCAAAGTCAACACCTTCCAGAAAGCGAAACGCCCGGACTTGCCGGGCGCTCGTCTGAGCCGCAACACTGGCGACGCTAGCCGCCGTTGAAATCCGTGTGGAAGACAGCGTCGGGCGCCGCGCGCTCATCGACCATGGCGAAGATCCTGTCCTTGCTGGTGAAGATGCGGTCGGGCTTTGCCGAAGACTGCGCTGAATTGCCGGAAATGCCCGATTCGTTGACACCCGGATGCCAGAGCACGGCGCCGAAAACGAGCATCAGGCAGGCGGCGAGTCCGGCCCATCGCAGGTGGCGGACATGGCGGCGGGCAACCGGCGCATGCCGACGGCCACGTGAATCCCGCGAATGGGCATGGCCCTGGCGCTCGCCAACGGCACCGGCCAGAGTCTCGGCGTCCGCGGCAAGATCGCGCAACAGGCGCACCAGGTCGGTCTGCAACGGCGAGCGCGAAAGCCGCGCCGCGACTTCATTGCGGCGGTCGCCTTTGAGGCTGCCGGCGGATGCGGCCACCAGGGTCTCCGCGTCCAGCAGTTCGGCCGTACCGGTCGCCGGCTGCGTAGCCATGCGGCGGTAGAGTCTGGACAAGCTGCGCTCAGTCATCGAATTCACCATATCCCAGTTCCCGCAGGCGCGATTTGAGGTCATCGAGCCCGCGCGTTACCAATTTCCGTGCCGCTTCGGCCGAAGTTCCGGCCACATCGGCGATCTCCTGCAGGGAAAAGCCCTGCAGATGCAGCGTGATCGGCAGGCGCCGGCGTTCGGGAATCTCCGCCAGGCATCGCTGCAGGCCGCTCATACGCTCGCCATCCGTGGCCGACTGCTCGGGTCCGACGCCGGTTTCCGGCAACTGGCCGGGTTCGTCGTCGTTCTCGGGCAAGGGCTCCGCAGCTCGGACTTCGGCCCTGCGCAGGGCGTCGATCACGGTCGTCGCAACCACTCTCTGCACATAAGACGCATGAAAGGCCCCGGAGCGGTCACGCGAGATCGCTTTCCAGAGCCGGATGCGCACTTCCTGCTCGACGTCGTCGGGATCAATGCCATGCCGATCAAGGCGATAGCTGCGCATGAGTACGCCCAGGCGCGAACCGAAATCGCGCAGGACCTGCTCGAGACGTGCGTCTACGCTGTCGGAATCCGGATTCATCGGGTCGGGGGCTGCTGCGGGGCCGCTATGCTCCACGACCCGCCGCCGTATCGCAATGCAAAGGCGATGTTTGCGATCCCCGGGCAGTGGCAATCGGCCCTACTGTTGCAGGATCGGCGGCAGCGGACAATGCAGGGCAGCGCAGACGGTACGCAGCAGTTCCGCCTCGTTGACGCTGACCACGCCGTCTGCGCTGATCGCGTGGGTCAGCCCGCGCACCACCAGTTCCTTGCCGGCGGGCGCCAGCAGGTCGAGCCGCGGAAGCGCGCGGTCGAGCGCCATGGCCCAGTCCGGGGGCGGGCTGTAGGACGGCTTGAGCCCGGGCAGCACTTCATGAAGCCCGAGCATGTAGGCGCGCCGCGCACCCTCGGCGTCATCGTGCCCATATTCCGCCACGACCGCGAACAGGTCGCACAATTCGGCCTGGACATCGCCGAGCTTGATCCGGCCCATGGTGCGGGTCGCCGCGGGGTTCAGCGCATCGACGACCTGGATGCCGACCAGCCGGGCCAGGCAGTATTCCTCGAGGCTGACCTTGCCATCGGCCTTGATCAACTGCTTGAGGACGATCACGAACACCTGCAGCTTCGGCCGCGGATGCCGGCGCAGGGCCGGAAAGGCGAGTGCAGCCAGCGGCAGTCTCTGCATCGGATGCAGGCCAGCCGTCTGCGCGGCCAGTGCCTCGACCTCGGCGGCGGTGCCGGCGTCGTAATAGTGGCTGACCAGGTCGATCTGTTGCCTGCGCACGGCCTCGTCGGCATTCAGCAACAGGGCAAACACGACCGACACCGACTGCTCGCGCCCGTGCGCGGCGTCGACCAGCGCATCGGGAATCGTCGCGTTGAGGGCCGCCGCGGCCTGGTAGTCACCGGTGTCGGGATTGCCCACCTGCTCGGCCACGCCGCGGGCCGAGAGGTGCAGCTCGCGCGAGGCCGCCGGCAGTGCTGCGCTGCGCGCCGGCAACGGCGCTTCCGCCGCCGATCGCGCCGGCGCGAAACCGGCCAGGGAGGCGTGCGGATCGTCGGTTTCGCCGACGCGCCGTGGCTGCGTCCAGTCCGCCGCGATGCCGGCGAATTCAGCCGGATCGAAACGCGGCTGCAGGCGCCTGATGCGCTCGACCAGGGGCGGATGCGTGGCGAACAGGGCGGAGTAACCGACGCCATCGCCAAACAGCATGTGCGCCACTTCCTCGCCGTCGTGACTGGTCAGTTTCGAGCCTTCGGAAAGGCCGCCGATCTTCTTCAGCGCGCCGGCAATGCCATCGGTCTGGCGCGTGAACTGCACGGCCGATGCATCGGCGAGGAATTCCCGCTGGCGCGAAACCGAGGCCTTGATGATGCGCGCGAAGAACACGCCGATGTAGCCGACCACGAGCAGGGCGATGCCGAACACGACGATGCCGCCACTGTCGCGGCTGCGCGAACGCCCCGAGGTCTCGGCGATCTTGCGCCCGACGATGGCCAGCACGAGGATGCCGAAGGCGACGCCGATGAGCCGGATGTTCAGGCGCATGTCGCCGTTGAGGACATGGCTGAATTCGTGCGCGATGACGCCCTGCAGTTCATCGCGGGTGAGCTTGTCGAGGCATCCGCGGGTCACCGTCACCGCCGCATCCGCGGGCGTATAGCCGGAAGCGAAGGCGTTGATCGCGGTTTCGTCTTCGAGAACGAAGATCTCCGGCACCGGCACGCCGGATGCGATCGCGATTTCCTCGATCACGTTGCGCAGCCGGCGATAGGCGAATTCAGTGGTGTCGATCGGCACCGGGGTAGCGCCGAGCTGCAGCGCGACGGCACTGCCGCCACTGCGCAGGGTCGAGATCCTGTACAGCGTGGCCAGGCCGATGACGGCGATGACGCCCAGCGTGGTCGCGGCGATCGCGCCGAAGCCGGAGCCGGCTGCGCCGCGCCGGCTTTCGGAACCGACGCCGAGGGCGACCATGACGACAAAATCGACTGCCACGACGATGCAGATCACGGCCAGCGTGAACAGCACGATCATGCGTCGCGTCTGCTTTCGCGCAAGTTCCTGATGGGCGAAGAAATTCAACGCCAGACCCCCGATCCCGACAGGCCGCGGCCGCCTGTCATCGCTGACAGGCGGTCCGCCGCGAGGCTCAAGTAAACGAAACCTTCACGGCCTCGCGCTTCTCGGGCGCTTCGATTTCCAGCAGCTGGGCCGCCTGGAAACTGAACATGTTGGCCACGATCGAGCTCGGGAACACCTCGCGGGCGTTGTTGTAGCCCATGACCGAGTCGTTGTAGGCCTGGCGCGCGAAGGCCACCTTGTTTTCGGTCGAGGTCAGCTCTTCGCTGAGCTGCATCATGTTCTGGTTGGCCTTGAGGTCCGGATAGGCCTCGGACAGGGCGAACAACCTGCCGAGCGTCTGGGTCAGGGCATTGTCGGCGCCGGACAGCTGCTTCATGGCCGCGGGATCGCCCGGGTTGGCCTTTGCGGCCGAAAGGCCGGAGACCGCGGAATTGCGCGCCTGGACGACGGCCTCGAGCGTTTCGCGCTCGTGCTTCATGTATCCCTTGGCGGTTTCGACCAGGTTCGGGATCAGGTCGTAGCGACGGGTCAGCTGGACATCGATCTGTGCAAAGGCGTTCTTGTAGGCATTGCGCGAAGTGACCAGTCCGTTGTAGACACTGATCGCATAAAACGCGAATACGACGATGATCGCAAGGAGTATCAGGGAACTCATATTTCCTCTCCACGAATGCGTGATTCAACGTATGATTTCGAGCATAGCATGCGCCAGCAATCGTCCATGACAGTCAGCAAGAATCAGTCCCTCATCGGCGCCCTGGTCGTGGCGGCATTCGTCCTGTCCAGCGCAACGCAGGACGCGCAGGCAGCGCGCCGGCGCCCGGCCCATCATGCGGCCAAGCCTGTCCAGGTCGATGTGCGCAGCATCGCCAGGGACGCGGCACCCGTTGCCGAGGATTTCAATCGCTGGGTCGACCACATCGAGAACGCCGGGCAAGTTTCGGGGCTGGCCGTGGCCATCGTCAAGGACGACAAGGTGATCCTCGAACGCGGCGTCGGCTACGCCGACTGGGCGCGCAAGGAGAAGGTGGAACCGGACACGGTGTTCCGCCTCGCCTCGCTGTCCAAGGCCTTTGCCACCACCCTCGCCGGCCTGCTGGTCGAGGATGGCGTGATGCACTGGGACACGCGCATCTCCAGCGTGCTGCCGACTTTCGCCCTGGCCGATGACGAGTCCAGCAGCAAACTCACCATCGGCGACATCCTCAGCCACCGCGTCGGCTTGCCGCACAACACCTACGACAACCTGCTCGAACAGGACGAACCCTATCCGCTGCTGGTCGAGCGCCTCAGTGAAGTCCCGATGGCCTGCCCGGTCGGCGAATGCTATGCCTACCAGAACGTCGCCTTCAGCCTGATCGGCGACATCACCTATGCGCTGACCGGCGACTTCTTCTACCACGAGGTCGAGAAGCGCATTTTCCATCCGCTCGGCATGGAAAGCGCGACCTACGGCCGCGATTCGCTCGAGAACTCCGCGCACTGGGCGCGTCCGCACCGGCGTGCCGGCCGGGGCTGGAAGCCGTTCATGCCGAACGAGACCTATTACCGCATGCCGCCCGCAGCCGGGGTCAACGCCAGCCTGCGCGACATGGAACAGTGGTTGATCGCACAGATGGGCGGGCGACCGGACGTCCTGTCCCCCAAACTGCTCGAACAGTTGCACGCGCCGCTGGTGGAGACGCCGCGCGACCTTCGATCGACGCCGTGGCGGCGCGGACGCCTGCTCGACGCGCGCTACGCGCTCGGCTGGCGGGTCTACGAATACGCCGGCGAGCCGCTGGTCTTCCACGCCGGCGCGGTGCAGGGCTATCGCGCGATGATCGGCTTCCTGCCAAAGCGGCGTTTCGGCATGGTCATGCTCTGGAACTGCGAGTGCGCGGCTCCCAGCGGCTTGCTGCCGATGTTGTTCGACCGCTACCTCGGGCTGCCCTCGATCGACTGGGCCGGCGTCGGCCCATCGGGCTCGCCAACCAGCAGTGGTGGAGACGTCGAGTAGGATAGGGGCCGGTCTCGCTGTGCGGGTTGTGCTCCGCGGGCCCGGATTCCACCTGTACACTCCCGATGCCGTAGCATAGGCGCCGCTTTCCGTTGTACAGCCTTGGCGTTGCTTCACGCTCGTCGGCCCGACCGAACCCGGTCGCACCCCTGGAGGGCCAAATGCTGATCGCCGAGCAACTGATGTTGCTATGCCTCGAACCGCAGCGCGGCGACATCGACCTGTCGCGCGCGCATGCCGACATGAATACCTTGTCTGCGGCGGCACTGATCCTCGATCTCGCCGAACAACGCCGCCTGCGCTACAAGAGCGGCCACATCGCCGTCGAGGCGGTCCTGCCAACGACCCATCCGCAACTGGCGGCAGCGGCCCAGGTCCTTTCCGGGCCGGCCAATGGATTGCCGATGGGTGCGGCCATCGAACTGCTGGTGACTCGATTGAATCCGATCAGCCGCCACCTGCTCGAAAGCCTGTTTCGCCGCGATGTCGTGCATCGCATCCGCTCGTCGTGGTGGCCCTGGAGCGCGCCACTCTTTCCCCTGCGTTCGTTGCAGGCGCGCAATGAGGCAATTGCGCAGCTGTACAAGGCGGCCGAAGAAAGCACTGTTACCTTGCGTGGCCTTGGCCTGCTCGTGCTCACGGATTTCGCCGGGCAACTCGCATCGAGCCTCAGCGGCGATGCCCATGAAGCCGCTGCCCAGAAACTGCTGCACCTCGCCAGCGAACCGGTCGGGACGGATGCCGAACACGACATGCTCGTGCACTTGCGGCGCAGCCTGCTGGGCTGACGCGCCGCGTTGCGCGCGCGACAGCCGGGATTCCGGGCGGTAGTCAGCGGCGGGGATCCGCGCCCGCCCTTGTACTCGTTCCCGCGGCGCCCCGCCGCGTGGACCGGCACGC
>DAIMYT010000129.1:0-2104 GCA_036734345.1 Dokdonella sp. | reverse complement strand
ATGCGCGAGAGCAGCTTCCAGAGGCCCGCCTGCTCGGCGGCGGGGATCAGCGCCCGAGCTTGAACTCGATCCGGCGGCGCACCGTCGCGTTGACCGCCACGCCATTTTCCAGGCGCGGATTGAACTTGGTCCGCTCGATCGAACGCACCGCTTCGCGATCGAACACGCGGGGAGGTTCGGATGCCGTGACCTTCGCATTCTCCACCGTGCCGGCCGCGGTCACCGTGAACTCGACCTCCACCCAGCCTTCCTCGCGATTGCGTGCCGCCTGGCTCGGGTAAGACGGCGCCACTGGCGTAACCACCTCGACGTCGCGAGACTCGCCCTGCGGGGGGGCCGGCGGCGGGGTCGGCTTCGGTGCTGGCGCTAACGGCGCGGGCGGCGGCGCCGCTGCCGTGGCGGCGGCGTCGGTCGGTACGGGGAGCGGCTCGGCCGGCGCAGCCGGCTTCGGCGCAGGCGCGGATGCGGCAGCGGCAGCGGCGGCGGCAGCAGCGGCGGCCTGGGCCTCCTGCTGGTCGAGCTGCTTCTTGCGCGCTTCAAGCTTGCTGCGAAGTATGGTCAGCGTGTAGTTGCTCGGATCGGCCTTGGCCAGGGAAGCGATGATCCGGTTCGCTTCATCGAGGTTGCCCTGGGTGATCTCCTGCTCCGCCGTGCCGCTGGCGAATGGAAAGAGTTCGCGCAGCGCCTCGTTGGCGCCGGAGTTGGTGGGATCCTTCTCGAGGATCGCCAGATAGTAATCCAGTGCGTTGTTGCCGGCTGGCGCAACCATGCGCTGTTCGGACATCGCCTTGCGAGCCTCGCGATACAACTGGTCGATGCTCAGTTCCTCGACAGCCGGCGAGACTGCCGCGTCGGCCGGCGCGGTCGCGCCAGCGGTCACGCTCCCGGGTACCGCCGGAGTCGCAACCGGCGCGGCGACGTCGCGCTTGTTCAAATACCACCATGCGCCACCGGCGAGGATGGCGAGGACGAGCACGCCAGCGATGATCTTGGGGGCCGCGGATCCGCGAACCGCACGCATTGGGACAAGGGACGATTTCATTATTGCCAGGCGCTCCGGATAATCAGGACAGGACCTTCGCGTTCGTGAGTGACGCCTCCACAGCGGATTCGATGGGAAGACTTTGCATCCAAACATGCACGAAACCTGCCAATGGGACCCGCGAGGCACCCGGCATTCAGCAGATGTTGGCGCCGATGCGCACGCTTCCAAGCTCCCTGCAACCCAGGCCCGGTCAACTGCGAGGCCATGTGGTGATCCCCTTTCGTCAGCATCAACCAGCGTACGGACGGCCCAACGATAGCGCAATCCAGCGCGGGCTGTCACACCTTGGCGCGTGGTGTCACACCGCGCAGCGGGGCGGTCATGCGGCAGGTGCTTGTGCATGCGCGAGGCACCCGTCGCGCCGCACGAAATCGATTCCCGCCCGGACTGATGCCGCGTTGCCGTGTGGCTGCAGTCCCAGCCATGCAGGCTTCAGCCTTCGCGTGCGAGCATGCCATGGTGCGCCTTTGGCGTATGCGGGGCCGCACAAGGCGTCCCGCGCCGGAACCCACCCTGAAAGGAGCCGATCATGAGCACACTGTCCAGACAAGAGAGAAAGGCCGCCGACGACGCTGCCGAAGCCGCATCCACGGTCACCAGCACGATCGCCGGGAAGATCAGCGATGGACTCGACGAAGCGGCGAAGTCGGCCAGCCGTTTCAGCGAAAAGCTGCGCAGCAGCGGCGCACACCTCCACGAAGAACTCGCCGCCGCGGGCGATCGCTTCGGCGAGGGAGCGAAGCGCCTTGGTACGGTGACCTCCGAACAGATCCGTGCCCATCCCTGGGCTGCGGTCGGCATCGCCATTGCGGTAGGCGCCGTGGCAAGCCGACTCTTGCGTCGCCGCTGAGGATCGCGAGATGCCGCCGAGGGGAGCGCCGGATGGCGACGACGAACCGGTCCATTCGACCGAGTCGTTGATCGCCAGCGCGCGCGAGGCGCTGCGCGGCGCCATGCAGGTGGCCGAGGCCGCCCTAGCACTGCTGCGCGCAGAACTCAGGCTGGCGCGCAGCAGCGCGTTGTCTCTGGTCTGGCTCGGATTCGCGCTGATCTTCTTCG
>DAIMYT010000128.1:0-10105 GCA_036734345.1 Dokdonella sp. | reverse complement strand
AAGGTCCGCCAGCCGCACCGCGCGGCTCGTCAAGCAACCAGCCTTCACTTCGCCACGCAGCACGCCTGGCGAACCTTCTGAATGCCATGACGGTTGTGCGACTTGATCGGCGTTGCCTTAAACTCGACAGTCTGCGGAGATCCCCGCTCCGGAACCGGAAGTCCCCACGCCGTGCAACTGGTCCCTGGCAGTCTTTTCGAACTCGCCGAAATGCAGAGTCTGCTGGGCCGGGAATGGAACCTGGTCCGCCGACGCGCCGCACTCGTCGCGTCGGGGCCCTGTCTTTCCATCGCGCCCCTGGCGGGGGCCCGCGAGCATCGCATTTCCAGCCACCCGGACCTGATCAGCCTTCACGTCCACGAAAACGCGCTGCGGGGCGACCTGCACTGCGCGCCGGACGCCCTGCCCATCGAGAGCGCGAGCCTTCAGCTGGTCGTCGTACGCCACGCGCTCGATGCGCTTGGCCACGACAGCGGAATCGAGGCCGAGCTGGCGCGCGTCCTCGCCCCGGGCGGAGCCTTGATGCTGTTCGGACTGAATCCACTGAGCCCGTGGCGGTTCTGGTGGTCGCGACGTGCGCGGCAGGGCATGCGCGTGCCTCACTGCCGCTTCGCGGCACGCATGCGGCACGTGCTCGCCGAGCGCGACCTGGCGCCTGGCCGCAGCGAATTCCTCGGTGGCAGCTGGCCGGCCAGGGCCACGTCCGGGCTGTTGGTGGACGAGCAGACCAGCGGGGCCATCTGGCACGGCGCATGGCTGCTGGTCGCGCGCAAGCATCGCGAGGGAATGCGCGCGATTCCGCTGCGCCAGGCCAGCAGCCGCGTGCCCATCAACCGGGGCCTGGCGCAATCCCCAAGCCGGCGTGTCAGCCCATGAGCAGCATCGAACTTTTCACCGACGGCGCATGCCTGGGCAACCCTGGACCGGGCGGCTGGGCCGCCCTCCTGCGTCGCGGGACCCACGAACGCGAACTCTGCGGCGGCGAGGCGCATACGACCAACAACCGCATGGAACTGCTGGCCGTGATCAGCGGCCTTGAGGCCTTGCGCAAACCCTGCACCGTTGCGCTGACGACCGATTCGCAATATGTCATGCGCGGGGTCAGGGAGTGGATGCCGCGCTGGATCGCCAAGGGCTGGCGCACCACCGGTGGCGACGCGGTCAAGAACCGCGACCTTTGGGAACGCCTGGCACTGGCGCTGGCGCCGCACGAGGTCGACTGGCACTGGGTGCGAGGCCATGCCGGGCACCTCGAGAACGAACGCGTGGACGTGCTTGCGCGCAGTGCCGCCGAAGCGGCGCGTGACGGATTGCTGGAGGTCCAATGAGACAGGTCGTGCTGGATACGGAAACGACTGGCCTCGAAGTCGCCAAGGGACATCGGGTCATCGAAATCGGCTGCGTCGAGCTGCTCGAGCGGCGCCCGAGCGGGCGGACATTCCATGCCTACCTCAACCCGGAGCGGAACGTCGACGAAGGCGCGCGCGCGGTGCACGGCATTGGCGACGACTTCCTCCTCGACAAGCCGAGGTTCGGCGAGATCGTGGCGGAATTTCTTGCCTTTGTCGAGGGCGCCGAGATCATCGCCCACAACGCCGAATTCGACGTCGGCTTCCTCGATGCCGAGCTGGCCCGCCTCGGACCTGGCGCGGCATCCCTGCGCGAACTGTCGACGATCCTCGATACCCTGCAACTTGCCCGGGAGAAGTTTCCCGGCCAGCAGAACAACCTGAATGCCCTGTGCAAGCGCCTCGGCATCGACAACCGGCACCGCGAGCTGCATGGAGCCCTGGTCGACGCGCACCTGCTGGCCGACGTCTATTTGTCCATGACGGCGGGCCAGGGTGATCTGGGACTCGCCGTGGAAGCCGCGGAGCAGCCGCAACATGCCGTCGAGCTCGGGCCGGTGGCCGGCGCGCGCCTGCGCGTGATCCGCGCCAGTGACGAGGAGTTGGCGGCGCACGAGCAACGGCTCGAAGCAATCGACGGGAGCAGTCGCGGCGCATGCGTGTGGCGGCAGCCTCGGGCTGAATCCCGATAAGTGTCCCGTTGCGGGTGGGCAATGTCCGACCACGCGCAGAAGCCCCCGGTTGCGTCGGATCCACAATTGCCCCGTGTCCGCGCCCGCGTGCCGGGGCGGTGCTTGCGCCGTTGCGGACACCGCCGTGGAGCCCGCCGGGGCGCAATTTTGCAGTGGATTTCCGCGAGTCCGGCGGACTCCACGCGCAGGGGCGTGAGATATGACTGCGATGTGGTGCATAATCGCAGTGGGGAAGATAGCCCGAACGTGAGTCCAACCGGATAGCTACGGGGAGAAGATCTATGAAGCGTTGCGGTTCTGCATTGCTCGTCATGCTGCTGCTTGCCTTGTGTCCTGCCTTGGCGACGGCCGCGACTTCGGCAGTCAGCAGCATTGAATCCCACAAGCATCTCGGCGTGGCCAGTTGCAGCAACAGCGTCTGTCATGGTGCTTCGCAACCATTTCGCGATTCCAACGTCCTGCAGAATGAATTCGCGGTCTGGCAGGAATTCGACCCGCACGCAAAGGCGTGGCAGACCCTGGGCAGCGACGCCTCCAAGGCGATTGCCCGCAACCTCGGCATCGGCGATCCCGCTTCGGCCAAGGTCTGCCTGGATTGCCATGCCGATTCGATCGCGGCCGACAAGCGTGGCGACCGCTTCCAGTTGTCCGATGGCGTCGGCTGCGAGTCCTGCCACGGTGGTGCGGAGCTTTGGCTCAACGCACATGCCGACCGAAGCGTGACCCACGCGGAAAACGTGAAAAACGGCATGTATCCGACCGATCAGCCGATCGAGCGCGCGCGCCTGTGCCTTTCCTGCCACATGGGCACGGCCGATCGAATGATCACGCACCGCATCATGGGCGCGGGCCATCCACGCCTGTCCTTCGAACTGGATACGTTCACCTGGCTGCATCCGCACTACAAGATTGGTGAAGCCTGGACCAAGCGCAAGGGTGAATGGAACGGCGTCCGCGACTGGGCCGTCGGCCAGGGCGTCGCTGCCGAGAATCTGCTCGACCTGGTCGTCGACGAAAACGCCGGCTGGAAGGGAATCTTCCCCGAGCTCGTCCTGTTCGATTGCCATGCCTGCCACAAGCTCATGTCGGGCCGGAAATGGGGGCCACGCCAGGGCACCGGGCTGGGTCCGGGCGTCGTCCGCCTGAATGACGCCAACCTGGTCATGTTCCGCCACGTGCTTGCACCCGTCGACAAGGCGGCAGCGGCACGCCTGCTCGAACAGACCCGGGCCCTGCACAAGGCGACCACGCAGAGCCGCGACGCGACCTTCGCGGCGGCCCGTCGCCTGCGCGCGACTATTGATGGCCTGCTGCCTGCGGTCGCGGCGTTCAACTACGGGCCGGACAGCCTGGACACGATCCTCGCCAGCATCGAGGCCGATGCCAGGCGCGGCGAGTACCGCGACTATGCTTCGGCCGAACAGGTGGCCATGGCCGCGCAGTCCGTGGTCGTCGCCTTCGAGAACGACGGCAAGCTCGACGCCGACAAGGCGGCCCTGTTGCGCAGTCGCCTCGATGCGCTCTACGCGGTGATCAAGGACGAGAATTCCTGGTCGGTGCAGGGCTTCAATTCAGCCCTCGCGGCGCTGCGCGCTGCCGCACCCTAGCCAAGGCCGGATGCAGGACGCCTCCCCGCGGAGGCGTTCCTGTTTCAAATCGAAGGGTTTCCGCCAATTGGCGAACGGGCCTGCGCTCAGCGGTTGCGCACGAGGATGACGGTGACGTTGTCCGAGCCGCCGCCGTCCAGTGCCGCCAGGATCAGCTGGTCGACGCACTCCTGGGCAGAAAGCTCCTGTCGGCCCAGCAATGCGGCAATCTCGGCATCGCTGACCTCTTCGGTGAGGCCGTCGCTGCAGAGCAGGATCTGCATGCCGTTACCGAACTCCCCACGCAACAGCTCGACCCGCAGCGATTGCGGATCGGTGACCCCCAGCGCCTGCGTCACCACGTTGCGATGGGGATGGTTGCGCGCCTGCTCGCTGGTGATCGCTCCCTGGTCGATCAGCTCCTGCACGTAGGAGTGGTCCTGCGAGATCTGCTTGAGCGTTCCATCGAACAGGTAGACGCGGCTGTCGCCGACCCAGGCGATTTCGTATTCATGCTCGCCGACCAGGCGCATGGCGGCAATGGTCGTGCCCATCGGCAGCGCCTCGCTGCGACGGTTGGAGTGGCGGATGATCTCCTCGTCGGCCAGTTGCACGGCACGAACCAGCGGCGTGCCCTTGTTGATCTCGGAAATCAGCGTATCGCGCGCGATCGCGCTGGCGACTTCACCATGCTCGTGGCCACCCATGCCGTCGGCTACCAGCCAGACTCCGATGTCGGCGTCGGCATAGTAGGTGTCTTCGTTGTGCTCGCGGCGCAAGCCGACGTGCGAGCTGTGGCCGAATTCGATCATGCGCGGTCGACAAGCCTGGTGAGGGAGTCCCGTTGGGATACCGCTCCGGCAGCCTGCCCCTGTGGAGGCTGTCCGGCGATACGGCATGATGCCGTGCCGGTCGGGCCGGGCGCAAGCGTGTCGCGGATATTCGATCGATTTGGTGCCGAAGGCGAGAATCGAACTCGCACTCTGTCGCCAGAACCGGATTTTGAGTCCGGCGCGTCTACCAGTTCCGCCACTTCGGCGCGGGGCGCGGAGTATACGCCACAACAAGGTGCCCGATCCAAGCCCTTGTCGATGCGAATTCCCGTTTTCAATGCGTGCGGTCCAAAGACAGTTGGCACTGGTCGCGGTCGTACCAGTTTTCCCTGACCGGGCGGAACACCGCGCAGGACGTCATCGATCCACGATAGATGTGCAGCGAAACCGCTATGGCATCGCCGCTGGGGTTGCGGATCGTGTGGTATTCGTGGGGCGGGATCAGGCTGCCGGCCGAACCGGGGCCTGCGAGCTGGGTCCCGCGCGACTCGAACCGGTACAGGCCGTTGTCGCACTCGACCAGTTCGTACGGCGTCACCTCGATCTGGCCATGCCAGACGCCCTCGACGCACCACATGCCGGCATGGTCGTGGATCGAGGTGCCCTGGCCGGGTCCCCAGGTCATCGCGATCACGCTGTAGCCAAGGTCCTCGCTGCGATAGATTTCGCGACGCGCGTAGCGGTCGCTGGCTGCTTCAAAGACGCAATCGGGCAGGCTGACTTCGTTGTCGCGCATGAGGTCGCAGAGGGCGTGGCGCAACGCATCGGTAATCGACGCCGGGCAGTCCTTGCGGACCGCCTCGTCGAGCGCTTCGACCAGCCGCTGCGAGCCGGGGAAATCGAGTGCGAGCATGTCTGGCAGGCCTCTGCAATTCTTCTGCCGGCGTCGTGTGCGGACCGCGCGGCGGGTCAATCGGCCGGTCAATTCTACAGCGCGGCCAGGAATGGGGCGATTGCCCCGCCAAATCCGTCGATGTCGACGAGAAAGGCGTCGTGACCCTGCGGGCTGTCGAGCGCGACGAATTCGACCTCGGCGCCGCCCTTGCGCAGCCCTTCGGCGATTTCCTCCTGTTGCGACAACGGGAACAGGATGTCGGTGCTGACGCCGATGACCAGCGCGCGCTCGACATGCAGGCGCGAAAGGGCGACCGCGGCGTCGCCGCCACCATGCTCGGCGATGTCGAACCAGTCGCTCGCGCGGGACAGGTACAGGTAGCAGTTCGGATCGAAACTGCGCACGAAGCGCCTGGCATGCCCGGCCAGATACGATTCGACCTGGAACTCGACCGCGAACGGCTCCTCCTCGCGCTGCTCGGAATCGAGGCGGATGCGTGCGAAGCGTCCCACCCATTCCATGGCCGACCGGTAGGTGATCACGCCGAGCTTGCGCGCGATGCTCATGCCCGCTTCGGGATAATGCTCCTCGTCGTAACGGCCCATGTTCCAGTTCGGATCGAGGCGGATCGCCTCTCGTTGCAGCGAACGGATGGCGATCGAGAACGGTTGCGCCTGGGGTGCGGTCGAAATGCTGATGTGCGAGCGCGCGCTGTCCGCGTAGCGCGACAGATAGGCCAGCGCGGTCATGCCGCCCATCGAATTGCCGATCAGGCAGGCGAGTCTGTCGATGCCAAGTCCGCGGACGAGCTGGTAGGCGGCATCGGCAGCATCCTCGAGGCTCAGTTCCGGGAAATCGAGGCGATAGACCTTGCCGGTCTGCGGATTGATCGAGGCGGGACCGGTCGATCCCTTGCAACTGCCCAGGGTATTGACGCAGATGATGAACCAGCGCCGGCTGTCGATGGGTTTGCCGGGACCGAGCATTTCCTCCCACCAGCCGGGGCTGGAATCTCCGGCACTGGAAGCGGCGTGCGCGCTCGGCGAAAGCCCGGTCAGGATCAGTATGGCGTTGTCGCGTTCCGCCGACAGCGTCCCCCAGGTCTCGTAGGCGACGCGTGCGCCATGCAATAGGCCGCCGCGCTTCATGGCGAACGAGGGAACGAGATTGAAAAAGCGTCGGGCGTCGGGCATCGGTACGCGTGTCAGTCAGCTGCGGAAACGAACGGGTGGCCCGGACAGGGCAAGCCGCGCGGGAGCGCCCCTCATGGCACCACGCTGTCGATGCGAAGTTCGAGTGGCTCCTTGCGATTCGCGTCGATGCCTGATGCGAGTACCTGCAGGTCGCCGGACTGGGCCTGCGCGTTGCCGCTGCGGGATATGCGCGCTCCCACCACGAGCTTCGGGAACATCGACAGCTTCATCGAGGGCAGCATGCCCATCGAGTCATCGAGGGTCACCGTCGCCGGCAGCGCAGCGGCAGAAAGGCGCTGGATCGCCAGCGGCATCGGCGGGCCATTTTCGGCGCGGGCGAACACGAACAGCGTCGCCTCGGGATCGAGGCGACTGCGCAGCGCGGGATCGAGGCTGACATTGAGGGTCAGGCGGGGTCCGCCTGCATTGTCCGCGGCGCGGGCCGGGGCTTCGCCAGCAGCCGCTGCCGGCGCCGCGGGTGCGGCGCTGGTCAGGGCGACCGGGCCGCCAAGGCTTTGTGCTTCCGCGATCTGCGCGCGTACGCTGGCCGCGATATCGCTTTCCGCCGGCAAGGCCGGCAGCAGCCGGTTCCATGCCGTGATGGCCGCATTGTAGTCGCCGGCCTGGTAGTCGCTGATGCCGATCAGCCAGAGCGCGCGCTGGTGGTCCGGATCGGCCTTGAGCACGCCTTCGATCAGTTGTCGCGGTTCGCCGGCGATGCGGCGACCTTCGTTGGCCAGTGCCATCGCCTGGGCATATTCGACGGTGAGGTCGTGGTTGCCGGGTTCGAGGTCGTAGGCACGCTTGAGCGCATCGCGCGATTCGGCGAACTTGCCCGTGGCCTGGTAGGCGCGGCCGAGCAGGGCCCAGCCGTTGGCGTTGCCGGGGTTGGCCTCGAGCTTGGCGACCAGCCCGGCGATGGCCTGGTCCATGTCGACCGATTGCGCCGCTTGCGGGTTTTCACCCTGTGCGTCATTGGCGGAACCTGCCAGCTGCGTCGGGTCGAGCGCACGCGGTTCGCCGTTGAGCTGGTAGAGGATGATCGCGCCGGCGGGCAGCAGCAGGGCGACGGCGAGGGCGACGACGACAGCCAGGCGTCGCGTCGCAGCGGGGCCTGCGGCTTCAACGCCTGGCAGCGCCGCCAGCTTCGCCTGGTATTCGTCTTTGTCGATGACGCCGGCGGCAAGCGCGTCCTTCAGCGCCTTCAGGCGCCGCGGGTCCTGGCCCTTGCCGGGCTCCGCCGCATGGCGGCGCCGCAGCAATGGAACCAGTGGAAAAGCGAGGGCGACGGCCAGCATCGCCAGCATGAGAATCACGAATGCCGTCATTACCAGTCATCCTCGGAAGTTGCTGCAGGTGGAATGGTGCGTGTCGCGGATCCGCGACGCCGCACGATGGTGATGACGACCGCGGCGCCGATCAGCAGGACCAGCAAGGGACCGAACCAGAGCAGGACGGTTCCGCTGCGCAGCGGCGGGTTGTACAGCACGAAATCGCTGTAGCGGGCAGTCAGGTAGAGCTTGATCTCCTCATCGGACTTGCCCTGCCGCATCTGCTCGAAGACCTCCTGGCGCAGGTCCTTGGCCAGGTCGGCGCTGGAGTCGGCCAGGCTCTCGTTCTGGCAGACCAGGCAGCGCAGTTGCCGGGCGAGGTGCTGGAACCGCTGCTCCTCCGCGCGATCCTTGAACGGCAGGGCATCGATGGCGGATGCTGCCAGCGGCGCCAGCAGGATCGCGCCGGCCAGTATCGCGCGGAGGCATTTCAGGCGCAGCGTGCGGTTCATGGTGATCCTCCCTGCATGGCCTGCAGTCGCGGCTTGATTTCGAAGGCCATGATTTGCGGCGTGATCGCGCCGATGCGCTTGTAGCGGATGATGCCCTCGGCATCGACCAGGAAGGACTCGGGAGCGCCGTACACGCCGAAATCAATGGCGACCCGACCATCGCGATCGGCGATGACCACCGAATAGGGATTGCCGAAACGGGCCAGCCAGCGCCTGGCATCCTCCGCTTCGTCCTTGTAGTTGAAGCCGACCACGGGTATGCCGAGGCTCTTCCCCTCCGCAACCAGCACCGGGTGCTCGTCGAGGCAGGCGAAACACCAGCTGGCAAAGACGTTGAGCAGGTAGGGCTTGCCCTTGAAATCGGCATTGCTGACGCGCTTCTGCGGATCGTCCAGCAGTGGCAGGTCGAATGCCGGCGCGGGCTTGCCGATCAATGGAGAGGGCACCTCGTTCATGGAATTGTTGCGCATGAAGCTGATGCCGAAGGCAAGCAGGGTGGCCACGAGGGCAAACCCCGCAAGCGGCAACAGGCGCGTATTCATGCCTTGGCCCCGGCCGTGCCGGCTTGCGGGCCCGGCTCCGGCTCCGGCGGCAGCTGTGCCGGGCGGGCCTCGGGCCTGGCCGCCAGCACGCGGAAGCGGCGGTCGGTGGCGGCGACGAAGCCGCCCAGCATCATCAGCAGGGCGCCCAGCCAGATCCAGCGGATGAACGGCTTCAGGTACACGCGCACCGACCATGCGCCGCTGTCGCCGAGCGGTTCGCCCAGGGCCACGTAAAGGTCGCGGGTGAAGCCGGGATCGATATCCGACTCGGTCTGGATCTGCGCGCTCTTCGTGTATTGGCGCTTTTGCGGATGCAGGACCGCCACGGTCGATTCGCCCCGTGTCACCGTGATGGTTCCCTGGTCGGCCTTGAAGTTGGGGCCGGCGACGTGTTCCACGCCGTCGAAACGGAAGGTGTAGGCACCCAGTGTCGCGGTTTCACCCTGGTCCAGGCGCACGTCCTTTTCGATGCTCGCCCCTTCGGTGACGAGCACCCCGGCGAGGAACACGGCAAAGCCGAAATGGGCGAGGATCATGCCGAGCATCTCGGGCGTGAAGCGGCGCCCGGCCGGCGCGTTGCGCCAGCGCATGAAGGCATAGGCGAGGATGCCCATGCCAACCCAGATCGACGCCGCCAGGCCGAACATGGCCTTCCACGGCAATGCGTCGGCGATCAGCCACGCGGCCAGGCACGCTGCGACGGCAAGAATCAAGGCCGGCCGCAGTGCCCGCAACGCCTGGCGCAGATCGCCGCTGCGCCATTGCAGCAACGGGCCGAGCGGGATCAACAGGACGACCGGGATCATCAGCAGCACGAACATGAAGCCGAAGTAGGGCGGACCGACCGAAATGCGACCGAGATCGAAGGCTTCGCCGAACAGCGGATACAGGGTGCCGAGCAGGACCATGGCCGCGGCACAGGTGAACAGGAGGTTGTTGACCAGCAGCAGGGTCTCGCGGGACACCGCGGCGAAAGGTTCGCCCCCGGAGACCTTCGGCGCGCGCAGGGCGTAGATCAGCAGCGAGCCGCCGACCGTGATGGTCAGGAAGGCGAGGATGAACAGGCCGCGCTCCGGATCGCTGGCGAACGAGGGCACCGAGGTCAGCACGCCGGAGCGCACCAGGAAGGTGCCGAGCAGGGACAGCGAGAATGTGAAGATCGCCAGCAGCAGGGTCCAGGCGCGGAAACTGCCACGCTTCTCGGTGACCGCCTGCGAATGGATCAGCGCCGTCCCGGCCAGCCAGGGCATGAACGAAGCGTTCTCGACGGGATCCCAGAACCACCAGCCACC
>DAIMYT010000127.1:0-10226 GCA_036734345.1 Dokdonella sp. | reverse complement strand
CGAAGCGCGCGGCATCCTGCGGGTCGACGTCGCCGTCGCCGTCGAAGTCGCCGCGCACGAAGCCATCGAGCGCGATCACTGCCGAGGCCATCGTGACCGGTGCGGCGCGACCGCTCTCCTCCCACAGGCCATGCAGGGTCTGGCCCCAGTGATCGGACTGGTTGGTATCGCGCAGCGCTTCGATGTAGTGCCGGGTCACGGTCTGGTAGTAGACGGTGACTTCGGCGCGGGCGGCCGCAGCCGGAATCCAGAACCGCGCATCGTCCCAGTACTGGCCATCGCCGTAGACGCGTCCGACCGCGGGTGCGCCGGCCGCGGCAAATTCGGCGTTGCGGAAGCCACGCGGCGGGATGCGCGTGTCCTTGACCAGGGTATCGGCCAGCGCCATGTGCGTGGTCCGGCCCGGTGCCAGTCCTGTCGCCGCCGCCGCGGCAGCGGACAGGCCCACCGCCATTTCATAGACCACGGTGCCGGATTCGTCGAGTTCGGCGGGGGCCGGATCGTAGCCGCCGTATTCGCGCAGCAGGCGGCCATCGGCATCGCGCAGGCGCACCTGCACCCAGGCGCGACGTCCTTCGATATGGCCGGTCGGCAGCTTGTGCCCGCTTTCGTTGATCACGCGCGCGCGCAGCACGCCGCCGGCATCCTGGGCGAGCTCCAGCGAAGCGGCGCGGGCGAGCATGTCGTTCGCCACCGCCATGCCGACCGCCAGCGCATCCTGGTCGACGGCCGGATCATCCGCGTAGTAGCGGCCGATGATGTCGAGCACCCACGACGAGGCGCCGGCGAAATCGTGGCTGCGCAGGTCCGCGCGTTCGGGGCCGAAGCGGCAGGCGCGGCCGGCGCGCACCGGCATGTGGCAGTCCTGGCAGGTGGAAACCACGCCGCCGTTGTCGCCGCCGAAGCGACCCTGCATGTCGACGCCAGTGGCGGCGAACGCCGACAGTTTCCATTCGGAGTAGGTGCGCTCCAGCGGGAAGTGGCTGGCCAGGTCCTCGCTTTCCGGCGGCATGTCGAGCGCGTTGTAGCGATAGCTGCCGTCGGCCTGGCGGGTGAGGGCGACATTGCCGACGTCGTGGCAGGTTCCACACAGCGCGCTGCTGCGGTGGTAGGGCGAAACCAGCAGTTCGTGGGAGGCCTGGGCATCGCTGCGCGGCCCGCGCCGCACGCCATCCGGATCGAGCACGAACATGGCATTGCCGGTATGCGCGGGGACTGATTCCAGCACATCCAGAACCGCGAGGTCCCGCGCCGGGCTCGAACCCTCGCGATAACGCGGATCGACCATGGCATGGCAGAAGTGGCAGTCGACGCCGTCGCGGTCGCGCGCGTCGAGCGTGCTGCCATCCGCTACTTCGACGTGGCCACTGACCACCGCCATCGGCACGTGGCAGCGCAGGCAGAAGTAACCGACGTTGGCGACATCCTGGTTGGCGGTGGCGAGCTGGGCGAAGAACAGCGGATCGCGCCCGCCGTTGGCCATCAGGCTGCCTTTCCAGCTTGCGTAAGGCTCCGCGCTGCTGCCGGTGGCGGAATGGCAGGCCGCGCATTGCTGCGGCGCCAGGAAGGTATCGGCATGCGCATCGCCGACCTGGGTGCCGGACAGATGGAAGTCGCGCAGGGTCGCCGGAACGGGAAGCGCGAAGGCGGCCAGCGGCTGGATCAGGACTCCCAGCAGCGCGGCAAGCACCAGGCGCAAGGGCCTGTGCCACTGCGGACTCGAATCGACCAGGCTCATCGCGCGCTCCGGAACTGGCGGTCGGTCGATGGTCGACCGCCCGTTCCGTATGCGCATTGACGTGCGTCAAGCCGTGCCGGATCTGCTCGCCCGCTGGCTCACGGCTTGTCGTGCAGGTGTCTGTTTACTTCTTGAGTGCCCAGGCCGAACACCAGCCCTTCGGTGCAACCGAGAAGCCCGGGAAGATCGAGCAGCCATTGGTGGCGGCGACGTGGAACTGGCAGTTGTCGCAGAAGCTGTCCGGCTTGCGCGTGGACTGATCCGTCTTCGTCGCATCCTCGATGTAGTGCAGCGCCTTGGCCTGCGCATTGGTGGCGGGCAAGGGCGGCAAGGCGGCGATGGCTTGCCGGTTGGGCAGCATCGCCAGCAGGGGCAGGGCGGCGGTGGCTGCGGCAGTACGCAGCAGGAAACGACGGCGGCTGGTATCGGTTGTGCTCATGGTGCTCTCCCTGGAGATGGACAAATAATGCACATGCAGGCCCCCCGGCTACTTGACGCCGATCAAGGCGACGCACTTTCCTTGTCATCGTCCGGGCCGGAGGGTGCCGCCGCCGGATTGAACGCGTCCGAATAGCAGGCATCGGCACCCAGGCCGCGGGCGAGGAACTCCGGCACCGCCGTGTCGACCATCCTGACCGAGCCGCAGACATAGGCCTCGTAGCCACTGAGGTCGGCGTGGTCCTCCAGCATCGCCTCGTGGACGAGGCCGGTCCGCCCTTGCCAGGACTCCGAACCGGCCGGATTCGAGAGCACCGGCACGATGCTGAAATTGGAATGCTCGCGTGCCCAGCGCTGCGCCAGGTCAAGCATGTAGAGATCATCGACGTTGCTGACCCCCCAGTAGAGTTCAATCGGCCGTTGCACGCCGCGATGGAAGGCGTCCTCGACGATGCTCTTGATCGGCGCGAATCCGGTGGCTCCGGCGACCATCAGCATCGGTCGCGTGCCGGCGTGCAGGGTGAAGCGACCCAGCGGGCCCTCGAAATCCAGTGTGTCACCGACCTTCATCTTCTCGAACACGTGGGTGGTGAAGCGACCGCCGGGGATCAGGCGCACGTGCAGTTCGATCAGTTCGTTGTCGTGCGGCGGGTTGGCGAACGAAAAAGCGCGGCGTTCACCATCTTCAAGCAGGATGTTGATGTATTGGCCGGCGACGAAATCGATACGCTGGCTGCCCGGCAGCGAGACCAGCACGCGCATGACCGTCCCGCTGAGGCGCTCCATGCGCTCGACGCGACCCTGGTAGCGGTTGATGGCCGGGGCGGCAGTAGAGCGCAGGCTTTCGACCGGCACTTCGAATTCGAGGTCCTCAAGCGCAACCGCGCAGCACATCAGCGCCTTGCCCTCGGCGCGCATCTGCTCGGTCAGCGCACTGGGCTGGTAGGCGCCATGGTCGACGCGACCATTGAGGATGGTGCACATGCACACGCCGCAGCCGCCATTGCGGCATTCAAACGGCAGGGTCAGCCCGCCGCGCAGGCCGGCCTCGAGGAGGGTTTCGCCATCGCGCGCGCTGACGTGTTCGGGGCCGGGATGCACGGCCAGCTGGTAGATGCTCTGGACGCCGGCCTTGCGCCTGCGACCGCTCAGCCAGGGCATGACCACGAGCAGGCCGGTGCCGATCACCACCAACGCCCAGACCGCCGCCAGCGACCACTGCTTGAGCAGCGGATAGACCGGCAGCAGGAACCAGTCCAGGGCGACGGTGGTGACTTCGTTGCCGAGGTCGGCGGCACCGCCATGGCTGTGCACGGGCACCAGCAGGGACATGGCCAGCAAGGTGGCCAGCAGGCCGATGGTGATCGGCCGCGGCGGCTGCGTGCTGGCCTTGGGCACGCGCTGGATATGCACCCACATCAGCAGCAGCAGCAACAGCGGCGCGCCGATATGGATGAAGGCGAGCAGCGAGAACAGGCGGTCGTTGACGCTGGAAGGATCGATGAAATTGCGGATCAGGGTGCCGCCGAATCCGGGCAGCCAGTCCAGCCATTCGAAGCTTGATACGACGACGAACTGCGCCAGCTTGTCCCACGGCAGCATGTAGCCGTTGATGCCGGAAATGTAGACCAGCCAGATCAGGCCGACGCCGGTCAGCCAGGAGAACGTGCGGAATCCATGCATGCGGTCGAAGGCGAAGTAACGCAGCATGTGCAGCAGCATCATCACGACCATCAGATCGGAGGCGTAGCGATGCGCGCTGCGCAGGATGCCGCCGAAATACCACTGGTTGCTGGTCAGCGCCTGCACCGAGCTGTAGGCGCCTTCGACGCTGGTATCGAAGAATGCGTACAGGTACAGGCCGCTGCCGGCGACGATCCAGAACAGGAAGAAGGTGGTCGAACCGAGATGGTAGAACGGGTTGAGGCGGTCGCCGAAGGCGCGGTTGAACAGGTTCTCGACCAGCATGAACAGGCGACGCAGCGCGCTTTGCAGATGCCTGATCATGACCGGTCCCCCGCTGCATGCTGTGCAGGCGGGCGACCACGCAGTGACTTCCACACCACGACCACGAACATCAGGCCGCCGATGATGGCAATCAGCCCGCCCAGGCCCATCAAGCCCATGCCGGCCACCTCGGCCTTGCTGTGCAGCACCTGTTCGGCGCCGGCGACCTTGCGTTGCACGCCATAGCCACCGGACCAGACCAGGCCGATGATGTGCAGCAGCTGGCCGCCGCCGTAGAGGGCCGGCTGCCAGCGCGCCATGCGGCCCTGGGGCGTCCGGTATCCGAGTTTTGGCAACAACAGGTAGACAAGCCCCATCAGGGCCAGGGTCACGCCGACGATGCAGCCGTGATAGTGCGCGGGGATCTTCACGTTGTTGCCGCTGATGAACATGCCGATGACGCCGCCCGAGGCGAACAGGATCATCGACGCGATCAGCGCGGCACGCAGGGCGTCATGCCCGGTCTCGCGCGAGCGGGTTGATCGCAGCAGGCCGACGATCACGGCGAGTCCGATCGGCACGATCGAGACGCCGCCGCCGAGACGCATGGCCCAGGTGAGCAGGTCGCGGTGTTCGACACTGGCCACGTCATGGGAAAGGTAGGCCCACGGCGTGATGAATACGCTGACCAGGGCAAGCATGAGCAGGAACAGGGCGATGCGTGGACTCAGCGGCAGTTGCGCACCAATCGTGCTGGCCAGCCACAACCAGGCGACCAGCATGAGCAAAGTCCACGTGAACTGCAGGGCGTGGCCGCCACCCCAGAAGGCGATTTCATAGTAGGCCTTGCCTTCCAGGCCGGCCGGGGTCAACAGCAGCGAGGCGCCAAATGCAAGCAGGGCCACCGCTGTCGAGACCACGCTGGCATTCAGGCCGAAACGCAACACGCCGCTGCCATCGAATGCCAGGCCCAGCGCCGGCGCAGCGATCAGGCTGCGCAACACCAGCAGCAGCGAAGCGATGCCGAGGATGCCCAGGCCACTGAGGAACACCTTGCCATCAAGGACCGGAATGTAATTCGCCATGACCGGTTCACCGGCGCCGACGAAAGGCGCAATGGCGAGCAGGAAGGTGGCGGCGTAGGCCAGCACGAGGGCCAGCCAGCCCAGGCGATTGGCCCTTGGTCGGCTGCACAGGCTCCACAGCATGCCGGCCAGCGCCAGGAACCAGACCAGGACCGACAGGTCGACATGCACGACGAGGGCGACGCGAAAGAAATCCGCCCCCGGAAACAGGGCATTCACGCCGGGTGTGCGCAAAGCCACCAGCAGCCCCGAGTAAACCCCGCGGGTGGCCACGCCCAGCAGGCCGAGCCAGAGCCAGCCGCGCACAAGGGCGCGATCGGACTGCGGCGAAAGCGTCAGCGAGTACGCCGATGCGCTCGATGCGGTAGTGGGCGAAGCGGGCCTGGGCATGGAAGCGTCATTCACAGCAGGATGATCTCCCGTTTTGCGGCATCGAAATCGATCACGAGGATCTCGGCGGGTGCCAGGTTCACGGTTTCGGATCGCGTGTAGTCGAATCCATCGCTGCGCGCATCGTCTTTCATGCGCACGGAAATCCGATGCGTTCCCGCCTTCAATTCAATGCGGTGATAGACCACCGCGGCGCCATCGCCCGATAGCCCCGAGGGTTTCGCAACCTGGCGGTGGGCGAGCTTGCCATCGACGTCGACTTCGATGGTCAGTGGCGAGCGCTCACGCGGGCAGCTCTTGGGCGCACGCATGTTCGGCGGCAACTTGGCCAGTTGCTCGGGAGTCAATACCACGCAATCGCCGAGCAGCTTGCCCTGGTGGCTGATGCTGACCTTGATCAGGGCGCTATCCTCGGCCAGGTTCCGGTAGACCGGCCAGCGCGTGAAGATGAGGATGACCGCGGCCAATGCCGCGTAAAGGACCGCTTGCCCGAACCAGACTCCAATCTTGTTCATGGATGGATTCCTGTTGCCGCGGGTTGGCGCAGATTGTCGATGGCCTGATGGAGCAGGGCGCGATCCCGGGGGCCGGCCAGCACGAGCCGGTAGCGCTGTGCCGGAACGCTGCTGCGCAAGTGCGGTTCGCGTTCACCACGCAGGCGTTGCTCGATCCACTGGTTGCCCAGCCTGAATTCGCAGGCACCTTCCGCGCATCCGCTGATGACAACACCTGCGGCACCGCTGCGCAATGCGTAGTCGATGAACGAAGGCGGCAGCAGGCCGATGCACAGGAGGTTGTAGCCGGTCACTGCGTCCTCATGGAGGTTCTCGACGTCGATCCCGTGCTCGCAGCCGAATACGATGATTGGCGGCACCGCTGCGCTCTGCAAGGTCTGCACGAGGGTCCGCCGCAGCGCGTCCACGGATTGCTGTGGCATGTCGATTCCGTTGACCAGCTCGGCCACGCTGCGAAAGGGCGTCGCCGACGGACATGCGCCCGCGCAGATTCCGCAACTGGCGCAGCGCTCGGCGGCAACCACGGCGATCTGTCGTCCCGGTTTGCCGTCCGGGTGATCTTCGAGGCTGATCGCCGAGTACGGGCAGTCCTCCACGCAGCGGCGACAGCCGTTGCAGTTCTCGGCATCGACGACAGCGATGGGCGGGGAGATTGCAGCGCGTCTCAGCGGCAGCGCAACCAGGATGGCCAGTACCGCCGCGATGAGGATCCAGGTCGGGCCCGGCGACAAGGCATCGGCCATCGGCAGCAGATGCAGCAGGATCCAGTCCAGCGGCAAGGCAGTCGGCACGCGGTCGAGGTCGGCCGGCGCGCCGCTCACGACGGGCCACGCCGCGACAAGGACGCCGAGGCAGGCCAGCATTCCGACCAGCAGCGTCCGCGGTGGCAGGATCTTCGGCCGGGTGATCCGCTGGAGATGGAACCAGAGTCCGAACAGCAGCAGCAATGGCACGCCGAGATGGACGAACACCAGCAACGAGAAAAGGCGGTCGCCGACTGCCGAGACGCTGAGGAAGTTGCGCGTGAGCGAGGTGTCGAGCAAGGGCAGCGCATCGACCAGCTGGGCACTGGCGATGGCCGCGTACTGACCCAGGTTGTCCCAGTTGAGCCAGAAGCCGCCAATGCCGCTGACGTACATCAAGACAAGCAGGGGAATACCGGTCAGCCAGGTCATCGCGCGAAAGCGCGAGGTGTGGCCCATGATCCATTCGCGCACCAGATGCAGCACGGTCGCGATCATGAAGGCATCGGCGGCATAGCGGTGCATGCTGCGCAACCAGCCGCCCAGCCAGGGTTGCTCGCGGGACAACCGGTCGACCGATTGCCAGGCTCCCGCTACCGAAGTATCGAACGCCGCGTAGAGATAGATGCCGCTGGCCAGCAGGATGGCGAACATCAGGCAGGCGATCGCGCCGAGGTTGCGCAGCGGATTGCTGCCGCCCGGAAAGAACGGATCGAGAGATTGCTCGAATCGGTCCCAGGCGCGTCTGATGACCTGCGCTTTCATGCCCGCTGCAAGCGCTTCCTGGCTCGATGTTCCCGCCATTCCCGCAGCGCCAGCCAGGTCATCAGGAAAATGAAGGTCGCGCCGCCGGCGATCTCGATGTAAAGCGAGTAGTCGGTCCGGTAGAGACCGGTTTCCGGGTCGTAGACCGAACACAGGATGCGCACCTTGGCGAACAGGTCGGACAGTGAGCGGGTCTCCCTGACCAGCGATCCGCCGAGCAGTCTCTTCAGCGGTTCGCCGAGGGAATCCGGTCCGAACGCATCGCCGAATACCTGCTGGCGAATGACGCCGGTGGAATCGAGCACGCTGACCTGCAGGGTGTGGTCGTAACCGATGGGGGTCCGCATGAAACTGAAACCGAAGCTGCGCGAAATGGCCGCGACATCGGCCTTGGCCGGACTGAGGAAGGTCCAGTTGGCGTCCCTGATCGACTGTTTCGCGGCGAATTCGCGAAGCGCCATGGGCGAGTCCGCTGGCTGGTCGAAGCCGATGCTGACCACGTTGAACTGGTCGTCACCGAAGCGCTCGCGCATCGCGTTGACCGCCTTGCGCAACGCGCGTGAACTGTTCGGGCAGATCCGGTAGCAACCGGTATAGATGAAATTGACCAGCAACGGCTTGCCACGGAAACGCGACAGCGTGACCGACTTGCCGTCCTGGTCGAGCATCGCGTGGTCAACCGGCTGCTGGCCAATGACGGCGAGACTGTCGCGAATGACGATCTCCTGGTCGAGGCCACGCAGCTTGATCGGTGGTGGGGCCTCGACGACGGCCGGAGCGACGCGGTTGCTGTTGTTCGCCACCGGCGGAGGTGGCCTTGCCCAGGATTCACGTGAGCCAAGTGCAAGCACGATCGCAATGAGAACTTCCGGCAGTGTCAATCGCAGCTGCATGATCGCTATCGAAGCGCGGCATCCAGGCACGCTGCCACGAGCACGGCGTTCAGTTGCACCAGCGAGGCGAGGAAGCTTGCGATGGCGGTCTTGCGCGTCTGCACCCGGGCCAGCTGCCAGGATTTGTAGACAAACCAGCCTCCGCCCAGCAGTGCGCCGACCAGATAGACCGGGCCGGCGCCGAACCAGAATGGAGCCAGCGAAGCCAGTGCCAGGGCCACGGTGCTGACGAAGACGATTTTCGCCGCACGACGCGATCCGACCACCACCGGCAACATCGGAATCCCGGCGGCGGCATAGTCCTCGCGATTGGCGATGGCCAGGCTCCAGAAATGCGGCGGCGTCCACAGGAACAGGACGAGGGCGAACAGCCACGGCAGCGGCCCGAATTGCGGGTCTGCCGCTGCCGCGCCGGCGAGCACGGCGAAGCTGCCGGACAGGCCGCCGATGACGATGTTCATCCAGCTGCGCTGCTTGAGCCAGACCGTGTAGACGATTGCGTAGAAGAACGCACCGAGGAAAACGAAGACGGCGGCTTGCGGGTTGACGACTTGCCAGGCGAGGCTCACCGCGCCCAGCAGCATGGCGGAAAACAGCAGCAGCCAGGCCGGGTGGTGCGTGAGTGCGCCGGTCACGAACGGGCGCATGCGCGTACGTGCCATGCGCTGGTCGCTGCGATGCTCGTGGTAGTGGTTGAAGGCGCCCGCGGCGGCGGCGGAGACGAGTGTGGCCAGGGCCAGCACGACCACCTGCAGGGCGCTGGCATGTCCCGGGGTGATCACGTAGCCGACCACGGCCGTGACCATGATCAGGAAGCCGATACGCAGCTTGAACAGACTCAGCACGTCACGCGCAAGGCGTGCGGCAGAACGCTCGGTGGTGAGGAGTACGGTATTCATGGCGCTCAACCCCGCTGCTATCGGTCTGTGCGTGTGACTGCCGCCCCGGATCCTGCGACCCGGGGCGGCGACAAGGCGGCTCGACTCAGCCCAGTCCCCACAGGGTGGACAGATACTTCCAGTTGATGAAGTAGTAGAGGACGAACGAGGCCAGGAACACCATCGCGAGGACAAAGGTGCCGGGGGCAGCAAAGCCGAGCGATCCGTAGCTCTGCGCGGCCGCCGAGGGCGCCCCGACCGGAATCGGCGTGGGTTCCGAGCTGATCTTGTCCTGCGCGACGCGCTTGCCCCAGAGCAGCGAGCCCACGGTCAGGTAGATGTAGATCGCGCCGCCGGTAATGGCCGCGATTCCGGCGATGCCGACCAGGCCCATCATCAGGTAGGCCGCACCCGGCCATTCATAGGCGAGGGCCGCGCCACTGAACGCCATGTCCCAGTGGCGACGCGAAACGCCGAGCGTGCCCGCACCCATCATGACCAGGCAGAAGAAGTACATCGAGAAACCGAACAGGTAAGGCTGCCATTTGGCCAGGCCCGGATTGATGATCTCGCGCTTGAACAGGACCGGGATCAGGAAGTAGGTCAGGGCCATGAACGACAACGTTGTTCCGATGACCACCGTGGCATGGAAATGGCCGGGCACATAGATCGTGTTGTGGATGAGCATGTTGAGCTGTTCGGTGCCCATCATCACGCCCGAGATGCCGCCGAGGAAGCCGAAACCGATGATCGAGATGAACACGCCCGAGAACGTGGGATTGCCCCATGGCGCCTTGCGCAGCCACTCGAACAGGCCCTTGGTGTAGCCCTTCG
>DAIMYT010000126.1:6434-10228 GCA_036734345.1 Dokdonella sp. | reverse complement strand
CAGCACTATCCCTATCCCGACAAGCTCAAGGAGCGCACGATCTACTGGTGGGACGGCGAGGACTTCGCCGTTGCATCGCGCTTTTCCGGCTCGCTGATCAAACTCGTGCCGACCGAATGGGACGCGCCGACGTTCGAGATCGACGGCATCAAGATGCTGCCGACGTCGAAGGAGTCGCCCTACGAGGATGCGCGGCGCAAGGTCGCCCTGGTCGAGCCGCGCGGGAAAACCGTGCTCGATACCTGCGGCGGCCTCGGCTATTTTGCCGCGTGCTGCCTGCAAGCCGGCGCCACGCGCATCCTTTCATTCGAAAAGAACGCCGACGTGCTCTGGCTGCGCACGCTCAACCCGTGGTCGCCCGATCCCGATTCAGCGGCCAGCGCAGGCCGCCTCGAACTTGCACACGCCGATGTGATTGCGGCCATCGTCGGGATCGGCGACGCCTCGGTGGATGTGCTGCTGCACGATCCACCACGCTTCGGCATCGCCGGCGAACTCTATTCACAGGCCTTCCATGACCAGCTCGCCCGCGTGCTTCGGCGCGGCGGCCGCCTGTTCCACTACACCGGCAGCCCGAACAGGCTGACCAGCGGCCGCGACGTACCGCGCGAGGTGGGCAAGCGGCTCGAAAAGGCAGGCTTCCGGACGCAGCTCGCGCTGGATGGCGTGCTGGCGACGCGACGCTAGACGCCAACGCGGCGCGTCGGTGCCCCCGACCCTGGAAGCGAAAACCGACAGGGCGCTCTTGCGCAGCGCATGTGCCGAGGGTCAAGCGTTCCGATGGCTGCCTTAGGAGGGAGCAGGCAGGTCGCGCAATGCCAGCCGACGCGGTTGCAGGGCTCCGCTGCGGTAAGCGATTTCGATCATCTCTTCGAAGAAGTCGATCTTGTCGCTTGTGCTGAGCCTGATCCAGGCACGAAGGCTCTCACGGCCGGAATCGCGAAATCCCTGTGAAGTGGCTTCCGTCGAATCAGCCATATTCCGCTCCTTCTTCGCGAATAAGACGAAGCTTGGCGATATCGTCCAGGTCCCGCGGTCGACCGGCGGCCTGCTTCATTTCGATCAGGTGTTCGATGCTCGCGACGCGAACGACGCATCCGTCGACGTCCTTGGCAACCGAATCCCGCATCAGGGTTTCGATCGGGATCGGCTCGTTCAGGAAAATATCCACGGAGCGCACCGGATTGTCCGGATCCCATAGCGGGAACACGAGCATGTTGCGCTGTTGCGACCACTCGTTTCGATTAGAGGAATCGGCGAATTCCTCGATGCCAACGGGCAAGCGGGGTTGGAATCCGATTCGCTTGAGCGCTTCGAGGCTCCGGATGCAATTGTCGGGAGCCAGGCCGATGACCAGATCAAGGTCGGCGGTTGCGCGCAGATACCCGTGCAGGATGACGGCAAAGCCTCCCACGACCACATAGTCGACCGCGGCATCCGAAAGTGCCTTGAAGATTTCGCGGACGTTGAATGCCATGGGATTAGCCTTCTTTCCTGGTCCTTGCGCGGAACAGGGAAAACCGGACGCGCCGTTACATGTTCCGCCGGTACTCGCCACCGACGTCATAAAGCGCGTGGCTGATCTGGCCGAGCGAATGCGTCTTGACCGCCTCCATCAGCGCCTCGAACACGTTTTTGCGATCGCGCGCGGCCTTCTGCAGGTAGCCGAGCCCGTGGCCGGTATGGATTTCGCTGGCCTGATCTTCCTCGGATGTCGTGGCGTGGGCATGCGAAGTCTCGCCGCTCGGCGCGAGCAGGTTGCGGTTGTTCTGGTACGCCTGCACGTTGGTGATCTGCTGGCCCTTCTCTTCCTCCGTCGAACGGATCAGTTCGATCTCGGTGACGATGTCGCCGGCATGTTCCTTCGGCAGGAAGGTGTTGACGCCAACCAGGGGCAAGGAGCCGTCGTGCTTCTTGTGTTCGTAGAACATCGACTCCTCCTGGATCTTGCCGCGCTGGTACATGGTATCCATCGCGCCAAGCACGCCGCCGCGGTCGCTGATCGCCTCGAACTCCCTGTACACGGCTTCCTCGACGATGTCGGTGAGCTTGTCGACGATGAAGCTGCCCTGCCACGGGTTTTCGCAGAAGTTGAGGCCGAGCTCCTTGTTGATGATCATCTGGATGGCCACGGCGCGGCGCACGCTTTCCTCGGTCGGCGTGGTGATCGCCTCGTCGTAGGCATTGGTGTGCAGGGAATTGCAATTGTCGAAAAGCGCGTAGAGCGCCTGCAGCGTGGTGCGGATGTCGTTGAACTGGATCTCCTGCGCGTGCAGCGAGCGGCCCGATGTCTGGATGTGGTACTTCATCATCTGGCTGCGCTCATTGGCGCCGTAGCGCTCGCGCATGGCGCGCGCCCAGATGCGCCGGGCGACGCGGCCGATCACGGTGTATTCCGGATCCATGCCGTTGGAGAAGAAGAAGCTCAGGTTCGGCGCGAAATCGTCGATGCGCATGCCGCGCGCCAGGTAGTACTCGACGATGGTGAAACCGTTGCTCAGGGTGAAGGCGAGCTGGCTGATCGGATTCGCGCCGGCTTCGGCGATGTGGTACCCGGAGATCGACACCGAGTAGAAGTTGCGCACCTTCTCGTTGACGAAGTACTGCTGGATGTCGCCCATCATGCGCAGGGCGAACTCGGTCGAGAAGATGCAGGTGTTCTGCGCCTGGTCCTCTTTCAGGATGTCGGCCTGGACCGTGCCGCGTACCGAACGCAGCGTATCGGACTTGATGCGCGCATAGGTCTCGGCATCGACGAGCTGGTCGCCGCAGATGCCGAGCAGGCCCAGGCCGAGGCCGTCGTTGGTCGGCGGCAGGTCGCCGGCATAGATCGGGCGCTCCCGGCCTTCGAAGAACTTCGCGATCTTCTTCTCCGCTTCGGCCCAGCGCTTGGAATCTTCCTTGAGGTAGAGCTCGACCTGCTGGTCGATGGCCGTGTTCATGAACATCGACAGGATGATCGGCGCCGGCCCGTTGATCGTCATCGACACCGAGGTCGTCGGCGCGCACAGGTTGAAGCCCGAGTAGAGCTTCTTCATGTCGTCGAGGGTCGGCACGTTGACGCCGGAATTGCCGATCTTGCCGTAGATGTCCGGTCGCGGCGCCGGGTCTTCCCCGTACAGGGTGACCGAGTCGAACGCGGTCGAAAGGCGTGCGGCGGGCTGGCCGACACTGAGGTAGTGGAAGCGGCGGTTGGTGCGCTCGGGCGTGCCTTCGCCGGCGAACATGCGGATCGGGTCTTCGCCGGTGCGCCGGTAAGGATAGACGCCGCCGGTGTACGGGTAGCTTCCCGGCAGGTTTTCCTTCTGCAGGAAGACCAGCAGCTCGCCCCACGACGTGTAGGTCGGCGCGGCGATCTTCGGGATTTTCTGGTGCGACAGCGACTCGCTGTAGTTCTCGACCTTGATCGCCTTGCCGCGTACTTCGTATTCGGTGAACTCGTCGGTGATCGACTTCAGGCGCGCCGGCCAGCCGCGCAGGAGACGCAGGGAATCGGCGCTGAGCGACTGGATCGAATCGTTGTAGCGCTGGCGCAGGGTGAGCAGGCTGCGGTCGACAGCCTTCCCTTCTCCCGGCGGGAGAAGGGAAGCGGAATCGTAGAGATCGAGCTGGTCTGGCAGATTCGGATCATCGATGTCGTGGAGCGACTGCCAGTAGGCCTGCGCCCGGTCGGCGATCTCGGACTGCTTTTCGATCTCGCGGTTGATGCCCCTGCCCTGTTCGGCAATCTCGGCGAGGTAACGCACCCGCGCACCCGGAATCAGAACCGTGGCGCGCGGCTCCTTCAGGGACGT
>DAIMYT010000126.1:0-6334 GCA_036734345.1 Dokdonella sp. | reverse complement strand
CCTATTCCCAACTTGTGCCGCAGCAGGCGGCACAAATTCACAAACATCCAGGTGATGCCCGGGTCGTTGAACTGGCTGGCGATGGTCGGATAGACCGGCACCTCGTCGTCCTTTAGCTGGAACTTGACGCGATTGCGCTTCCACTGCTTGCGCACGTCGCGCAGCGCATCCTCGGCACCGCGCTTGTCGAACTTGTTGAGCACGATCAGTTCGGCGAAATCGATCATGTCGATCTTCTCGAGCTGGCTGGCCGCGCCGTAATCGCTGGTCATCACGTACATCGGGAAATCGACGAGATCCACGATCTCGGAATCGGACTGGCCGATGCCTGCGGTTTCGACGATGACGAGGTCGTAAGCCTGGCCCTTGAGGAATGCCACGCAGTCCTTCAGCACCACGCTGGTCGCCGCGTGCTGGCGCCGCGTAGCCATCGAACGCATGAACACGCGATGGCTGCGCAGCGCGTTCATGCGGATGCGATCGCCGAGCAGCGCACCGCCGGAACGGCGGCGGGTCGGATCGACCGCGAGCACGGCAATACGCATCTTCGGAAACGCGTGCAGGAAGCGCAGTAGCAGTTCATCAACCACGCTCGACTTGCCGGCGCCGCCGGTGCCTGTTATCCCGACGACTGGCGTCGTCGGTCGGGAATTGGGAATGGGGAATGGGGAATCGGTAGAAGCTGACGACCAGGCCTTGCGCAACCTCACCAATTCAGCGTCGCTGAAATCGCCGTTTTCGATGGCGGTTAGCATGCGTCCAATGCTGATCTCATCGTCAATGCTCGCCGCTTCAACGATTCCCGATTCCCTATTCTCCATTCCCGAGCGCGCGCGCGCAGCGCGCGCAACCACATCCTCGATCATCGCGACGAGGCCGAGGTGCATGCCGTCGTTCGGGTGGTAGATGCGCTCGACGCCGTAGTCCTGCAGTTCGCGGATTTCTTCCGGGGTGATGGTCCCGCCGCCACCGCCGAACACGCGGATGTGGGATGCGCCGCGCTCCCTGAGCATGTCGACCATGTACTTGAAGTACTCGACATGGCCGCCCTGGTAGGACGACAGCGCGATCGCATCGGCATCCTCCTGCAATGCGGCGCGCACGACGTCCTCGACCGCGCGGTTGTGGCCGAGATGGACCACCTCGGCGCCCTGCGCCTGGATCAGCCGCCGCATGATGTTGATCGCGGCATCGTGGCCATCGAACAGGCTCGCTGCCGTCACGAATCGCAGCGGCGCGGCGTCCGTGGTGGCTTCGCTGGCGGGCAGGCTCTGGGCGGTCGTACTCATGGCGGCTTTTCGGTGCGTGCGGGGGGTTGCCGATTCTAACGCGTCAGGCCATGTCCCCGCAGGCTGGCCGCCAATCGCACCCCGCCTGGCGGCGGCGACCCGGCGCACCCGCTGTTCAGACGAGCCTGTCGATCGGTTGCGGCCGGGAAAACAGGAACCCCTGTCCTGTCCTGCACCCCATCCCGATCAGGGCATCACGCTGCGCCTGCGTTTCCACACCCTCGCCGATGACTTCGACGTCAAGGGATTCGGCCAGCACGATGATCGCGCGGACGACGGCCGTGCTGCTGCCTTCGGCAGCCAGGTCGGCGATGAACGATCGATCGATCTTCAGCGAATGGATCGGGAACATGTGCAGGTAACTCAGCGACGAGTAGCCGGTGCCGAAATCGTCGAGCTGGACGAGCACGCCGGCCTCGCGCAGCCGCAGCAGGATGCTGCGCATCTGTTCAGGTTGGTCGAGCAGCGCGCCTTCGGTGACTTCGAGGCGCACCCGCGCCGGCTGCAGGCCGCTGGCCAGGATGGTGCGCAGCGCGATGTCGTCGAAGTCCGGCACGCGCAGCCTGCGCGCCGACACGTTGATCGAGACATAGGTCGAGTCCGGCAGTCGATGCGCCTGCTCGCAGGCCATTGCGAACATTTGCCAGTCGATCTGCTCGATGCATCCGTTCTCCTCGGCCGCGGCGAGGAAATCGCCGGGCAACAGCAGGCCGCGGGTCGGATGGTTCCAGCGCAGCAATGCCTCGTAGCCGACGATCTCGCCACTGGCCAGGGAAACGATCGACTGGAAGTACGGCTCGAACTCGCGGCGCACCAGGGCGTGGCGAAGGTCTCCCTCGAGATCCAGGGCACGCATCGCTTCGGCACGCAGGTTCTCGTCGAAAATCTCGTGGCGCTGGCGTCCGAGCGCCTTGGCCCGGTACATCGCGGTATCGGCGTCGCGCAGCAGTTCCTCGGCACGCGTGTAGTGGGCATCGCCATAGGCGATGCCGATGCTGGCCGAAGTGAACATTTCCTTGTTGGCGACGCGGATCGGGTCGTTCAACCCCAGCAGCAGGCGCTCGGCCACTTCCACGGCCAGTCTCGGATCAGGCAGGTTGTCGACGAGCACGGCAAATTCGTCGCCACCGAGCCGGGCCACCATGAACGGCGCGCAGGAACCGGCCAGCCGCAGGGCCGCCTGCTTGAGCATTTCATCGCCGACCAGGTGGCCGACGCTGTCGTTGACCACCTTGAACCGGTCCAGGTCGAGGAACAGCACGGCATATTGGTTCGCAGGGTCGGCCTGGTAGCGGGTCAACGCCGTGCCCAGTCGCTGCAGCAGCAGCGCGCGATTGGGCAGGCCGGTCAGCGCATCGTGGAACGCCTCGTGCGTCAACCGGGCCTCGATGCGCTCGCGCTCGAGGATCTGGCCGGTCAGGTCGCGATTGGCAAGAGCCAGCGCGCGGGTGCGTTCCTCCACGCGCGCCTCCAGCTCGACGTTGTCGTGGACCAGGGATTCCTGGGCACGCTTGCGTTCCAGGCCGTTGGCGATGTGGTAGGCGACGAAGGTCAGCAGTTCCTGGTCGCGGTCGGTGAATGGTGCATCCGGCGAGTAGCTCTGTACGGCCAGCACGCCGACGGTGCGCTCGTTGCAGGTCAGCGGGACACCCAGCCAGTAGCTGGCCCGCGTGCCGAAACGCTGCACATTGCCGGAGCCGACCAGCGCGTCGATCCTGGCACGGTCGGCGAGCAGCGCCCTGCCGGTGCCAAGCACGTATTCGGTCATGCCGTTGGCCATCGGCCGGCGCGGGCGTACCGGGTTGATCTCGTCCACCGAGTAGGGGAATTCGAGCTCTTCTCCACCATCGGCGACCAAGGCGATGGAGAAGTTCCGCGCGTTGAGCAGCTGGCCGACGATGGCATGCACGCTGGCATAGAACTCGTCCATCGATTCCGCTGCGGCGGCGCATTCGGCGATGCCGAACAGCGCGCGCTGCAGACGCTCGCCGCGCTGTCGCTCGGCCACTTCCAGCTGCAGCTCGGAGATGGCCCTGGCCAGTGCCTGGGTGCGTTCGGCCACGCGCTTCTCGAGTTCGGTCTTGGCCTGCTTGCGCTCGAGCGCGGTCAGGATGTGCTGGGCCACGTAATTGAGGATGGCGCGGTCCTCCTCCGAATAGCGCGTGTCGGGCAGGTAACTCTGCACGACGATCGCGCCACGGATCGCTGCGGCGCCGATCATCGGAACACCGAGCCAGTCCTCGCTGTCGGGGCCAAACTTGTCGTCACGCGCGATCTTGAGCCTTTCGCGAATCTGCGCCGAAGGCCCCATCTGCGATTCGCCGCTGCGCAGCATCGCCAGGGTGAGGCTGTTCGGCAGGTCGCAGGCCGCGATCTCGTCGTCGGGGTTGAGGATGTCCTGATCGACCGTGTCGACGAAATACAGGAAACGCAGGCTGTCGCGCTCGGGCTCGTAGAGGACGATGAAAAAATTCTCGGCATACATCAGCCAGCCGACGATCTCGTGGATGCCGTGCAGCATTTCCGGCATCTCCAGATCGGAACTGGCCATGTTCGCGATCGCGAACAGCGCCCGCTGCACATGCTCGGCACGTTCCAGCCGGTGCACCGAATGAACGAGCGAGTCCCTCTCCAGCAATCGTTCGGCGACCAGGGCCAGGTCGGAAAGGAACTGTTCCCAATCCTGGCTGGACCGGGAGGCCTGCGCACTGGCTTTCCACGCCAGCTCGGCATGCGTGCCGTTCGGTGCGTTGAACAGGGGAATCCGGCGCACATCGGCGCCATCGACGATGACATCCGGCGAACAACCTGCCGATTCGCTACGACCATCCGCGCGGATCCGCTCGCTGCTCCAGGAAATGCTCAGGAGCTGAACGCCGAACCGCTCGGCAGCCTCCCGCGCAGCGAGGCCTCCGAGCGACGCCATGTCGGGCACGCGCAGCAAGCTGCGGGCGAACCCCACGCCGGTCGGACTCATGCTGCTCCTGCAATTTTCGTGGGTTGGCGACATGAATGAGATCCGGCGTCCTGGCGCGTCGTGTACACGCTCATGCTCCCGCCTCGGGCATGGCACTGAAGGGTTCTCCAGCTACTTTAGGCCAATCGGCGATTGCCTGCATATCTGTCCAGATTTTGCACTGTTCTGGATTCCCCAGTCGCGCAGGCAGGGACGTACAGTCGGCGGCAGCCCACCGGTCCCGGCGGGGCCCGCACGAAGATCCTCCGGTCGTGCAGATTGCGGGCAAGGCCCGGCATCGAGCCGGACCTCCCCTGCATGCAGCCGGGCAACTGCCCTGGCTAGACCGTGACCGTATCCGCGATTTCGGTGAATTCCGCAATCTGGTCGAAATTCATGTAGCGGTAGATCTGCTCGCCATTCGCATTGACCACGCCGATATCCGCCATGTACTCGGCCTTGGTCGGAATCCGTCCGAGGCGCGAACAGATGGCAGCCAGTTCGGCTGAGCCCAGGTAGACGTTTGCGTTCTTGCCGAGGCGGTTCGGGAAGTTGCGCGTGCTGGTGGAGAATACCGTGGCGCCCTCGCGCACCTGGGCCTGGTTGCCCATGCACAACGAGCAGCCTGGCATTTCCATGCGCGCGCCGGCCGTGCCGAAGGTGCCGTAATGCCCCTCCTTGGTCAGTTCGGCCGCATCCATCTTGGTCGGTGGCGCGACCCACAGTTTGGTCGGGATGTCGCGCTTGCCTTCGAGCAGCCTGGACGCCGCGCGAAAATGGCCGATATTGGTCATGCAGGAGCCGATGAAGACTTCGTCGATGGTGGCGCCGGCGACGTCCGACAGGGTCTTCACGTCATCCGGATCGTTCGGGCAGGCGACAACCGGTTCGTGGACATCGGCCAGGTCGATCTCGATCACGGCGGCATACTCGGCATCGGCGTCCGGCGCCAGCAGCTGCGGATCGGCCAGCCATGCCTGCATCGCCTTGATGCGACGCGTGATGCTGCGCACGTCCTTGTAGCCCTGCGCGATCATCCACTTCAGCATGACGATATTGCTGTTGATGTATTCGATGATCGGTGCCTTGTCGAGATGGACCGTGCAACCCGCAGCGGAGCGCTCGGCCGATGCATCGGACAACTCGAAGGCCTGCTCGACCTTGAGGTTCGGCAGTCCTTCGATCTCGAGAATGCGTCCGGAGAAGAAGTTCTTCTTGCCCTTCTTCTCGACCGTCAGCAAGCCGGCCTTGATCGCATGCAGCGGAATCGCGTTGACCAGGTCGCGCAGGGTCACCCCGGGCTGGAGCTCGCCCTTGAAGCGCACGAGCACGGACTCCGGCATGTCCAGCGGCATCACGCCGGTGGCTGCGGCGAAGGCAACCAGGCCCGAGCCTGCCGGGAACGAGATGCCGATCGGAAACCGCGTATGCGAATCGCCGCCGGTGCCCACCGTGTCGGGAAGCAGCATGCGGTTGAGCCAGGAGTGGATGATGCCGTCGCCCGGGCGCAGCGGAATGCCGCCCCGCGTGCTGATGAATTCGGGCAGCTCATGGTGCATCGCCACGTCGACAGGCTTCGGATAGGCCGCGGTGTGGCAGAACGACTGCATGACCAGATCGGCGCTGAAACCGAGGCAGGCGAGGTCCTTGAGCTCGTCGCGCGTCATCGGGCCGGTCGTGTCCTGCGATCCGACCGAGGTCATGCGCGGCTCGCAATAGGTTCCGGGGCGGATGCCCTTGCCGTCCGGCAATCCGCAGGCGCGGCCGACCATCTTCTGCGCCAGGGTGAACCCCTTGCTGCTGCTGGCCGGGTTCTCCGGCAGGCGGAACAGGGTCGACGCCGGCAGGCCAAGCGCCTCGCGCGCCCTCGCCGTCAGGCCGCGGCCGATGATCAGCGGAATGCGACCGCCGGCACGCACCTCGTCGAACAATACCTCGGACTTGACCTTGAATTCGGCGATCACCTCGCCGTTCTTCAGGGCCTTGCCCTCGTAGGGGCGCAGCTCGACTTCGTCACCCATGTTCATCCGGCTGACGTCGAGTTCGATCGGCAGCGCGCCGGCGTCTTCCATCGTGTTGTAGAAGATCG
>DAIMYT010000125.1:0-10354 GCA_036734345.1 Dokdonella sp. | reverse complement strand
CAGTTCGCCGTCGTCGTCATCGGCCTGAATGGCTTGCGTGAGATCAGCCTGCTCTCTGGCTACGAACACGGTGAAGATGCCGAGAAAGGCGCACATGCATTGATCCGGCAGTCGTTGCGCCCGGTTGACCGCGTGTTCCAGACCGCCAATGAGAAATTCGTCATCGTGCTGCCGGGAATGCGCAACAGCAATCACGCCCTGCTCGCCGTCACGCGGCTACTCAGCGCATTCGAGCAGCCGATGAATGCCAGGTCCTCGTCGTGGCAGATACATCCGGTGATGGGCGTCTCGCTGTATCCGGACCACGGCAACCAGGCGGACCTGCTCTGTCGTCGCGCGGAAATGGCCCTCGACGAAGCGCAACGGCGCGGCGAGCAGTTCGCGTTCTACCAGACGCACGGGACGCAGGTGGAAATCTTCTACGAAGAATTCCACGATGCCATCGAGGCGAACCGGCTGCAGGTCCATTTCCAGCCGATCCTCGACCTGCAGGACAATCGGGTCGTCGGCGTCGAATCGCTCGCGCGCTGGACCAGCCCGCAACATGGCGCCGTCTCGCCGGCCGACTTCGTTCCGTACGCCGAGCAAAGCGACCTGATTTCCTCGCTGACGCGCTGGAGCATCAATGCCACGCTTCGTCATGCGGCGAGCCTTCGACACGCCCGTGGCCTGGCCGTCGCCATCAATATTTCGCCGCGGGCATTCGTCGATCCGGGTTTCGTCGAACAGTTCATGGACGCGCTCGAGATCTGGGGCGTGGCCCCGACTTCGATCATTGCCGAAATCACCGAGACCGCCCTGGTCAACGACCTCGACAAGAGCGTCGCGGTCCTGCGACGCTTGCGCAACCGTGGCATCCGGATCGCGATCGACGATTTCGGCACCGGGTATGCGTCGATCTCCTATCTGCGCAAGTTTCCGGCGACCGAGCTGAAGATCGACAAGTCCCTGGTCAGCGAAATGCACGAGGACGTGTACTCCGCGCGCCTGGTCAGCGCGATCATCAAACTGGCCCACGATCTCAACATGGCCACCGTGGCCGAGGGCATCGAAAACCAGCAGACGCAGCAACTGCTTGCCGAGTTCGGCTGCAAGTTCGGCCAGGGATTCCATATCGGCAAGCCCGTCCCGGCGGCCGAGTTCATCGCCGGATTCAGCGCGACCGAAAGCTAGCGGGAGCTGCGCAGGAGACTCAGCGTGCCGCAGCCGGGCTGCACGACGCGGCCGGCAACGCGAGTGACTGCAGGATCCTGCCCTTGCTGTCCTGCACGAACGCAACCAGCCCCCATGAGCCGGCGACCGCCGCCATGCCGATGACATGCGACAGCGAGCCGTCCGCGATGGGCCACGGCCCCCACAGGTCCGTCACCACGCGCTCGTGGCGCAGCGTCGCGCCCCGATTCTCACCCCTGCCGACTTCCGTGGTCTGTCCATCCCGGAAGCGGGCCAGCCACACCCGGGGAGCGGTATCCGCATCATCGAATCCCGATACCTCCAGCCTGGCCTGCAGCCCGGACCACTGCAGTTGCAGACGGCCGCCAGCATCGGCCCGGGCATCGTGCAAGGCTTGCTCGAAACGCCCGGCGGACTGCCAGGCAACGCGCACGTCGGCGCCGATCATGACCTGCGGCGTGTATACGATATCGCCACCGGACGCCTGTACGCGCCTGCGCTGGCGGGCCGAGTAATCGGCTGAAGCGAAACGGTCGCGCCAGCCCAGGGAGTCCCAGTAGTCGACGTGGAAAGCCAGCCAGGTTGCATCATTGCGGCCCGCCTGCGCTGCCAGCCAACGATCCGCCGGCGGGCAACTGCTGCATCCCTCCGAGGTATAGAGTTCTACGAGAGGAAGCACGCGATCTCCGCTCGTTGCGATGCAGGATGCAGCCGGGAGTTCCGGTGCCGCGATCGCGCAAAGCCATGCGCTGAACACAATCCGTCCGGGTCGCATCAGGTTCTCCATCGCAATCCGCCCGCAGCGGGCACCCCGGAAGGGACCGTGGTCGCATGGATATTCTTGCAGTCCGGGAGCGGTCTTGCCGGAGCGGGCACGCTGGAGCTATTGCTGGGCCGGACCGCTGCCGCCGTACAAACCGAAGCGCTTCGCCGCGGCCGGTGCTTCGCTGATGCTGACGCTGACTTCGAGCGACTCGGACTTGCCACCCTGGTGCACGCCCCGCACCGGGGCCGCATCGTGGTAGTCGCGCCCGCAGGCGATGCGCACATAGAACTCGTTGGGACAGATGCGGTTCGCAGCATCGAAGCCGACCCAGCCGATATCGGCGATGTGGATCTCGGCCCAGGCGTGGCTGGCCGCCTCTGCCCCCTCTGCGCCGGCGCACAGGTAGCCGCTGACATAGCGCGCAGGATAGCCCAGCGCGCGCGCCGCCGCGGCCAGCAGGTGGGCGTGGTCCTGGCAGACTCCGGCGCCGTGGGCCAATGCCTCCGACGCGGTCGTTTCGGCATCGGTCTGGCCGGGCACGTAATCGACCCGGTCGCGCACATGGTTGCAAAGCCGGTGCAGCCGTTCGATATCGCCATCCGCCGCGGGAACCTGTGCGGCGAGATCGCGGATCGAATCGTCGACCCTTGTCAGCGGGGTCTCGAAAAGGAAAAAACGGACCGGCAGCCGTTCGACGGTGCCCTCGACGATGCCGTGGCGGTCTTCGGTCTCGACCACGCCCGAGACGTCGATGCGGACATCTTCGACGACCCCGTCGGTGGTGTGCGTGGCGACCGGATTGCCGAAACCGTCCGTGGTTGCATAGGGCAGGCGCACGCCATCGACATCCACCCGCCAGTCATGGACCTTCTGCCCCGACGTCGCCGCGGGCCACAGACGCAGGGCCTGGGTGACACGCAGGGCCGGTTCGGCGTAGTGGTAGCGGGTGCGATGGATGATGGCCAGGCGCATCAGAACAGGTAACCGCGTGCGATTTCCTCGCCAAGCAACTCACAACCGGCCACTACTTCACTGAGGTACTCGTGCAGCCCCTGCTCGATGATCGGTTCGATGCGGCCGAATCGCAATGCGGCATACTGGGTATGCGCGATGCGCTTGCTTTCCGAACTCAGCAGCGGGTCGTGGCTGACGATGGCATCAAGATTGAGGCTGATCTGTTCAAAACAGAACGCCAGTGAGCGCGGGAACTCCGGACGCAGGATCAGCAGTTCGGCGACCTGTGCGGGCTGCACATGTCCCTTGAACAGCACGCGGTAGGCGCGTCGCGCGCCAACGACGCGCAGGATTGCGAGCCACTGGTAGTAATCGATGACGCCGCCCACATCCTGCGCGCTGGGCAGGCGCACGTGGTATTTGACATCGAGCAGCCGCGCGGTGTTGTCGGCACGCTCGAGGAACTGCCCGATGCGCGTGAAGTGGAAGCCGTCGCGGCGCAACATCGTGTTCGAGTAGACGCCTTGCACGAGGCTGGTCCGCGCCTTGACCCAATCGAGGAATTCGGTCAGCCGGTCGTCGTTCATTTCCGACGACTCGAAATCGCGCAATTCCATCCAGCTCGCGTTGACGGCTTCCCACATATCGCTGGTCAATGCCGTGCGCACTGCGCGGGCGTTGCGTCGCGAGGTCTCGATGCAGTTGCAGATCGACGAGGGGTTTTCGCGGTCGAAGGCGAGGTAGGCCGCCACGGTTTCCGCGTTGGCGACTTCGTGCTTCTCGAAGAAAGCCTCGTGGCATCCGGCGGCGACGATCGCCGACTCCCATTCGCTGGCGCCCTCGGCATCGACGCGAACGGCGCTCATGTGGCCGGCGACCTGCAGGAGCCGGGCGAGGTAGTCGGCACGCTCCATGTAGCGCGCCAACCAGAAGAGATTGGAGGCAGTCCTGGCAAGCATCAGCGTTCCAGCACCCAGGTGTCCTTGGTGCCGCCTCCCTGTGAAGAATTGACGACGAGCGACCCGTCACGCAAGGCGACCCGGGTCAGGCCACCGGGAACGATGCGCACCTTGTCGCCGCTGAGCACGAACGGGCGCAGGTCGACATGTCGCGGCGCAATGCCGGACTCGACGAAGGTGGGCACGGTCGACAGCGCCAGGGTGGGTTGCGAGACGTAGTCGTGCGGCCGCGCCTTCAGTTGCGCGACGAACGTCTCGATCTCGGCGCGGCTGGCATGCGGTCCCACCAGCATGCCGTAGCCGCCCGAGCCGTGCACAGCCTTGACCACGAGTTCTTCGATATGCGCGATCGTGTAGGCCAGATCCTCCGGCTTGCTGCAATCGTGCGTCGGCACGTTCTGCAGCAGCGGTTCCTCGCCAAGGTAGAAACGCACCATCTCGGGGACGTGGATGTAGACCGCCTTGTCGTCGGCGATGCCGGCGCCGATGGCGTTGGCCAGGGTGAGGTTGCCTGCGCGCGTGGCGAAATGCAGGCCCGGCGCGCCGAGCATCGATTCCGGACGGAACACCAGGGGGTCGATGTAGTCGTCGTCGATGCGCCGGTAGATCACGTCCACGCGCGTCAGTCCGCTGGTGCTGCGCATGTAGCAGATTTCGTTCTTGACCAGCAGGTCGGCGCCTTCGACCAGGTCGATGCCCATTTCGTCGGCGAGGAACGCATGTTCGTAGTAGGCGCTGTTGTGGATGCCCGGCGTCAGCAGGACGACCGTGGGCTCGCCCGCGCAGTTCGGTGGCGCCACGGAACGCAGGGTCTGCAGCAGTTCATCGGCGTAGTGGGCTACCGGCGCCACGCCGGCGCGCCGGAACAGGTCCGGGAACAGGCGCATCATCACTTCGCGGTTTTCGACCATGTAGGACACGCCGGACGGAGTGCGGCAGTTGTCCTCGAGCACGTAGTATTCATCCGGCCCGGTTCGCACCATGTCGATTCCGGCGATGTGCGTGTAGACGTTGTGCGGCAGGTCGAGGCCAACCATTTCCGGCCTGAATTGCGGGTTGTTCAGGACCAGGCGTTCGGGAATCCGGCCTGCCTTGAGGATCTCGCGATCATGGTAGACGTCGTGGATGAAGGCGTTGAGTGCGCGCGTGCGCTGTTCGAGCCCCTTGCGCAGGCTCTGCCATTCGGCCTGCGCCATCACCCGCGGTATCAGGTCGAAGGGAATCAGTCGTTCCGGGTCGCCCCCTTCCGTATAAACCGCGAAGGTGATGCCGATGCGGCGAAACAGGACCTCGGCTTCGCGGCGCTTGAGCGCCAGTTGCTCCTGCGGAATCGACTTGAGCCAGGCGTCGACCAATGCATAGGGCGGGCGAATGGCATCCGGCCAGCCCATCTCGTCGAATACGGGTTTGGAAGTTGGCATGAACTCTCCGTTCGAACTGACCCCTACCCTGTACGTTGTGGACCCACTCGTCAAGGCGCAGCCCGCTTCATGAAGATAAGATATTACTTCAACTATAGCATCTAATTAATTGAATTAGATGGCTTATAAAACGCCATTAGGCACTGTTTCATCGCCGTGCGATGCGCGCCGTGTCGCGTGTTTGCTGCGCTGCAATGCCTGCACCCCGCCCGACGATCGACACGGCCTCACTGGCATTGGCCCAAACCGCCGCACGGCGTCTTCCCGGCCCACCTGGCGGAACCGTTTCGACAGGGCTGCACCTGGCCGCCGCTTGGCCGGACAGTGTTGGCCGGGATGCGCTGGCCGACCGCCCTTGCCGCCTTCGCTGGCCGCCCGGGATCAACCAGAAATTCCGCCACCCTGTGCATACTGTGGCGCAAGCCCATTGCCGTCGCACCCTATGTCACCGACGTCGCCTGCCCGTTCCGATAGACGCCCTGGCGCCGCCGAGGTGGTCGTCCCCTGCTCCGATCTCGATGCGAGCGTGGCCTTCTACACGGGCCAGCTCGGTTTCCGGCTCGACATGACCTTGCCCGCGGATTCACCCGAAATCGCGCTGATTTCCGGCCACGGGCTTATCCTGCGCCTTGTCGCATGCGCCAGCCCGGAGCGGAAGCGCGATCCGCTGCGGCTGCGCCTTCCCGCATCGGCCAACCCTGGCATGGAGCGCTCCGGCGCGAGCGTGTGCAGCCCGGACGGCGACGCGATCGAATTCATCGCAGCGGCGAGCGCAACACCGTTGCAGGTGCGTTCCGATGCGCTGCTCGTGCAACGATTCGACGCGCACGACGCCTGGTCCAGCGGGCGCGCCGGCATGCAGTATCGCGACCTCATCCCCGGGCGCCTCGACGGCGCCGTCATCGCCTCGCACATCCGCATACCAGAGGGCGGTCCGGTGCCCGACTACGTGCATTTCCATGAGGTGGGCCTGCAACTGATCTATTGTCGTCGCGGCTGGGTCCGCGTCGTCTATGAGGACCAGGGACCGCCCTTCACCCTGCATGCGGGCGATTGCGTCCTGCAGCCGCCGACGATCCGGCATCGTGTCCTCGAATCCTCGCGCGGTCTTGAAGTCGTCGAACTGGGCAGCCCCGCCGTGCATGAAACCTGGCGCGACCACGATCTGCAATTGCCGACCAGGGCGCTCGACCCGCATCGGCTGTTCCGCGGGCAGCGCTTCGTACGCCATGTCGCCGCTGAGCATGCGTGCCGGGAAAAACGCGACGACGGGCGCGCGCGCTTCACGGACACCGGCATCGCGGATGCCACCTCCGGACTGGCGCGTGTCCGCGTGCTCGAGCTGGCCGGCGCGACGGACGCCGCCGCGTCCCTGTCGGCCGTCGCCGATGCGTTCCTGTTTTTTTTCGTCCTGTCGGGTTCGCTGGTGGTTTCCGGCGATGCCTTCGGCACCGTCACGCTGCAGGTCGACGATGCCTGCGTCCTGCCGGGCCATGCCAATTACTGCTTGAGCTCGACGACGCCCTGCGAAGTCCTCGAGATAGCCACGCCGGCCACTCGTGGCGACGCGGGCCATGTCCCTGCGCAGGAGATCAGTCTTCGCTAGGCGCTTGCGTCTCGACATGACGCAGCAGCCAGGGTCGCCCGAAGATCGCCACCAGCAGCAGGACGGCAAACATCACCAGCGCCAGTGGCGAAGTCCGCCACAGTCGATCGATCAGCGCCAGCGCGGCGGCGGCGCTTGATGCCGCGCCGAAACCGGTCAGGATGCGCGAGCCCGCCCCGGCATGGAACGCCAGTCCGCCGACGATCGCGAAGGTGCAGAGAAACGCCAGGCTGGCTGCTTCTACCAGGTTCGACAGCGTGCCGATCGCGGCGAACAGCGCGGCCAGCGCACCGAGCACGATCACGGCGCGATCGGGAATGCCGAAACGGTTCTCGTGATCCACCGCGAGCGGAAGCTCGCCCTTCTGGGTGACCTCCCGGGCCAGCCGCGCCGTGGCAAACAGCGTCGAATTGATGGCCGATCCCGTCGAAAACGCCGCGGCCACGGTGACGATGACCAGGCCGGCCTTTCCCATTGCCTTCTCCCCGGCCAGGGCCAGCGCAACCTCCTGGTTGCCGATGACCCCGTCGGCGCCGATCAGCATCGGCGTGCCGAGCGCGACCATGACATAAACCACGATGACCACGGCAATCGCCGAGAGCACGGCCCGCGGCAAGGTCCGGTCGGCATCGGCGATGTCCTCGTAGTCGTAGGCAAGCAGCTGGAATCCCTCATAAGCCATGAACACCGCGGCCGCTCCGAACAACGCCGTGCCGATGCCCGCGTCGGGCGCGCCGCGCGCGAGCATCTGCGGCTCCCAATGGGCCAGGCCGATCACCGAAAGGGCGACCAGCACGACCAGCTTGAACCACACCAGCAGGATCTCGACGCCACTGGACTGGCCGATGCTGCGCAGGTTCAGGCCGATGAACACGGCCATGATGCCGACCGCTGCGGAACGCGCGAACACGCCGCCGAATCCGGCCACATGGGCAAGGTACTGGCCGAACGTGTAGGCATAAACGGCGTTGGTCAGCACGTAGTCGACGATCAGCACCCAGGCGAGGGGCCCCGCCGATTGCATGGCGCCGATCTTGCGCAGGAAGGTGAAGGCACCGCCGCCCTTGCCGTAGTGCCGGGTCAGTTTCACGTAGCTGTATCCGGCGGCCAGGGCGATCACTCCGGCCACCAGGAAGCTCAGCCAGGCCAGCGCGCCGGAGATGCCGATGACCACGCCGAGCGTGGAAAAGATGCCGCCGCCGACCATGCCGCCGACCGCCATCGACCAGGTGGCGTTGAAACCCATTTTCTGCGTGGACGGATTCACCGCAGCGGGTGCCTTCCGGCAGCTTGCTCAATCATCGCTGCGCACCTGCGCGTGGCTGATCAGGGCGAAGATGACGCTGCCACCGACGACATTGCCGGCCAGTGTCGGCCAGGCGAAGTCAGCGACGTAGCCGACAAGGCTCATCTTCCCTTCGAAGACGAGGAAAAGGATTTCCGTGGAGCCGACGATGATGTGGGTGAAGCCGCCGATGCCGATCAGGTAGGTGACCAGCAGGATGATCATGGCCTTGGACGAGCCGGCGGAAGGCAACAGCCAGACCATGGTGGCGATCAGCCAGCCGGCAACGATGCCCTTGGTGAACATCTGCCAGGGCGTGTTGTGCATGATTTCGACGCCGAGCCCGGTGATCGTGCTGCGCAGCGGCTCATCGACGATCTGCATGTGCCCCACGCCATAGGCGAACAGCGCCACGCCCACCAGGTTGCCGACGAGCACGATGCCCCACAGGCGCAACAGCCTTGTCGCGTTGCGCAGTCCGGGTACGGTCATCAACGGCAAAACCGCGGTGATGGTGTTTTCCGTGAACAGTTGCTGGCGCGCGAGGATGACGATCAGGAAGCCGATCGTGTAGCCGAAGTTCTCGACCAGGAACCAGCCGGAGGCCTCGGGCAGGTGCACCTTGAGGAGTGCGCGCGCGAGCATCGAGAAGCCCATCGACAGGCCGGCGGCCAGCGCCGACCAGCCGAGCGCGGCGACACTGCGGTTCAGTTCATCCTCGCCCTGCAGGCGAATGCTCTCGTGCAACACCTGCACGCGCGGCGGCAGGCTCTCCTCGACTTCGGTTTCCTCGTCCGGCGACAGGTCGAACGAGGCGCCGGACGGTGGCTTGCTGCTGTCCTTTTCGACCGGCTTTCCTGGCGATTTGGATCGCGACTTGCTCGACATGGGATTTCTCGCTGCGCTGGGCACTACTCAGAAGATCGAAAGGCCGCTCATCGCCGTGAAGTGTTCGAGCGCCGCCGCCCCGGCCAGTGAGTTGCCCTTGTCATCGAGTCCCGGCGACCAGACGGCCAGGGTCAACGCATTCGGCACCACCGCCACGATACCGCCACCGACGCCGCTCTTGGCCGGAAGCCCGACACGGAAGGCGAATTCGCCAGCCGCGTCATAGGTTCCGCAGGTAAGCATCAGCGCATTGATGCGCTTGGCCCGGTCGGCGCTGATCACCGGTTCGCCCGAGCGCTGGCAATGGCCGCGGTTGGCCAGGTAGAGGAAAGCCCGCGCGAGGTCGATGCAGTTCATCTGCAGCGCGCACTGGTGGAAATAGAAATCGAGGACCTTCTCGACCGGGTTCGTGAGGTTGTTGAAGCTGCGGATGAAGTTGGCCAGCGCCGCATTGCGGAATCCGGCATCGCGCTCGGAGCGGGCGACTTCCTCGTCCATGACGATGTCCTTGTCGTCCGCGCGGTCGCGCACGAAGGCGAGCAGATCCGCGAGGCCGCTCGGCGAATTCGACAGGATGACGTCGGCGACGACATGGGCGCCCGCGTTGATCAGCGGGTTGCGCGGGATGCCGCGCTCGCGCTCGAGCTGGACCAGCGAATTGAACGCGCTGCCCGACGGTTCCCTGCCTACGCGCTTCCAGAGATCGCCGCCGAGCGCCTCGAGCGCCAGGGTCAGCGTGAACACCTTTGAGATGCTCTGGATCGAGAACAGCTCTTCGGCATCGCCGATCGTGAACAGGCGGCCGTCGAGCGTGGCGATGGCCATGCCGAAACGGTCGGCCGGAACTTCGGCCAGCCGTGGGATATAGGCCGCCACCTTGCCCTTGCCGACCAGCGGGCGCACGTCGCTGGCGATCCGCCCGAGGATCTGCTGGAAATCCAGCTGGGCGACGACTTCGGAAAAATGCTCGGAAGGATTCATGCGCGCATGTTCGCATGCCGCCGCATCTCTTCCCACCCGGCCGCCAGCGGCGGGTGGCACCCGGCAATCACTGGTCCGGCTGGAGGTACTGCTTGCGCTCGGCAATGGCCTTGGCCGCCGCCATGACCACGCTACCCGGCACACGCACCTTGTAGTCGGGATGCGTGTAGGAAAACTGCAGGATGCCATTTGCATCGACAATGAACACCGAAGGCACCGGCAGGGCGTGGTGGCCCTGGCCCGAGGCCTTTTCCAGATCGATGCCATAGCCGAGGTATTCCCTGATGGTCGCGTCATCGACGCGAAAGCCGATGCCGAATG
>DAIMYT010000124.1:0-10410 GCA_036734345.1 Dokdonella sp. | reverse complement strand
GAGTCCCCCGCCATTTCCCTCAGCAAGATTTCCCGACACGGTCGAACGATACAGGTCCATAAGTGCGCCGGTCCCGCTGAAGGCGCCGCCGCCGCCTTGCGCCCGGTTCCCTTCGATTGCGCACTCCGTCATGAACACGGCAGCGTTCTGATCGAGGTTGATTCCTCCACCAAGTACGTTGGTGAGCCCGTTGCGAATGGCTAGCGAATAGAACCGCACAGTGCGGTCGCGGTAGACTTGGATGACCCGATCGATCTGATTCGCATCGATGATTGTTGTTGACATACCGGCACCCACTACCGAGATCACTGCGTTGCCGGTCACCGGCGTGAGAAAGTCGAGATCTCCATTCTGCTCGTCGTTGGACCCGGTGACTGGCCGGGTAAGGGTGAAGGTACCTGCGGGCAAGGAGATCGTGACGGCAGGTGCGGATACACGATTGGCCTGCATGACCGCGGCGCGCAACGTACACGTGTTGGCTGCGGTGTGGCAGATGCCGTCAAGCACATCGTCATCGAGCTGGTCGAGCGTGCTGTTCACCGTGTAGGTGATGTCGGCGCGCGAGACTCCTGGCAGTCCCGCTGCGAGGATCGCGCCGACGGTCATCAACGCTCCCAGGATCGGTATAAGGCGCTTCCGCATGTACTGGTCCTCAATGGCCACCCTGGTTGAAGTCTTGCCTCGCATAACAGGATCCGGCGCCGGATCCGGTCAGTTTTGAAGGAGTATTTGCATGCCCTGCATCGTGTCCGGACGGCGGCCTCAGCGCACCGGCCCTTACTCGAAGAACTCGAAGCCGTTGCGAAAAATGAGATTGTTGGGGTCAATGGCACCAAACTCGTAGGCGCCGAGATCACAGACGCCGACATTGCGCGGATAGCCGCGCTGGTCGATGGCGATCGTCGTCGAGGTGTTGTCGAGACAGCCGGCGCCGGGCGTCCCCGCGTTGATCGCATTGCTGCCGGCGAGCAGCGCAATGGTCTGCGTCGGTCCGCCGTTGTTCTGCAGCGGACCGAGGAAATTCAGCGAATTGAGGAAATCCCAGCTGCCGCTGATCTGGTCGATCGTGCAGCCGTTCGTATTGCCGAAGAGGTTGCGGGCGTGGGTCTTGATGATCCCCCTGCAGTCATCGGGTTGTGGTGAATTGCTTACCGTGTTGCCGGCGATGATGGTGTTGTAGATGTTGACCTGACCCGCACTTCCAGGCGTATAGACGCCGCCTCCCAGCCCTTCGAAATCCTGATCCTGGTCGGCCGCGTTCCCGACGATCGTTGAGTTGTAGATATTGGTGATTGCCGAAGGTGAATCGACCGTGGTCAGGCCGCCGCCGAACGTGTTGGCAAGATTGTTGGCGATCGTGGTGTTGACGATGGTCAGACTGGACGCAGCGACAATGCCTCCGCCGATCGTGGCTGCGGAGTTCTGACTGACTTCGGTTTCACTGACCCTGGTTTGACCGAAAGCGATCATTGCGCCGCCTGACTGGGTCGCCTGATTGCCGAGTACGCGGCTTGCGCGAATATCGGTTACTGCTGCTGCACCTTCGGCGTAGAGCGCCCCTCCGAATGTCGCCTGGTTCGCGCTCAAATCGCAACGAAACAAGGTCAACGAGCCTGTGGAGTGGATGGCGCCCCCCCGAGATCCAGCTACGTTGTCCTGAACACGACTGTCGGAAACAATCAGTGCTCCCGAATTGTTGCGAATCCCCCCGCCATTCGGTATGCCCGCGATGGCACGCCCATTGAGGACCGTCACGTCGCGCAAGTCGAGGGTTCGGCCGGGTTCGACCGTGATCGCCCGATCAATCTGGTTCGCATCGATGATGGTTGTTGCTCGATCGGCCCCGAAAAGCAGGATCGTTGGGTTGCCGGTGGGCGGGGACAGGAAGTTGAGATCGCCGTTGGTCTCGTCAGCCACTCCGCTGACCTGACGCGTCAGCACGTAGTGGCCCGGCGGTAGGGCGATCGTGACCGTGGGGTCGATTGCGCGACTGGCCTGCATCACCGCCGCGCGCAAGGTGCAGGTATTGGCACCCGTGTGGCAAACGCCGTCGGATACGTTGTCATCGATCTCGTCGAGCGTAGTGTTGACGGTGTAGGTTGTGGTTGCCCAGGCAGCGTCTTCAATCAGCGCCAAACCGGCGAGGCATAGGACCAGCGACCCCAGCATGGTCAGAACATTCCGGTCATTCGTTCGGTGAGATTTTTCGCGACCAGCGGATGGCAGGATTTTCATGGCCTCGGAGTGGCTCGAAGCGTCGGCGGACGATGCAGCGGGTAAGGCTCTTGAGCGCATGGACATCGCCCGGCAAGGGCTTCCTGGCGGCTCCGGGAGCCGTGGTTGATCTGACTGGGCGATGGCAGAGGCTTCGCGTGCATGAGAATCGACCCCCGTGAGCCGAAAGTCCTTAGAATCGGCCTGAAAATTCCTGAATTTTCCTGAGAATGAAATGACCGTTGCGGATTCACCCGCTTACGCGTTCGGCGATTTCCGGCTCGATGCTGTCAAACGCCAGCTGCTGGGCCCCGACGGGACGCCGGTGACCATGACGCCGAAGGTTTTCGAGACACTCCTCTACTTTGTCCAGCGCAGCGAAAGGGTGCTCGGAAAGGATGAATTGATGGCCGCCATCTGGCCCGGGCGCATCGTTGAAGAAAACAACCTGAACCAGAACATCTCGAACCTGCGCCGCATCCTCGGCGCGAACAGCACGGACCGGCGCTACATCGTTACCGAGCCCGGTCGCGGATACCGTTTCGTTGCGAAAGTGACGGCGCTTGCCGAAATGCACGTGGAAGCCCGGCCCGGGGACGCGGCGGTGACGCCAGCGGACCCCGCCGGATCCGGGCATTCGCTTCCCGGGCAGATCGCCGCGACCGCCAGGCGGCAGAAGCCAGGGCGCGCGATCTTGGGGGGCGCTTTCGCATTGATGGCGATCGTTGCCACCGGCGTCTGGCTGGCGCGCGGCGCGAAATTTCAGGCGCCGTCCCCGTCCGCCATCACGACCCTTGCCGTGCTGCCGTTCAAGCCCTTGGCGGAGGCCGATCGCGACGAGGCACTGGAGATGGGCATGACCGACACCCTGATCGCCAAGCTCAGCAGGAGCGGTCGGCTGGTCGTGCGATCGCTGAGTTCGGTGCGTGCGTTCGCGCGCATCGATCAGGATCCCATCGAGGCGGGCGTCCAGCTTGGCGTCGGTGCGGTTCTCGACGGTGAGATACAGCACCATGGCGAAGGGCTGCGGGTCAACGCCCGGCTCCTCAAGGTGCCGGGCGGAGAGGCGCTCTGGTCGACCACGTTCGATCGTCGTCTGGGTGACGTGTTCGAGATGCAGGATTCCATTGCCGAACAGGCGACGGCTGCATTGGCGATCAGGCTCGAAGGGTCCGAGCGGAGCGCGATGAACACGCATTACACCAGCAACGTCGATGCGTACCGGCTGTACCTGAGCGGGCGCTATCGTGCCGAAAAGGTAAAGCCCGAGGACCTGCTTGCGGCCATTGGCTTCTATCGCAAGGCGATCGACCTCGATCCCGCCTACGCCCTCGCCTATGCCGCCATGGGCGATGCCTACCAGCGCCTGCCGATCGCGGGCGATACCGCGCCCAATGAAGCATTCCCCCTGGCAAAAGCCTCGGCGCGCAAAGCCCTCGATATCGACAATCAGCTTGCAGAGGCGCACGCCGTGCTGGGCTGGGTTGCATTGTGGTACGACTGGAACTGGACGGATTCCGAGCAGGAGTTTCGTCGCGCCATCGAACTCGATCCCAACCTTGCCAGCGCGCGTCTGGGATACGCTCATCTGCTGTCCAACCTGGGACGCAGCGAAGAAGCGATCGAGCAGGGACGAAAGGCCGTTGAGCTCGACCCGCTCTCGCCGCTGAGCAACACGATTGTTGCCGGCCTTGCCATGAACGCCGGACACGCGGATGAATCCCGGCAACTGCTGGACCGCGCCCTGCACCTGGATCCCGATTTCTGGATCGCCCATCTGGCGCTTGGAATGGCCGCCCTCGGCAGGAATAAAGGCGATGTTGCGCTGGCCGAGCTTGGCAAAGCCAGGGACAGTTCGGGAGGGAGCTTGCAGGTCATGCCGATTCTGGCCATAGCGCTGGCGCGCGCCGGGCGAGAAGCCGAAGCGCGAACCATACTCGAAGATTTGCTAGAACGTGCTCAGAGCGGCTACGTGCCACCCACCAGCATCGCCAAGATCCAAATCGTCCTCGGCGACAAGGAGCAGGCGCTGGCCTGGCTTGAGCGCGGCTACGAAGCACGCGACGTTCGCATGTGCTTTCTCAAGCTGGATCAGAGCTGGGACAGCCTGCGTGCCGACCCGCGCTTCATCGCGATTGCCGATCGGATCGACTTGCATTAGTTCCGTTTGCGGTTTCTGTGCACCACGGGGTTCCGCGTTTGCCAGTCGGCTGGCGCTATTGGCAAGGCTGGAAGTTGAACCAGTTGTAATTGGCCACCGACCAGAAGCGCAGCAGGCCGCTGGCCTTGTCCCTGGCCATGAACACCGGTTGCTGAAGCCACGGTGGTGGGTTCCCGCACAGGGAGCGCGCGACGTTGTAGCTGAATGCACCCGAGCCAAATCCGAACATGCCATAGCCGTCGACTTTCAGTGTTCCGATCACGCGCGGGTTGGCGGCGAAAAGCTCGCCGCCATCGGTCTTCTGCGGCTCTGCGAACAAGGTGATCTCGAGCTCGCTCGAGGGCACCCAGCCGCCACCGGTCGGCACGAAGGTCGAGCGCTCGCGGTCGCCGCCGGCGGAGACGTAGAAGTTGGGGTCGTTGGCAACCGTCGGCTGGCAGCCCACACCGGCGATCGACACGACCAGCGCGACAAGCACGGCTCGCGCCCTGCAGTCGCTGAAGATTCGGGTGCCAGACCGGAGGATCCGCCAGCTTGCTGGTCTTGCGATGCTCATTGTCGTTCTCCCTGCCCTGCTCCGGGCCGCTCGCCGGACGCCCCGTATCGGGAAGAACAGGATTCAGGGCCGTATCCGGCCACGGGTCCGGGCCCGCCAGGTCGTGCCGGCCGGGTCAGAAGTCGTTTTCGATCAGGTCCATGTTCACGGTGTCGCCGGTGTAGGTCGCCGAGCTGGTCGGCGAGATCGAGAAGTGACCACCGCCGTTCGCGGCGACGTCGGGCCACCAGAGTGGATCGCCGCCGGCGAACCAGGTGAATCCGGTGAACACGCCGCTGCCGGCATTGGCATTGAAATAGGCGATGAAATCGGCCCAGGCCTGTGGCGCATTCGCCGCGCCGGCATACAGGCCGATTTCGCCAAGGTAGATCCGGTAGCCATGGGCGGTGGCCTCGTCGAGGGCTACCGAGATGTGGTCACGCGCTGCGGTTATCGAGGTGATCTCGGTCGTGCCGCCGCCCTGATCGGTATCGAGATAGGTGTGCACTTCGGCGTCGATATTGGCGAGCGGATCGTTGATCGGCTGGCCAAGGCCGTTGGCATTGAGCCAGCCATAGGCGTTTGAGCGCTTCGTCGATGCCGTGTCGTAGAAGTTCGAGGTCCAGGTACTGGCCGCGCTGTAGCCGTTGCCGGGCACATGGATGCGTTGCGTGGAACCGGTCGTGCGGATCGCCGTGATCGCCGCCTGCGCCGCAGTGAACCAGGCCATCGTCGACATGTCGTTCGGCTCGTTGATGAGCCCGTATTCCACGCGCGGATTGGCGCCGAAGATCGTTGCCATGCGCGACCAGAAGTCGGCGAATGCGGCGACCGGCACGGCGCCGGACCCGACCACGTTGCCACGATAGCGCGCGCCTCCGGCACCGCCTCCCGCATTGGAATCCCACGGCTCGACGATCACGCGCATGCCCTTGACGTTGGTGGCGTAATCGACGATGCGCTTGTAGTTGTCGAAGTAGGTCTTGTAGGGCCCGCTTTGCGCGGCCGGAACCGGCCCGTTCAGCACCTGCTGGATGCACTCCCAGGAAAACAGGAAGCGCAGCGTGGTCATGCGCTTCGCTGCAAAATAATCGATCAGGCGCTCGTCGTGACGCGGGTAGTTGGATCCTTCGACCGGACCGCCAGCCTGGTCGCAGTCCTGGTAGGCCATCTCCATGCCCATCACATTGGTGCCGCGGAATCCCGGCAGCGGGGGGTTGTCGAAGCCGTTCGCGAAGATCGGATCGGGCGGACCGGCGGGCGCCGATGCCTCGATGAACTGCCACAGCGCCGGCGCGGCCTGCGACCAGATCGCATGGCCCATGCCCGGAATCGCGCACCAGTCGAGTGTGCGCGTGCAGCCGTCGTAGGCGACGCAGGGTGATACCAGCGTGGCGGTCGTGCTCGCGCTGCAAGCCTGGGTCGCCGCATAGTTGTTGCGCACGTTCACGCCTTCTGCGAATGACACGCCGGAAGTGTTGTCGTTCATGCCCCAGATGAAGGCTGCTGCCGGTAGCGGACAGGACACGCCGCCATTGCCGGTGTAGGTGAAATCCGGCACGCCCATGCCGTCGTCGACCGGATAGAGCGTCCCCGAGTGGATACCCAGGCCTCGAATCACGGCGGGGCGGAGGCGACAACCGAGCGCATTGGCCATGGTCGCGCCGCCACTGAAGCCGACCACGAAGACGCGCGTCGTGTCGATGCCGAATTCCGATTGCATTGCCGCGATCACGTCGGTGACAAATACGGCCTCACGACTGCGACCATCGTAGGTGTAGTACTCGAAGGTGCCGCCCGGCGCGTTTGGATAGACAAAGATCGCGCCGCTGGCGGCTTGCGCTTCCAGTGGCAATGCAGCGCGCATGGCGGTCCCGTTGCCGCCGTCGCCGTGCAGCGAAAAGACCAGCGGCAGCGCCGTTCCCGCGGGTATCGTCATCGGCCGCGCCAGCACAAAGCTGCGGCTGATGCCGCTGGAGACGATGCTGCGAGTCTCCGAGACATAGGCTGCGCTTGTACTGCCGGCTGACACCAGTAGTGCCAGCGCCAGAAACCAGTGCAGCAGCGGGCGCCGGCGCGACGCCGAAAAACCGGCATTCATTGCATTTTGAACTGAATGAAATCCGGTTAAGTCAGGCGCCCATCGAAAAAGGTCAGTTCGATTCGCGCCATGGCGGATTGGAAGCAAGCCCAAGATCATTTTCATGTGCTGTGTCCCTCGCACCCCGTTCAATTGATGCGGCCAATAGTAGGCATGTGCTTACGATCGTCGCGCGCAGCGAACAGGTATTGACGCTCATATGGCTTTTCGCCCGTGTTGTCGTCGACCCTGTCGGTTTGCTTGTCGGCCGGCCGGGTGGCTGTGGCGTCCTCCGCTACGGCAGCATCCGGCGCCAAGGCTATCCAGACAAGACCGCAGTGCGCGCTTATGGAGCTCTTGCCTATTTCTAAAGCGAACCCGAACACCTTGGCTTTCCCGTACAGGTTCATGGCGCGCGCCAGTCCACGCCGACTGAATGCAGGAACAGGAAACAGCGTAGAGGCCGGTCAATCCTTCATTCGGTTGCGTTTGTCCGCCATGACTCGTCGATCCGCGCGCGATCCGATTTCACCGTTGCGAGCTACGCCTGACCTCTTTGCCTCATGCGCCCCGCGCCGCAATGACGGCCGCATCGAACTCATGCGGCGGTATTGCGGCCATGGCTTCTTAGGGCGGGTTTTGTCCATCTCCGCGAGTACATTCAAATTGTCCAACGCACGCGCAGCGTGGCTGTTCGACTGAGCGAGACTCATCCGAGGCGTGCATTCCGTCGCGTTGTCGGTAGCACGTCCACATCTCGGCGCAACCAGGCTGGACTACTGGCCGGGACCCTGGGCGGCGTCGACATGGTTCAGCGCGGCGGGCATCGGCTCCGGCATGTCCTCCGGCAGCAGCATGCCCTGGTTGGGAGCCAGTCCTCTTACCTCGGGGTGCCGGAACTTGCCCGACTCTTCCGGCAGCTTGTCCATTTCTACCGGGATGCGGTTCTGTTCGGCATAGGCGTCGTGCCGAATACCCGTCACTTGCCAGGAAACGCGCAAGCCCGGCACGCCCCCCGCGATGCGGAATCGGTTGTGACGAATTTCGTCCGCAATGTAGACGGGCGCGGGACGCCCGATACACGTCAGTTGATAGCGGAAACTGTCCTCCTCGATGCTTCCGTTGAGCGCTTCGAACCAGTCCGGCAGCGTGATCGTGGCTTCGCCAGAGTTGTCGAGCGTTGCAATGCCGTCGTAGACGTTCTTCATGTCCGGCGATTCGACGAAGGAGTGCAACAGGAATTTGTGTTCCGGATCCAGCGGGTGGTCGATCTTGAATGCACCCGCGCTCTTGGCCAGAGTGCCGAACACGTCAAGATTGCCAATAATCGTGACGCGCCCATTGAAGTAGCCGGCATAGCCGACCGTGTTGCTGCCATTGTTCGAACCGCGCACGCCCTGCGATGCCGAGCCGCCATTGGTGATGCCCTGCACGCCGACATAGCCCGAGCCGTATACGCCTGCGCTGTTCGAGGCATTGGACGCACCGAGAACGCCGACCCTGCTGGCGGACAGGCGGTACACGCCCCAGCCACTGGAGCTCTCGCCGTACGCCCCGGAGTTGCTCGTGCTGAGGCCCCAGGTCCCGGGACCCGTAGGATTTACGCCAAACACGCCGGCCGCATTTGTACCGCCGCTTGCATTGCCCTGCACGCCGCTACCATTGATGTTGTTGGTCGTACCAAACACACCGGCAGCGCCACTGTTGCTCGAGCCCTGCACGCCAAGACCGGAAGGACTATGTCCGTATATACCCACCGTGTTGCTCTGTCCCTCGACTCCGGCGGCCGTAGTGCTCCACCCCAGGACCCCGATGCTGCCGCCGAGACCGTTGCCCCAGATACCGTAGCCACCCAGCGAGGTCGCTTCCCCATAAACGCCGGCGAAGGTCTCACTGCTGCCCCATACACCGGGTCCGTTGTCGTTCGTGCCGTGCACGCCAGCGGCCTGCACGGAGACGTCGGTAGTTTGAGTTGTGCTCCCGTAGACGCCCGTTCCGCCCAAGCCGCTTATTCCGAAGACGCCCGTTCCACCCAATCCGCCCAGTCCGACGACGCCCGTTCCTTGGTCACCGGCCTGGCCCGCTACGGCCGTACCCGCAAGTACCGAGCCATATATGGCGACGGCAGGCTCGGAACTGGTGTTGGCTATGGCAAAGGGGATTTCAGTCGCCGCGTCGGTGCCGCTGTAGGGCAGCGTGACCAGGCCCGGCGGTCCCGCCGGACCCTCGGGCCCCGGCGAACCTTGGGGACCGGCCGGGCCGCTGGGCCCGGCAGGGCTGGTCGGACCTTGCGCTCCTTGCGGCCCCGGCTTTCCGGAGAGCGCATAAAGCGCGTACGGCGCGGCCTTCAGCCCCTGTCGCGGCGCCAAGGTCGTGTAGCTGCCGTTCGAGGCGCCCGGCCGCACGCGCACCTCGACCCACAACGCCTGCCCGTTATACGGCGCATCGGTGAAGTCCAGCGACGCACTGATAAGGCCTGCGCTGACATTGAGATCGTCGACGCTGACCGTGTCCACCGCACTGCCGCCGCTGGCGCTCGTGTACAGGGCAAACTGGAAATCGTAGGGTCCGTTGGCCGGTAATCCGGCATCCTTCAACTGGCCTTGATAGGTGAAACTGGCAGGGCATCTGCTGAAGCCAAAACCGCGATCGCCAGCCACGCAAGTTTCGAAATGTGCATTGCAAGTACTCCTGAATCCGTGGCGCGGAAGCCCGTCAGTTGTCGAAGCCGTTGGCAAATATCGAGTCGCTGTTGCTTTCCGCGGCACTCCAGAAACCGCCCTGTAGGGTGTAGCCGGCGCCTGCCAGGAGCGCCGTGGCCGGCTGGCCAATCGTGCTCGAGATCTGCAGGCTGCCTCCCGCCATCTTCCCGCCGCCTGCGGCAATGACCGCAGGATCGATGCGGTAGGGTCCTCCCGTGGACTGCGCACCCGAAGGCATCGTGCAGACGGCGCCGGCAAGCAGCAGGAAAACGCCGACCCGGGACCTTGTTCGCTTCATCGTTGGACCTCGGCGTTGAATGCCATCACCTTCGTTGCGAGCGGGTCGAAAAAAGACCTTGACCTGGTGAACAAACAGCGAATCGGACCCGGTCCGGCCAACCGCCATGAATTCTCGAGATTCCCCGGTTCAGAATTGCCGGAGTTCGGGTTCCGGTTCGGCGCCGCGCAATCGCAAGCCGTTGCTGCGTATGATTCCGCCATGACCACGACGAACCCGGCCTCGCCAGTCGATTCCGCAACGACTCTGGACACCGCACTGCCGGATGCATCGCGTGCGCTCGCCGACCAGCTGATCCCGTTGTTCTACGATGATCTCAAGCGCATGGCCCATCGCGAGCGCAACCGGGTTGGCGCCGGCGCCACGCTGCAGACCACCGCGCTGGTCAACGAGGCCTACATGAAGCTGCGCGGATCCGGG
>DAIMYT010000123.1:0-10415 GCA_036734345.1 Dokdonella sp. | reverse complement strand
CTGCCTGGCTCTCTTTCTCGTGCTTGGCGTTGCAGGCTATGTCTATTTCCTCGGTTTCAGGCTGGACGAATTGCCCGATGCCGATCCGCAAAGCCTGCCAGCCGACCTGGCCTACCTGCGCAACAGCGTGCAGACACCCCGTGGAAAAGTGCTGGCGATCGTCACCAGCACAAGTACTAATCCCAATACCGGCAAGCCCACCGGCTATGAACTGACCGAACTGTCGCGTGCCTACTATGTCTTCGTTGCCAACGGTTACGAAGTCGATATCGCCAGTCCGCTGGGTGGGGAGCCACCCATGGTCCTGGACGACGGCCTGGTTGCAGCCGACCATGCCTTTCTCAACGATCCGGTCGCGAAGCAAAAACGGGAGAATTCGCTGCCAGTGGCGGCAGTAGAGCCAGGCGACTATGCGGCTGTCTATCTGGTTGGCGGAAAAGGGACGTTCTTCGACTTTCCGGACAACGTCGATATCCAGCGCATCGCTCGCACGATCTACACCGATGGCGGGGTGGTCAGTGCGGTCTGCCATGGCCCGGCCGCCCTTCTCAATGTGACCCTGGATGACGGGAGCCCATTGCTCGAGGGCAAGCGCCTGACCGGGTTCACGAACGCCGAGGAGCTGTTCCTGACCAGCAAGGCGAGACAGGTTTTTCCGTTCCTGCTGCAGGACTCATTGTCTGGCAAATCGGCGCTGTTCGTTGAGGGCGATCTTTACCTGGACAACTCCGTGGTCGATGGGCGGCTGGTCACCGGGCAAAACCCGTGGTCGACCTGGTCGACAGCCGAAGCCGTCATCACCGCCCTCGGCCATGTGCCCGTGGTGCGCGAGCGGAGCAGCGAGGAAATTGCCGTTGACCTCGTGCAGCGCTACTACCGCGAAGGCGCCGAAGCGGCACGGCAGGCCAGGAAGGAATTGCCGCAAATCGAGCGTCGGCTGATCCTGATGCATGCGATCGTGGCCGGCATGCAGACGCGGTGGCGTGATGCCTGGCAACTGCAGCGGCTGGCCCGACCCTAGCCTGCCAGGCAGCGATGGAATCATCAGGTCGGCCAGGGCAGTTGCTTCGCGAGCAGGTGTCGCGGGCCTGCCGCTGCGGTTGCCAGCGGATATGCTTGGCCGGTGCCTTTTCGGGTTCGGATCTTTTCATGCTCGTACCGCCTGCCGGACAACCGCAGCGGCCAGGAAAGCGCGAGGAATCGTGGCATGGCGCACACCTACTTTTTCGCCTTGTTCCCCGATCCGGCTGTGCGCGAACGCATCAGTGCGACGGCTGCCGCCCTGCAGGCACGCCTGGGCTTGCGCGGACAGTTGATCGCTCCCTCGCGGTTGCACGTAACGCTGCACTTCCTTGGCCGCTTCGGTGCAGCGCAGGCCGCGCTGGAAGCGCAAGCACTGCAGGCCGGTCGCGCCGTGAGCTGCCTGCCGTTCGCGGTGGCTTTCGATCGCGCCCTCAGCTTCCGGCACGGACGCGACAAATCACCTTGCGTGTTCGCCATGGCGGACGTGAACGGTCCCATGCACCATCTGGCCGATGGCCTGCGCGAGGCCATGGGGCCGGCGTCGCCGCCGGCCGGCGAAGTGCGTCCGTTCCGACCCCACGTCACCTGGCTCTACAGCATGGATTGCATCGATGGAGAGGAGCCGATCCCGGCGCTTGTCTGGCAAGCCGGCGAATTCGCCCTTGTCCACGGGATACAAGGCGCCGCCGACTACCGCGTCATCCGCCGCTGGCCGCTCGGCTAGGGTGTGTCGCGCCTCGTCATCACGGCGTGGAAAAGCACGAGGTGGGCGGGCAGCAGAAGCAGGATCCAGGGCAGGTTGGCCTGCACGAACGACGACAGCACCTTGCTGAACAGCGCGAACGACGCGAGCAGGGCAATGCTCCCCGCGATCCAGCAGGTTGCCGCGGAAGGCGACCATGAGGGCCGTGCCGAACGCCACCAGGCCGGCAGCAGTAGCAGGCAGAGCGGGCTGAACACGAGCAGGTTTTCGTTGTGCCAGGCCGATTGGTGCTCGGTGAAAACCCAGAGTCCGAGCATGATCATTCCGAAAATGCCGCAGGCCAGCGAAAAGACGAGGGCTGCGCCGCTCAAGCCGAGGCGTGCCCAGCGTCGCTGGCGCTGGGCCGACAGGAACAGCAGCAGGGCCGCGAAGGCCACGCCGATGCCGAAGAACGGCCAGCGCAGGTCGGGCGGCAGGACCGGTGGAGCGGGCAGGCGGGATTTCACCAGCACCTGTTCGTCGATCACCAGCGGTACCGGCTGGCCATCGGCGCCGCTGACCTGCGCGTCGCGCAGATGCGCCATCAGCTGCATCGGCACGAAGCTGTCCTTCCAGAACGACAGGCGCTGGTCGGCGAACGGGCCGAGGCCGATGTCGATGACGCCCATCAGGAGCGGGTCCGGACTGGTCAGCGCATCGGCCAGCAGGCGATAGGTGAAGCCGCGCGAAGGGGAGGTCATCTGCAGGCGCAGGCTTCCGCCCAGCGCGGTGTCGAGCGCATCGCGCACCTTGGTCGAGCAGTTGGAGGTGAAATAGTCGTAGCGGTAATGGCGGTTTTCGGGGAGCAGGTTGGTGTCGAGCGCCTGCTTCAGCGCCTGTGCCTGTGCCGGCGTGAAACGCAGGGTCTGCAGGGTGACCGAACGACCGGTCGAGGCGTAGTAGTCGATGTCGTTCTGCGGCGAATCGGCGGCGATCTGGTAACTCATGCGCCCGCGCAGGAAGTTGACGAAGAAGTCGTCTTCCTCGAAATCGAAGATGCCGTAGTTGTAGCTGGTCGCCTCGCCGGTGGCCGGATCGCGGATGACGATGGCGTTGTGGCCGAAGCGTTCCCAGTAGATCTCGCCCGGACCGAAGGTCAGCAGGCTGACTTCCAGGCCCGGGCCCGGTCCGGCTTCGCTCGCCGCGCGCGCGGTGCCGCCGGCAAAGACCCCGAGGCTGCCGGCGACCAGCAGCACGACCAGCGCCCTGGCCAGCCAGGCACGGGTAGCGACGCTCGCGGCGACCGCCATGGCGCGGACTGCCGGCTGCACGCCGGGACCGGGACTCATGCTTCCTGGATCCGCACCGCGAATTGCTGCACGCGCCGGCTGTCGCCCTTGGTCACGCGGAACAGGAAGCCGCCGAGGCGGATTTCCTCGCCGGGTTGCGGCAGGTGGCCGAATTCCGCGGTGACCATGGCGCCGATGGTGTCGTAGTCCTCGACCGGGAAGCGCGATTCGAAACGGTCGTTGAAGTCGGCGATCGAGGCCATTGCATTGACCAGGAAACGGCCATCGGTCTGCGGCTGGATCAGGTTCGGCGTCTCTTCTTCATCGTGCTCGTCGTCGATATCACCGACGATCTGTTCGAGGACGTCCTCGATGGTGACGAGACCGCCGACGCCGCCGTATTCGTCGACGACGATCGCCATGTGGTGGTGCGAAAGACGGAATTCCTTGAGCAGGATATTCAGGCGCTTGGCTTCGGGAATCAGCGCGACGGGCCGCAGCAGCGGGCGGATGTCGTCGCTACCCTTCTCGGCGAAGCAGCGCAGCAGGTCCTTGGCCAGCAGGATGCCGACGATCTCGTCGCGATCGGTTCCATGGACGGGGAAGCGCGAATGGCCGGATTCGATGACCACCTGGAGGACCGACGCGAGGTTCGAATCGGCCGCGATGGAGACCATTTCCGAGCGCGGCACCATGATGTCGCCGACAGTGAGGTCGGTGACCTTGATGGCGCCCTCGATCATCGACAGGGTATCGTTCGACAGCAGGCCATTGGCCTGGGCGAGACGCAGTTCCTCGATCAGTTCCTCGCGGCTGCTGACTTCGCCGGATAGCGCGTGGGTAAGGCGTCCAAACCACGAACGCTGGGCATTGCTACTGGGGGGTTCCTCGCTCATCTTCCGTAAACGCATGCCCGACCGGGCGGAACGGCGCAGTGTAGCAAAAGCGCTTTGCAGGTCGAATTTCCGGCCAAACGGGCGGTTCTGGCTGCTCCTGGCCGGGTTCGGGTTTGACCTGGGGCGGACAAGCCGCTAACATCGCGCGCCCCTTTTCCGACCCGGCGTGCCGGTGGCGGGGGAGGCGGTCGTTTCCAGAATAACTACATAGGCAAATCAACAATGTACGCAGTCGTTCTCATATCCGGTAAGCAATACCGGGTCACGCAGGGGGAGACCCTGCGCGTCGAAAAGCTGGTCGGCGACGTCGACAGCACGGTCGATTTCGACCAGGTGCTGATGGTCGGCTCCGGCGAAGGCGTCAGCATCGGTGCACCGCTGGTCGCGGGTGCTACGGTTGGCGCGAAGATCAAGTCGCACGGTCGTGCCGACAAGATCCGCATCATCAAATTCCGCCGCCGCAAGCACCACATGAAGCAGCAGGGCCACCGGCAGCACTACACCGAGATCGAAATCACCGGTATCACCGGCGCCTCGAGCAAGAAGAAGGCGGCACAGGAGTAAGTCATGGCACACAAGAAAGCAGGCGGTTCAACCCGCAACGGTCGCGACTCGAATCCGAAGTATCTCGGTGTGAAGTTGTATGGCGGCCAGGCATGCAATGCCGGCAACATCATCATCCGCCAGCGCGGCACCCGGTTCCGTCCGGGCACCGGCGTCGGCGTTGGCCGCGACCACACGATCTTCGCGATCGTCGATGGCGTGGTCGAGTTCAAGACCAAGGGCGCCGACAAGCGCAAGCACGTCAGCGTGGTGCCGGCTCCGGCCAACTGACATCGTTTCGCCCGCGTCGTGACAGAGCCCCGCCCTGTGCGGGGCTTTTCATTTGGCGCCAGCTCCCCGTGTTCCCGTAGGAGCCCGTTTACGGGCGAGGCTTTTCCGGCGACCAAACACAAACGCTCGCCCGTAAACGGGCTCCTACATGGTTTCGGCGTTGCTTCGGCAGTTCTTGTACGCTTTCAACCATTCCCGATTCTCCATTCTCTATTCCCGGCCCCAACCCAATGCAATTCGTCGACGAAGCCACCATACGAGTCCATGCCGGTAACGGCGGCAACGGCTGCGTCAGCTTCCGGCGCGAGAAATTCATTCCGTTCGGCGGTCCCGACGGCGGCGATGGCGCCGATGGCGGCAGCGTCTGGCTGATCGCCGACGAAGGCCTCAATACCCTGGTCGATTTCCGCCACCAGCGCAGCTTCCGCGCGGTGCGCGGCGAGAATGGCATGAGCCGGCAGATGGCCGGCAAGGCCGGTGAGGACACGGTCATCCGGGTGCCGGTCGGCACCGTGGTGGCCAATGTCGAGACCGACGAGCAGATCGGCGACCTCACCGAACATGGCCAGCGCCTGCTGGTCGCCCAGGGCGGGCGCGGCGGGCAGGGCAACATCCACTTCAAGAGCTCGACCAACCGCGCGCCGCGCAAGGCCACCCAGGGCACGCCGGGCGAGGAGCGCGAGCTGCGCCTCGAACTGAAGGTGCTCGCCGACGTCGGCATGCTGGGCTTTCCGAACGCCGGAAAGTCGACATTCATCCGCGCCGTGTCGGCGGCGACGCCGAAGGTGGCCGATTACCCGTTCACCACCCTGCAGCCGCATCTGGGCGTGGTCCGCATCGAGACCGACAAGAGTTTCGTCATCGCCGACATCCCGGGCCTGATCGAAGGCGCCGCCGACGGCGCCGGACTCGGCGTGCAGTTCCTCAAGCATGTCGCGCGGACCCGCCTGCTCCTGCACATGGTCGACATCGCGCCGCTGGACGGCGAGACCGATCCGGTCGAGCAGATCCGCGTCATCGAGAAGGAACTGAAGGGCTTCGACCCGGAACTGCTCAAGCGCGAGCGCTGGCTGGTCTTCAACAAGCTCGACCTGGTGCCGGTCGAGGAGCGCGAAAAACTCGCCAAGGCGATCGTCAGGAAACTCAAGTGGAAGCAGCCCTGGTACCTCGTCTCGGCGATCGCCCGCGAGAACACCTGGCCGGTCTGCCTGGACATCCAGCGCTTCTTCGACGAGCAGCGTCGCGATGCGGCCGAAGCCGCCGCAGCGGCCGGCCAGGGCTGAAACATGCCGGTCAGCGAGGGATTCGCCTCTCTCGTCATCCCGGCGCAGGCCGGGATCCTTGCCCGCGTCGCCGCGGCGATTCCCGGCGAATCCAGGTCCTGCAGCCGGGTAGCACCCCGTGCGGCCATCGCCCGCGGCTGGCATGGGCGTGCGGCCAGGCGCCTTTCGCAGGCAACAAAAAAGCCGGCTTGCGCCGGCTTTCTGCTGCAGGCAGCGGCGACGGGATCAACCCAGCGCGCGGATGCTCGCATTCAGGCGGCTCTTGTGGCGCGCAGCCTTGTTCTTGTGGATCAGGCCACGTGCCGCGTAGCGATCGACGATCGGCGTGGCGCTCTTGAAGGCAGCTTCGGCACCAGCCTTGTCCTTCGCGTCAATCGCCTTGATCACTTTCTTGATCGCGGTACGAACCATGGAACGGGCGCTGACGTTGCGCTGACGAGCCTTTTCAGACTGGCGCGCACGCTTCTTCGCGGACTTGATGTTTGCCAAGGTAAAACTCCAAAAGCGGGGGGCGGAAAAAGGGGCGGAATTATGACGACGCGAGCGCGCAGAGTCAAACGGGGGTCCCGATGAAGGCGCCGAGCCTGCTCCGCTCCATGCTGACCTTCAGCGGCGGCACCTTCGCCTCGCGCATCCTCGGCCTGGTCCGCGAGATGGCGATTGCCTGGGTATTCGGCGCCAATGCTACGACCGACGCGTTCTGGGTCGCCTTCCGCATACCCAATTTCATGCGCCGCCTGTTCGCCGAAGGCTCGTTCTCGGTGGCCTTCGTGCCGGTCCTGACCGAGGTCAAGGAGACCCGTTCGCATGCCGAACTGAAGGAACTGGTCGCGCGCACGTCCGGTACGCTCGGCATGATCCTGCTCGTGGTCACGGCTCTTGGCGTGCTCGGCGCCGGCTGGGTCACCCGCGGTTTCGCCCCGGGCTCGATCGACGAGCCGGTGAAGTTCGCCCTGACCACGGACCTGCTGCGGCTGACGTTTCCGTTCCTGCTGTTCGTCTCGCTGACCGCGCTGGCCGGAGGAATCCTCAACAGTTTCAACAAGTTCGCCTTGCCGGCGCTGACTCCGATCATCCTCAACGTGTGCATGATCGCCGGCGCACTGTGGCTGTCGCCGCATCTGGATGTGCCGATCATGGCGATGGGCTGGGCGATCCTGGCGGCGGGCATCCTGCAGTTGCTCGTCCAGTTTCCGGCGCTGCGCAAGCTCGACCTGCTGGTCCTGCCGCGCTGGGGCTGGCGTCACCCGGGCGTGCGCAAGGGGCTGCGCCTGATGGTGCCGACCCTGTTCGGCTCCTCGGTCGCACAGATCAACCTGTTGCTCGACACCCTGATCGCCTCGTTCCTGATTACCGGCTCGCAGACCTGGCTGGCGCAGAGCGACCGCCTGCTCGAGTTCCCGCTCGGCATCTTCGGCGTCGCCCTCGGCACGGTGATCCTGCCCTCGCTGTCGCGCCACCACGTGGCGACCGACCACGACGGCTTCTCCAGGGCCCTGGACTGGGGCCTGCGCACGACCCTGCTGATCGCGGTGCCGGCCATGCTGGCCCTCGTGCTGCTGGCCAAGCCGATCCTGTTCACGCTGTTCCAGCATGGCGCGTTCACGCCGCGCGATGTCGACATGGCCTCGATGTCGCTGGCTGCGCTGTCGTTCGGCTTGCCCGCGTTCGCCCTGGTCAAGGTCGTCGCGCCGGCGTTTTACGCACGCCAGGACACGCGCACGCCGGTGCGCGCCGGCGTCATCGCCATGGTCGCCAGCATGCTGCTCAACGGGGTCTTCATCGGCGCCCTGCTGATGATCTGGCAGCAGCCCGGCGATTCCGCCTCGTCGTGGTGGGCGCGGCTTTCGGAGGTGCCTGGCCTGCACATGGGCCTCGCCCTGGCCAGCGCCTGCGCGAGTTACCTGAATCTGTCCCTCTTGTGGCGGGCGCTCAGGCGCGAGGGCATCTACCAGGCCCAGCCCGGCTGGTTGCGGCACATGATCCGCCTGACCTGCGCCTGCGTGGCCATGGTTGCCGTGCTCTGGGCCGGAATGACGCTGTGGCCGGACTGGTCCAGCCTGGCGGCCGGCGGCCGTGTCGTTCGTCTGGGCGGGCTCATCGCTGCCGGCAGCGCCACGTTCGTCGTGGTCCTGTTCGCTGGCGGATTCCGCTTGCGCGACCTGCGCGGGCCCTGAGCCGCATCGCAGGAACTCCCGCTTGGACGAGCCCGGCACGGCGTCGAACCTAAGTCCCCAACCATCGCCCGTGAACGGGCTCCTACGAGAAGCCAAACCCTGCAAGTTGTAGGAGCCCCTTCAGGGGCGAGCTTCTTTTTTTGGACCGCAGTGGGCGACCAGCCTTCCGCGGTCGACAGAAAAACGCTGCAACCGGACACCCCCACGAGGTCGCGCGTCACCCGTTATACTTGGCTGATGTTCCGGCTTTGTCGCGATAGCCTGGGCGCCTGTCTGGCGCCGCGAGGCAGTGTTGTCTGTATCGGTGCTTTCGATGGCGTCCACCGCGGCCATCGCGCGCTGCTGGCGCGCGTGCGCGAGCGCGCCGATGTGCTCGGCGTGATTGCAGCGGCCATCAGCTTCGAGCCGATACCGCGCGAATACTTCGCCCGTTCGACGCCCGTGCCGAGGCTCGACAACGTGCGCGGCAAGATCCAGCAGATCGACGCCGCCGGCATGGACCTGCTCCTGCTGATGCGCTTCAACGCTGCGCTGGCCGCCATGCCGGCCGAAGCATTCGTCGAGCAGGTGCTGATCAACCGCCTTGAGGCACGGGAAGTCTGGGTCGGTGCCGATTTCCGCTTCGGCCATGCGCGGCGCGGCGACGTGAACCTGCTGCGCGAAATGGGCGAGTCGCACGGGTTCCGCGCCGAAGTGTTCGGCGAGTTCACCCTCGACGACGAACGCGTGCGCAGCAGCGTGATCCGCGATCTGCTCGGCAATGGCGATTTCGCCGCGGCAGAGCGATTGCTCGGCCGGCGTTTCAGCATTGGTGGCCATGTCGTGCGGGGCAGCCAGCTCGGCCGCAAACTCGGCTATCCCACTGCGAATATCCGCCTTGGCCGGCGCACCTCGCCGATCAACGGCGTGTTCGCCGTGCGCGTCCACGGCGTGGCGGCGCATGCGTTGCCCGGCGTCGCCAGTCTTGGCGTGCGGCCGATGGTCAACGGCACCGAGCCGCTGCTCGAAGCGCATCTGTTCGACTTCGACGGCGACCTCTACGGCCGACGGCTCGATGTCGAGTTCGTCGCCAAGCTGCGCGACGAGGAAAAATTCGAGGACCTCGACGCGATGGTCGAGCAGATCGATCGCGACGCCGCCGAGGCGCGCAGGATCCTCCAGTTGCAGCAAGACGATCTTCCACCCGGTTCCGCTGCCAATGGCAGTCGAGCCCGCACCAGCGCCGGAGTTTTCGCGTGAGCAAGGATTACAAGAGCACCATCAACCTGCCGAAAACCGACTTCGCGATGAAGGCCAACCTGGCGACGCGCGAACCGGCGCTCCTCGCGGACTGGTATGCGAAGCACCGTTACGAGCAGATCCAGAAGCGCACGGCCGCGCGCAACCAGGCTTTCATCCTGCACGACGGCCCGCCGTACGCCAATGGCGTCATCCATATCGGCCATGCGGTCAACAAGGTGCTCAAGGACATCGTCGTCAAGTCGAAGCTGATGGCCGGTTTCCGCTCGCCCTATGTGCCGGGCTGGGATTGCCACGGCCTGCCGATCGAAATCGCGGTCGAGAAGGAATTCGGCAAGGTCGGCCAGAAGCTCGATGCCGCCCAGTTCCGCCAGAAATGCCGCGAGTACGCGGCGAAGCAGATCGACCTGCAGCGCGCCGATTTCAAGCGACTTGGCGTGCTCGGCGACTGGGACAACCCCTATCGCACGATGGATGCGCGGTTCGAGGCCGACATGCTGCGCGCGCTGGCGAGGATCTATGCCAACGGCCACATCACGCGCGGCTTCAAGCCCGTGCACTGGTGCTTCGACTGCGGCTCGGCGCTGGCCGAGGCCGAGATCGAATACGCCGACAAGGTTTCGCCGGCCGTCGACGTCGCCTATGACGCGATCGAGCCGAAGGCACTGGCCGCGAAGTTCGGCGTAGAGGTCGACGATGACGCCATCGTCGCCGTGCCGATCTGGACGACCACGCCGTGGACGCTGCCGGCCAGCCTGGCCGTGTCGCTCGGTCCCGATCTCGATTACGCGCTGGTCGAAGGCCCGGCGCGCGCAGGCAAGCGCGTGCTGCTGGTCATTGCCGAAGTGCTGGCGGGCAAGGCGCTGGCGCGTTACGGCGTGGAATCCGTGAGCGTGCTCGGTCGGGCAAAGGGAGCCGCGCTGGAGACTTTTCCCCCTACGGGGCAAAGCGGGCGCGGCACTGGCTTGCACCTCAATCATCCATTTTACGAA
>DAIMYT010000122.1:4626-10447 GCA_036734345.1 Dokdonella sp. | reverse complement strand
CGGCGCGTCGCCCGGAGACGCGGTATCAGGCGGCGTGGACCAGCCAGGCCAGGTAGATGGCGTAGCCGCCGAGCAGGATGCCGCCTTCGATACGGCCGAGCTTCGCGCCGGAAGCCAGGAACACGGTGATCAGTCCGGTTGCCGCGACCAGCACCCAGATGTCGAGGCGGACGATTTCCGCCGGCACGCCAATCGGATGCAGGATCGCGGTGACTCCGAGTATGCCCAGTACGTTGTACACATTGGAACCGATGATGTTGCCGAGCGCCACCTCGGCATGGCCGCGCATGGCAGCCACCATGGTCGTGACCAGTTCGGGCAAGGCCGTGCCGACGGCGACCACGGTCAGGCCGATGACCGTTTCCGAGACACCGAGGCGGCGCGACACATCGATCGCACTTTCGACCAGCCAGTTTGCGCCCAGCATGGTCATGCCGATGCCCACTCCGGTCAGCACCAGCGACATCGCCAGCGTCCGCTCCTTCGGCGCGGCGACATCGGCGACCTGCTGGTGCACGGTCCGGCGCATGTCGGTGTCCTTGCGCTCGCTGTGATAGGCCCATGTCACGTAGGCGACGAGCAGCACGAGCATGGCCGCTCCGGTGACCGCGTCCAGGGCGCCGTGCAACACCACGGCGGTGCAGACCACGGTCGAGCCGGCCAGGGCGACCGCTTCGCGGCGCAAGGCCTTGCGGGCTATGGCAAGCGGCGCGACCAGCGCGCCTGCGCCGAGGATGAGCAGCAGGTTGGCGATATTGGAACCGACCACGTTGCCGATCGCGATGCCAGGGGCATCCTCGAAGGCGGCGATCAGGCTGGTGACGAGCTCGGGCGTGGAGGTACCGAAGCCGACGACGGTGAGGCCGACGACCAGTGGCGAAACGCCGAGCGTGCGCGCAGCGCCGACGGCGCCGCGCACGAGCAACTCGCCGCCAAGGCCAAGCAGGACCAAGCCGAGCAGGAGGGTCAGTACGAGCATGCTTCGATCACGCCGACCCTCCGCTGTCGGCAACCCTGCCTTGAGCGCGCAACCGCAGGACCAGGTATCCGAGCAGGCCGGCAAGCAGGGAACCGGCCAGCACGCCGATCTTGACCTGGTCCATCGTCGCATCCGAGTCGAACGCCAGCGAGCCGATGAACAGGCTCATCGTGAAACCGATGCCGGTCAGGCAGGCCAGTCCCCACAGCTGGACCCACGACACCCCGGCCGGCAACCGGGCGAGGCCGAAGCGGATCGCCAGCAGCATGGCGCCGAACACGCCGACCTGCTTGCCGACGACGAGGCCCAGGGCGATGCCGGAGGGCAGAGGCGCCAGCAGGTCGGCGAAGCGCAGGCCGGCGAAGGAAACACCGGCATTGGCGAATGCGAACAGGGGCAGCACGGCGAACGCGATCCAGGGATGCAGGTTGTGCTCGAGCTGTTCGAGCGGCGAGGCGCCACGCGGGTTGCGCAGTGGCACGGCCAAAGCGGTGATCACGCCGGCCAGGGTGGCGTGCACGCCGGATTTGAGCACGCAGGCCCAGAGAAAGATGCCGACAAGCACGTAGGGCGCGATGCGCGTGACGCCGCTGCGGTTGAGCGCGAACAGCACGACGATGCCGAGCACGGACAAGGCAAGCGCAAGCGCCGATACTTCCGCGGTATAGAAGACGGCGATGATCGCGATCGCGCCGATGTCGTCGATGATCGCGACGGCGAGCAGGAGGATCTTCAGGGCAGCCGGCACGCGCTTGCCGAGCAGGGCGAGCACGCCCAGCGCGAAGGCGATGTCGGTGGCTGCCGGGATCGCCCAGCCGGCGAGGTTCGCCGGTTGCGCCTGGTTGACGACGACGAAGACGAGTGCGGGCACGGCCATGCCACCGATCGCCGCTGCCAGCGGCAGGCCGGCCTTGTCGAGGCTGGACAACTCGCCCTGCACGATCTCGCGCTTGACCTCGAGCCCGACCAGGAAAAAGAACACGGCCATCAGGCCATCGTTGATCCACAACAGCAGCGGCTTGGCGATGGCGAATGCGCCGAAGCGCAGCTCGACCGGCGTGCGCAGGAAACCGCTGTAGTAGGGTTCCAGCGGTGAATTGACGGCGACCAGGGCGAGCATGGCGGCGGCCATCAGGAGGAAGCCGCCGGAGGTTTCCCTGGCGAGGAAATCGTCGATGGCGCTGCGCAGGTCGGCGAACAAGGCCGTCAGCCGCCTGCGCCGGAAGCTCGTCTGCGCACGCCGGCGCCGACAGCCCTGGCGATCACGCGCTGCGTGCGTGCGCGCGTCATTGCGCGACGTCCTGCTTGGCCTCGAGGCGTTCCGCCGGCGACGCAGCCGCGCCCGTGAACGCCGCAGCGTCGATGTCGGCCGCGCTCCAGCCACGGTCGAGGTCGATGCCAGTCGTGTGCCAGTCGTGCGCGTCGATGCGCAGAGGCCCGCGCACGCGCTCGTGGAAGCGCACCGGCAGCAGGAACGGGCCGACCTTGCGGTAGTCGAGGAAGGTGGTGTCGACGTGCGCGCCCTGGGTCGTCTCGAAGCCGTTCAGCGTCATGTGCACGCGGAACAGGCGCGCTGTCTGCGCGTCGATCCAGAGCACGACCTGATCCTGCGCGGCTTCGCCGAATCCCGGTTGCACGGTCGCCAGCAGGCGTCGGTAGTTGCGTCCGTTTTCGCGGGCATCGGCGATGCGCACCATCGCGGTCGCCCGCGCCTTCACGAAGCTCGGTCCGAAATGGAACATGCGGAATGCATCGTTGGTCATGGCTGTGGCACGGATCTTCACCGGATCGGTCTCGCGCGTGCCGTTGTACCAGACCGCGATACCCCCGGGCGTGCGCACCACCTGCTTGCTGCCGAGCGGTCCTTCGTGATGGACCGAGTAGAGTCCATCGCGCGGCCGGTAGCGCTCCTCCGAGGTGACCCGGAAGCCGGCATCGCTGACGATCGGCTGGATGCGCTGGATCAGCCGGTACCACTGGCCATCGGTCGACAGGTTGATGTCGCCCGGGTAGTCGCGGATATCTCCGCCGTGGGCGTCCATGCAGGCAGCGAAGATCGCGGCGGCATCGAGGCCGTCGGCGAATCGCGCATTGGACGTGGCTTTCGGGAACGACGCGCAGCCGGCAAGCAGGACCGCGCAAATCAAAACCGTGGCAGCGATGGGCCGTTGCATCATGGATTCGTCCTCGTCGACGGTGGTTGAGGGTAACCCAATCCGTCCGCGCGTTCCTGCTCGCGGCATACGCCACAAGGAAATCGCCGGCGCGCCGGCACCGGCGATGCGCCGGCTGCGATCACTGCAGCGGCGCCGGAAAAGCCGGCAGGGCGGCGAAGTCCTCCGCCACATGCTGGCGGATGACCCGGGCGCCGGTCGCGGCGGCCAGCGCCTCGACCCTGTCCATCGATGCCAGGGTCTGCTCGCGGTTGAAGTTGAAGGCCGGCACGAGGCGCTTGTCGCGCGACTCGGCCAGGTGCCACATGTCGCCGGTGAGCAGGACCTGGCCGCTCTGGGGCAGCTTGACCAGCAACACCGTGTGCCCCGGTGTGTGTCCGGGCGCCTGGTGGATGGTCACGCTGCCGTCTCCGAACACGTCGTAGTCGGCATCGCCTTCGATCTGCACGGTCTTGGCGTTTTCCAGCGCGCTGTAGTTGGCGAACTCGTCGGATCCGCGGGCCTTCTCCGAGAACATCGCCGCCCGCTCGTCGGCATCGACGATCCAGGTCGACGCTGCAAACAGGTTGGCATTGCCGGTGTGGTCGAAATGCATGTGCGAGAACGAGACGAATTCGATGTCGGTTGGCGCCAGCCCGAGATCGGCGAGTTCGGCGGCGAGTTTCGTGGTGCGCATGACATGCACTGGAAACCCTTCCGGCCGCACGCCATCCGCGGCATCGGCGATGGCGTCAGGCACGCCGCTGTCCCAGAGCAGGTCGCCGGCCGGATGGCGGATCAGGTAGCACGGATCGACGAGACTGCGGGCGACGCCCCTCATCGAGCCATCGTCGGCGAACATGCCGACATCGGAAAATTCGAGATCGCCGCAGTTCATCGCGTACAGCTTCACGGCGGCTGCCGCGGGCACTTGCGGCGCGGCGCTCGCGGCGTGGCTGCCGTCGGTGGCGGCGGGGGTCGCGGACGGAGGGCTCGACTGCCCACAGGCGGCAAGCGCCATGCAGGTTGCGAGCAGGACGATCTTGTTCATGCAATGGACTTCGGCAGGATTTGGTCAGGCCGCCACTTTGGACGGGACCTGGCGAGCCGGTCAAGCAACCCGGCATGGCGGTGCGGGCGCTGCGACATCGCGCGCATGCGGCTCCACCGGCAAGCTGGCATAGTGAGATCGCATGCCGGCAACATTGCCAGCGCGGACTCCCTAACCTGCCGGTGACCGATATCGTCGTCCTGCCCATCGACATCCCGACACTGGCCCTCAGCCGCGGCCTCATGCAGATGATGCTCGCCGGACTGCTGCTCTATCTGGGCAGCCGCGACGAGGGCGTCGGTGCCGCGCGCTTCTGGGCGATCGGCTTCCTGCTCAATGGCATCTCGCTGTTCGTCTTTCCGATCCAGGTGCCGGCGGCGTGGGAACAGCCGGTAACCGTGATCAATCACCTGACCCTGGGTGCATCCAGCCTGTTCTTCCTGCTCGGCTTCTGGAAATTCGCCCGGCAGCCGCCGAGGATCTGGATCCTCGTCCTGATGATCGCCATTCCGGTGGCCAGCCTGCTCGCCTGGGAAGCGCTGTGGCCGAATTCACGCCTGCGCGTGCTCAGCACCGCTTGCGGGCAGGCGCTCTTCCTCGTCGCCCTGCAGCACATCCTCGGCGGCGCGGCACGCAGCGAGATCGCGCGGATATTCCGGCGCCTGCGCTACGTCGTGATCGGTTATCTGCTGATCGTTGTCTGGTCCTACGCCAGCATCGCCGGCGTGTTGCCCACCTCGGCGCGCCTCGACGCCGGCTACCATCGCACGCTGTTCAGCGTGGCCTCGCTGCTGTTCATGCTGGCCCTGGCGGTAGGTTGCCTGGCCTTGCAGTTCGCCCTGCTCGCCGCGCGCAATGCCGACCTGGCCATGATCGACTGGCAGACCGGCCTGCTCAACCGCCGCGGATTCTTCAGTGCGGCCGGCCGCAACGACCGCCTGCTCTCCGACCACGCTGGCCCGGCCAGCGTGATTGCCCTGGACATCGATCACTTCAAGAAGATCAACGACCGCCATGGCCATGCCGCCGGCGACCGCGTCCTGCAGTTCATCGGAGACCGCCTGCGCGACCTGACCGGGCCGGGACACCTGGTGGCGCGCATGGGCGGCGAAGAGTTCTGCATCGTGCTGTCGGGCAACAATCCGGCGGCGGCGGTCGCGCTGGCCGAATCGATTCGTGCCAGCTGCGCCGAAGCGGGCATAAAGCTCGATGACGGCCAGGTCATCCGCTTCACCCTGAGCGCCGGCGTCTACGGCGCATCACCCGGACAGTCCCTGGACGAAGCCCTGGCGCGGGCGGACGAGGCGCTCTACCGGGCCAAGCACGAGGGCCGCAACCGCGTGGTACTCGGCGCAGCCGCCGTATTGCCCGGATAGGTGCCTGCGCCAGCGGACCGGGCGCGCGACGCCGCCCGCCAGGTACCTTGGTACGATGGCAAGGCCACCTGCCGTCGCGTACACCGGACGCCGGACTCAGGAGATCCCATGCCGTTCGACTATGTCGGCGTTGAGCAAGCCATGCAGCGGCCGGGCCTGCGCATGGTGGTGGTCGGCGGCGTGCCAAGCCTGTGGGGCGAGGCGGCCAAGGGCATCCTGCACGTCAAGCGACTCGACTGGGTCGCGGTGCGGCTCGTCCATG
>DAIMYT010000122.1:0-4526 GCA_036734345.1 Dokdonella sp. | reverse complement strand
ACGGCGAGCGCGTGGCCGTGCTGCTCGAAAAGCTGGCGCGCCGGCTGCATGCCCAGCGCGCAACGGGAAGCCCCTACATCGCCGGCGAATCACTGACCGCCGCCGACATCTACTGCGCTGCGGCGATGGCGATGTTCGCACCGTTGCCGCCCGCGCAATGCGACATGGATCCGCTCGTGCGCAACGCGTTCGAAGCCCGCGATGCGCGGACCGCCGGCGCGCTTGATCCGATCCTGTTCAGGCATCGCGACATGATGTACGCGACGCACCTGGAGTTGCCGCTCGCGCTTTGATCGCCGGTACACGCCACCCGGCCGCCCGCTCCGTCAGTGCGGGGGCTTGTCCAGATCCGCGATCAGCGCCTTCATTTCCGCGATCTCGCGACGCTGCGCCTCGATGATGCCGTCGGCCAGTTCGCGCACGCGCGGATCGGCGATGTGGGCGCGCTCGCTGGTCAGGATGGCGATGGAATGATGCGGGATCATCGCCCTCATGTACGACACGTCATCGACCGTCTCCTGGCTGCGCACCAGCCACAGCGAGACGCCGAACACGATCGCGCTTGCAGCCAGGATGGCCCCGTTGATCTTCCGGTTCTCGTACATGCCCCACATGAACAGCAGCATGACGACTGCCATCGCCGCGCCCATGATGAAGGCCATGTAGGCGCGCGTCTCGCTGAAGAACACGTGATCGATGGCGTAGGTATTGAGATACATCAGGCCGAACATGACCAGCACCGACGTGCCGATCATCACGATGAATTTCGGATAGGCAGACATGATTCCTCCGGTTCCCGTGGCAGGGCGGAAAGCGCCGGGCATCGCGAGCCAGTTCTTCGTCTCGCCGCCGCATTTCCGCCTCCCGCGGTTTAGCGCGCGGCGGCTGAACATGCGCTGGCGCATCGGATGCGGTGATCCGCGAGGCCGCACGTTCGCCGGCGCGGGGAAAGCGCGCATGGAACCCCGCTCAGGCGGGGCGGATGCGATGCCGGCGCAGCTTGTCGTAGAGCGGCCGGCAGGCCTCGGCGACGCGCGCCGCCTCGCCTTCGAGCTGGATGTCGCGCGGGTGCGGCGGCTCGAACCCGGTCGAAGCCCAAACCGAGGCATACCAGTGCGGTGCCCAGATGCCATCGCTGGCGCGCGGCCCGGCCGGCCAGTGCAACATGGCTTCGCTGAACGGAATGCCAAAGTGTCCACACAGCGCGCGCAGGTGCGATTCGGGTTGGAGCAGGAAGTCGTCGGCATCGATGACCGGCGGCGCCACGCCGAAGCGGTCGCAGACCTCGTCGAACAGGCGCACCTGCTGCGGCAGGCCGATGTCCTCTTCGGTCACGCTGCTGCGCGACTTCAGATAGGAGGCCACGACCTCGGCCGGATCGCGGATCAGGAAGGCATGGCTGAGCCGGCCCATCCAGTCGTGGTCGATGTGGGCGAGCATGTGGTGGCACATGTGCTTCTGGTACCAGATCGCACGTCCATCCGGTATCGGCCCGGTCATCGCCGTCGCGACCTTGCGCCAGTCGGTCTCGCCATCGGCGATCACTTCCTCGCGGGCCGGATGGTCCAGGCCGGTTTCGGCCAGATAGTGCGCGTAGAACGGTTCGTCGCTGACCGCGCAATCGCCGCGGTTCTCCCAGGCCCGCATCATCGCCGTGGAAAGATTGCGCGGACCCGACCACATCGCGATGCGCAACGGGCCATGCGTCGTACTCATGCGGAAACGGTCCGTGCCTTGCGTGCGGCGATGTCGCGCGCCACGTATGCCTTGTACAACGACTGGATGCGCTCGACCAGCGGCCCGCGCCGGCCATCGCCGACGACGCGTCCGTCGATCTCGCGCACCGGCACGACGCCGGCGAAGGTGCCGGTGACGAAGGCTTCGTCGGCGCCGTAGACATCGGTCAGGCTGAAGGACTTCTCGATGGCCGGGACGCCGGCTTCGCGGCACACCGCGAGCACGTTGGCGCGGGTGATGCCGCCGAGGCAATACTGACCGGTCGAGGTCCACACCTCGCCCTTGCGCGCGATGAAAAAGTGCGTCGAATTGCAGGTCGCGACGAAACCGTGCGGATCGAGCATGAGCGCCTCGTCGGCGCCGGCGGTATAGGCCTGGATGCAGGCGGTGATGCAGTTGAGCTTGCTGTGGCTGTTGAGCTTGGGATCCTGCACGTCCGGATAGCCGCGGCGCACATGCACGGTGAACAGCTTGAGGCCGCGCTCGGCCGTGTCCGGCAGCGGATTCTTGTATTCGGGGATGATCACGATGGTCGCCGGGCCGATGACGACGCGCGGGTCCTGGTAAGGCGTGCGCTTGAGCCCGCGCGTGACCATCAGGCGCACGTGCACGCCATCGTGCATGTCATTGGCGGCCAGGGTCCGGTAGATCGCACCGGTCAGGGCCTCGCGGTCGAGGCCGATGTCCATGGCGATGGCCTTGGCGCCTTCGTAGAGGCGGTCGAGGTGCGCATCGAGGAAAGCCGGATGGCCGTCGACGACGCGCAGGCCTTCCCAGACGCCATCGCCGAGCACGAAGCCCGAATCGAACACCGACACGGTGGCCTCATCGCGATGTTTCAGCGCGCCATTGACGTAGATCCGGATGTCGCGATTGCGCGGGTCGTCGGTGTAGTCGTGGCTGCCGTGGCTCATGCGGGAAGGTCCTCTGCGGGTGCGCTGCGAGCATACGCCAGAGCCGCATGGTCGTTCACGCCGGCGCGCGGGACGACGCCGACTTGAGCTATCTGCCGGCTGCGGGCACGATGGCGCCCCTGCTCCGGAGCCGCCTTCATGCCGCATGTCGCACTGGTCACTGTCGCCGCCGCCCGCGCCAGCGACGAGGATCTGGCACCGCTCGAGCGCGCATTGGTCGCGCACGGCGCCGAAGTCTCCATCGTCGACTGGGACGATGCGCGCGCGGACTGGTCGCGATTCGATGCCACGGTCCTGCGCTCGTGCTGGGACTACACCGACCGCATCGTCGAGTTCCTGATCTGGGCCGAGCGCATCAGCCACGTGACGCGGCTGATCAATCCGTTCGACATCGTGCGCTGGAACACCGACAAGCATTACCTCGCCGAACTCCAGCAGGCCGGCATCGCCATCGTGCCGAGTCGCTTCATCGAACCCGGTGGCGACGCGACGGCGACCCTGCAGTCGTTTCTCGACAACCATCCCGGCGCGGCCGAGTTCGTGGTCAAGCCGGCGATCGGCGCAGGCTCGCGCGATACGCAACGGCATGCCCGTGCTGAAACCGGCGCCGCCATCGCGCACGTCCGGCGCCTGCTCGACGCCAAGCGCAGCGTCTTGCTGCAGCCCTACCTCGAACGCGTCGACGACGCCGGCGAGACTGCCCTGATCCACTTTGATGGCCGCTACAGCCATGCGATCCGCAAGGGCCCGCTGCTGCGTCGTGGCGAGGGTCCGACCAGCGCGCTGTTTGCGCCCGAACAGATCGAGGCGCGCGAACCCGGCGCGGACGAGCGCGCCCTGGCCGCCGCGGTGCTCGCCGCGCTGCCATTCGCCCCGGCACCGGCCTACGCCCGCGTCGACCTGATTCGTGGCGACGATGGCGAACCCCTGCTGCTCGAACTCGAAATGGCCGAGCCCTCGCTGTTTTTCCTGCATGCCAGCGGTTCGGCTGAACGGTTCGCGCGCTGCCTGCTCGCACGCTGCGCGGAAACGGGCGACGCCTGAACCCGCTCGCAGCGGTGCCGGATTGGACACGAATTGCCCAATCCGACGCCGCCGCCAGCAACCACGCGGGACAGCGCGCCTTCATACAGATCTTGTCCACAGGCCTGTCCACGCGTGCTGTGGATAAGCAGGCGGCGCGGGCACATTCCGGCGCGCCCGGCAAGCCCCGATTCGTGCGCCGAGTGCCCGGACCGGGCATGTCGCCGGCCACGCACGAACGGACCGAATGCCGCATCGGCAGCGCCGTGGCGGCGCCCTACGCTACAATTAAGGAGTCCTGTTTCCCCGCTAAGGAATCCCGCAACGATGAAAATCCTGGTCGGTTACAAGCGCGTCGTCGACTACAACGTGCGCATCCAGGTCAAGCCCGACGGCTCCGGCGTGGTCACCGATGGCGTCAAGCTGTCGGCCAATCCTTTCGACGACATCGCCCTCGAGGAAGCCCTGCGCCTTCGCGAGAAGGGCGTGGCGAGCGAAGTCGTGGTGGTCACGGCCGGCCCCGCCAATGCACAGGCGCACATCCGCAACGGCCTGGCCATGGGCGCCAACCGCGCCATCCACGTGGTCACCGATGAGGCGATCCAGCCGCTGACCGCCGCGCGCGCCATGCTCAAGCTGATCGAGAAGGAACAGCCGGAAATCGTCATCCTCGGCAAGCAGGCCATCGATGACGACTGCAACCAGACCGGGCAGATGCTGGCCGCGTTGTGGGATCGTCCGCAGGCGACCTTCGCCTCGAAGATCGAGATCACCGACAAGGTCGCCAGGGTAACCCGCGAAGTCGATGCGGGGCTGGAAACGATCGAAGTCGACCTGCCGGCCGTGATCACC
>DAIMYT010000121.1:0-10545 GCA_036734345.1 Dokdonella sp. | reverse complement strand
GTTCGGGGGCGTTCGTGGCCGCCAGCCTGGCCAACCGCCTGAGCACCGCCGAGTTGTGCCGGATCTTCATCACCGGGGATTCCGACCAGTTCCTGTTCCAGCCAGAGAATTTCGTCCGTCCCGCGATCTACGAATACCTGCGTCGGCTGTCCGGCGTGCCGAGGCTCCTGCTGTCCGGACTGGCCGAGTTTGCGCGGCATCCCATTGACACGCGCATGACCGACAGCCTGCTGCGCATGGGCAGCCTGCTACCCACCGGGCTTTTCGACAACGAAGCGATCGAGCAATTCCTTTGCAAGGCCTTTACCGCCCATGGCCGCAGCAATGATTTCCGCGAGCTGGCGCACAAGCTGGTGATCGTCGCGGTGGAGCTGGACAGTGGCCAGGCCGTGCGATTCGGCACCCCGGGCCATGATTCCGTGCCGATATCACGTGCTATCGAGGCCAGTTCGGCCCTGCCCGGGCTGTATCCGCCGGTCAGGATCGACGGCAAGTACTACGTCGACGGCGCCCTCAGGCATACCGTCCATGCTTCAGTAGCGCTCGATGCCGGCGCCGACCTGGTCTTCGCCGTCAATCCGCTGGTGCCGATCGATACGGCCACGGCGAACGCACTCGGCAAGTCGCCGCATATCAGCCTGATCGAAGGCGGCCTGCCCACGGTCCTCTCGCAGATGTTCCGAACCCTGCTGCAATCGCGCATGCAGGCAAGCATTCCGAAGTACGAACGAAAGTATCCGGGATCGGACCTGCTGCTGATCGAACCAGAAAGCGACGACACCGACATGTTCTTCACCAACGTCTTCAGTTTCGTGCACCGCAAGCGGCTGGCCGAGCATGCCTACCAGTCCACCCTCAGCGACCTGCGTACGCATCGGCGCGCGCTCGGCCCGCTGCTGGCACGGCACGGCCTGGTGCTGCGCAACGAGATTCTCGATGACCCGGGGCGCACCCTGCTGGGCGGCCTGGAAAGCAAGCCACCTAGACGCTCGCAGGCGACCTCGAGGCTGCACAAGGCGCTCGACGACCTCGATCTTGCCCTCGGGACCAAGCGTCCGGCGATCCGCCGCCGCAGCAGCGGCAAACGCACCGGGCCGCGCGCCGGTCCGGTGCCGCCAGCGCATTCCTAGAGGGCATCCCGCTCTTGCGCATCGATTACTTGCTCTAGGAAGACTGTCTATCCTAATTATCATTCGGGCGCATCCGCGACCGACCCATCGAAGGAAAAGCAATGACCAAGCCCAAGCCCAAGCTGAAATCGAAAGCCTCGCCAGCAGCCAGCAAGCAGACGGCTCGTGCCGGCGGAAAGTCCATCGTCGAGTCCGCGCAGCACATCTGGCTCGCCGGACTGGGTGCTTTTGCCAAGGCCCAGGATGAAGGAACACGCCTGTTCGAGGCGCTGGTCCGCGAAGGCGTGGCGCTCGAGCAGAAGACGCGCAAGCTGACCGCCGGCAAGGCCGAAGAGGCCCGCGGCGCCGTCGAGGCCGCCGTTGGCCAGGTCAAGGAACGCAGCCAGGAAACCTGGGACAAGCTCGAAAAGGTCTTCGAGAGCCGCGTTTCGCGAGCGCTGAACCGGCTCGGCGTGCCTGGCAGCAAGGAACTCAAGGGACTGACCTCCCGCGTCGAGGAGCTGGCCAGGGAAGTCCACAAGCTCAACGCCAAGTCGGGCACGCGCTCGGCTGCGGCGAAACGTGGCGCCACGCGCTCTGTCTCGCGCGTGAAGGATGAGCTGGCCGACGTGGCCCGCGAGCTGGAATCCGCCCAGTTGAGCCGCGCCAGCGCCAAACGCAAACCCGCCGCGCCGAAGAAAGCGCCGGCGAAGAAATCCGCGAAGAAGAAGTCCGCGAAGAAGAAATAACCCACCCCGGGTTGCCGGGCGGGTCATTGACCAGAGGCTCCGTCGCGACTACGCGGCGGGGCCTTTTTGATGGCCGCTCGTGCGGCCCCCGCATGCCTACCAGTGGACCCCACGCATCAGGGCCGCAAACGCCACCTGCTCCGACGAAGGACCCTGCTGCGCTTCCTGGCGAACACCCTTGATCCCCTTGGCCGCCGATGAGTCGGGGAACAGGCGGAATGCAGTGTTCATGACGATCTCGTAGGCGCGCGGCGAGACCGAATAGAAGAGCTGGGCGAAGATCCCGGTGCGTGTCGCCACGCGGACGGGGCGCTCGATGATGGCGCCAACCACGAGGTCCGCCGCTTCCTCCGGGCTCAGCGTCGGCACCGAGTCGTACATCTTGGTAGGCGCGATCATCGGCGTCTTCACCAGTGGCATGTTGATCGTGGTGAAGTTGATGCCCTGGTCGGAAAACTCCGCCTGGGCACAGCGCGCAAATGCATCCAGCGCGGCCTTGGAGGCGACATAGGCGGAAAACCGCGGCGCATTGGTGAGTACGCCGATCGATGAAATGTTGATGATGTGGCCGCGATGCCGCTCTGTCATCTTCGGCAGGAAGCCGAGGATCAGCCGCAGCGAACCGAAATAGTTCAGCTGCATCGTGCGTTCGAAATCATGGAAGCGGTCGTAGCTCGAGGCGATGGCCCGCCGGATGGAACGACCGGCGTTGTTGATCAGGATGTCGACGCCTCCATGTTCGCTGGTGACCTGCTTGATGAATGCATCGCAGGAGGTCAGGTCGGCGAGGTCGACCTTATAGGCATGGCAGCTTCCGCCAGCGCCCTCGATCTCCACCCTCGCCGTCTCCAGCTCTTCTTCGCCACGTGCGCAGATCACCACTTTCGCGCCCGCGGCAGCGACCTTGAGCGCAACCGCCTTGCCGATGCCGGACGATCCGCCGGTGATGACGACGACCTTGCGACGCACCTTGCCGGAGAGCGATTTGTCGACGAACAGCGCTGGATCGAGATGCCGCTCCCAATAGTCCCACAGGCGCCAGGCATAGGCCGGCAACTTGGGCAGCTTGATCTTCGATCCGCGCAGCGCGCGCTCGGTTTCACGCGAGTCGAATCGCGTCGGATAGTTGATGAAACGCATGACCTCGGCCGGAATGCCGAAATCCTGCAGGAACGCGTTGAGCATGCGACGCACGGGAGGCAGGCTGGACAGCGCCTGGCGCACGGCACCCGGAATGAAGGCGAACATGCGCGCATCGATGCGCATCGACATTTTCGGTGCGTGCCCTGCATGGGCGAAAATGTTCAGGACCTCGCCGATGCGGCGGGGAGCGGGGTCGGTCAGGTGGAAACACTGGCTGTCCAGCTTGGGCACGTGCGCGATGTGGTCCATGGCGGCGGCGACCCAGTCGACCGGCACGAGGTTCAGCCGCCCCCCCTCGAGGCCGATCGTCGGCATCCACGGCGGCAGTATTTCCCGCGTTCTCTTGATCAGGCGGAAAAAGTAGTAGGGACCATCGATCTTGTCCATCTCGCCGGTCTGCGAATTGCCGATGACGATGCCGGGGCGATAGATGCGGAAAGGGCGCTTGCACTCCTTGCGCACGATGCCTTCGGATTCGTGCTTGGTCCGGAAATACGGATTGTCCAGGCCTTCGGCCTCATCGAACATGTCCTCGCGGAAAACGCCGGGATAAAGGCCGGCGGCCGCGATCGAACTGGTGTGGTGGAAGCAGCCGGCCTTGAGGGCTTCGGCGAGCTGCAGGGCATTGCGGGTGCCATCGATGTTGGCCTTGACCTGGCTGGCCTCGCTGGCGGAAAGGTCATACAGCGCGGCGAGATGGAAAAAATGCGTGGTCTTGCCGGTCAGGGCCTTCAGCGTCGCAGGACTGACTCCGAGGCGCGGTTTGGCGAGGTCGCCGGCCACCGCGACCAGGCGGTCCTTGTCGGCGCCGAGTCGTTCCCTGAGCGCCTCGAACCTGGGCATCGAATCCTTCCTGACCAGGCAGTGGATCGTGCCTTTTCGAAGGAGCAGCTTTTCCAGCAGGTGACGACCGATGAAGCCGGTAGCGCCGGTCACGAAATATGTCATTTCCCCACTCCATTCCAGGTTCAGGTTGCCGGGGCGACGCGCCATGTGCTGTTGCATGTCGACCTCACCGATGGACAGCATAGACGTCCGTCGAGTGGGTTTCCATGTGCATCGAATCGCGTTGACCGCCCTCAGGGTGCATGATAGAAAGTTCGGGCGCAGGGGGCGCGTCCAATCAGGCCGATCACCATGTCCAAACTCCAAGCCAGTTTCGAGAAAGCCGCGGAAGACATCAAGAAACTGCCTGAGCGACCCGACAACGATACCCTGCTGAAGCTCTATGCACTTTACAAGCAGGGTGCCGACGGCGACGCATCCGGGCCCAAGCCCGGCTTTTTCGATTTCGTGGGGACGGCCAAGTACGAGGCCTGGGCCAAGCTCAAGGGAACCACCCGGGAAGAGGCGATGCAGAAGTACATCGATCTGGTCGCCAAGCTTCGCGCCTGACCACCGCGCCACCTGACACGGGATTCCCGATGGCGCGCCAGACCCGTGAACTCATCCTCGAGACCGCGCTGGCCATGTTCAATGAGCAGGGCGAGCCGAATGTCACGACCAACCATATCGCGGACGAACTCGGCATCAGCCCGGGCAACCTGTACTACCACTACCGCAACAAGGACGACATCATCGGGCATCTTTTCGCGCGCTACGAGCAGCGCATCGATGAGGCACTGGTCGCGCCCGACGACCGCCTGCCCAACCTCGAGGATGTCTGGCTGCAACTGCACATCATCTTCGAGTGCATGTGGGACTACCGCTTCGTCTATCGCGACCTGGTCGACATCCTCTCCCGCAACCGCAAGTTGCGCCTGCATTTCTCGCGCATCCTCAAGCGCGCCTCGGAGAACGCGGCCGCTGTCATGCGCGGCCTGGCCGCTGCCGGGATCTTCCGCGCGAGCGCCGACGAAATCCGGGCCACGGCCGAAAACATCGTGCTGGTGGCCACGTTCTGGCTGAACTTCGACGCCGTGCGCCATGGCAAGAACGAATCCGGCCAACTCGACATCGGCCGTGGCATCCATCAGGTCATGATGCTGATCGCGCCATTCCTGCGCGACTCCGAACGCCTGCACCTGAACACCCTGGCTGGCGCGTACCTGCGCTAGAAAAAACGGCCGCTCGAGGGCGGCCGTTTTCGTGCGCAGCGGGTTGATCCGACCCGTTAGCGGGTCGCGCGCAGCTGCTTGGACAATGCATCGACGCGGGCGATCAATGCATCCACGTCGGCCTTGGAGGGTATGCCGGCATAGGACAGGGCGCGTCCAACACCCTGCTCGATCCGCGCCTCGGCGTCGCGACGGACTGCGCGAAGGCGCGCCTTCACCGGCTTCATGCGCGCGGCGACAACGCTGCTGACCTCACCGGACACCTTGCGTGCAAGCTTCTTGCTGCGGGTCTGGAAGGACTTTCCCTCGCTGATCATGCTTTCGAACAGCTCCACGCCCTGCTTCTGCACGATGGAAAATGCGCCGAGACCGGCCAGCCAGATTTTCTCTGCCTTTTCCATGTCCGGCTTGCCCGTCGCCCTGCTCGCCCTGGCCATCCTGGTGCTCTTGATCTGCTTGCTCATGATGTGTCTCCTGATGGGGGTAGTTCGCCACTCATGGGCGATGCATGCATCATCGTGGATTGCTGTCGAGCATTCACACTACAGCGGGCGGGCATCCCGACCGTGCAACCGGCCCGCTTTCGCCGGACGGACGGATCGATGGCGGCGCCGTCGGACGGTTGTCGAGCCCTACCAGTTCGGCCGGATCTGGCCGCTTTCGTGCTGCCGGTCCCAGGCCCGCAGACCATCGCGGATGTGCGCAATGCCCTGGCGGCCGAGGGCGCCCCGCTTTTCATCGAGGATATTGGCGTCCAGCAGTTCGGCAAGACGCTGTGCCGTAGGCAGCATCGCGTCCCAGGCATCGAGCGCGGGCAGCGGACCCGGCAGGGCCATGAAGAATGAGACGCCCGCGGTATCGAGCGCCTCGATCCGCGACATGTCGAAGTTTCCCGGCTTGAGCATGTTGGCCATGCTGAAAATGGGCCCCAGCTCGGGTTTGCCGGTGACCATGCGATGGAAGATCCCGCGATCGCCGAATTCGAGCCCCGCCTTTTCAGCCGCGACCACGAGGTCACAGCCGGAAATGGTCATGCCGTCGCGGGCACATACGAACAGCGTGACGATGCGTTCGATCGGTGCATCGGGTCGGGCGCCGACCGGTGGCTTCGACGAACGCCTGGACTTCTTCGCTGGCGGACCGGCTTCGCTTTCCGCACTGCCCTGCCCGGCGAGCCGGTCCAGCAGGTCGAACTGCTCGCCCTTTGCATGGGAGTCGACAGTGGCGGTGAAGTCCGGTTCGTCGCCCAAGGTCGGTTCGACGCGCTCGCCCGCGGGCTTGCGGAACAGTGTCCGCCTGCCCTGTCCGGGCTTCTTCGGGCGACCGAAGAAATAGACCAGGCCAAGGACGATCAGTCCAAGGAAGAAGATGATGACGCGCAGTTCGTTGGGGCTAAGCGCTTGTTGCTCCATGCCGACTCCCAGGCTGTCAGGCCGCTCCGGCCAGTTTAGCCGCTTCGGCAAGGTCCACCTGAACCAGCCTCGAGACACCGGGTTCGCGCATGGTCACGCCGAGCAACTGGGACGCCGCTTCCATGGTGGCCTTGTTGTGCGTGACGAAAATGAACTGCACGCTCTGGCTCATCTCGGTGACCATCGCGGAGAAGCGCCCGACGTTGGCCTCGTCCAGCGGCGCGTCGACCTCGTCGAGCAGGCAGAACGGCGCCGGGTTGAGCCGGAAGATCGAAAATACCAGGGCCACGGCCGTCATCGCCTTCTCGCCGCCGGAAAGCAGCGAAATCGAGGTAACGCGCTTTCCGGGAGGCCGCGCCATGATCGAGACGCCGGTCGAAAGCAGGTCGTCGCCGGTCAGCTCCAGATAGGCCTGGCCACCACCGAAGAGCCGCGGGAAGAGCTCCTGCACGCCGGCGTTGACCCGGTCGAAGGTGTCCTTGAACCGCTGGCGCGTCTCGCGGTCGATCTTGCGGATCGCGCCTTCAAGGGTTTCCAGGGCCGTGCCGAGGTCGGCAAGCTGCGAATCGAGGTACACCTTGCGCTGCGATTGCTCCTCGTACTCCTGGATGGCCGCCAGGTTCACCGGTTCGAGGCGGTGGATCTTCTGCTCCAGATCCTCCAGGTCCTTCTGCCATTGCGCGGCATCGATCTCGTCGGGCAACTCGGCAAATAGCGCTTCCACCTCGAATCCCCCCTCGACGATGGCCGCTTCCAGCGACTTTGCGTGCAGCCGGCGTTCCTGCTCGCTCAGGCGCAGATTGGCCAGGTGCTCGCGGCGCTCGGTGAGGACTTCGGCGATGGCGTTGCGCTCGGTTTCATACTTGCGCATTTCCGCATCGCGCTCTTCGAGCGCCTTGCGCGCATCCACCAGCTGACGGTCCACGAGCAGGCGCTGGTTGAGACAGCTCTGCCGTTCCGCCTCGAGCTCGGCAAGCGGATCGCCGCTCGACTGGATTTGCGTGGCAATCTCCCCGCGGCGTGATTCGAGCTGGGCCAGCTGGACCTGCATGCGCTGCAGCGACTGCTCCAGGGAGGTCAATGCAGAGCGCTTCGACTCGATCGACAGCGCGGCCTGGTGCTCGATATCGCGGGCCTCTCGCGCATTCATGCGCGCCTCTTCCCTGGCTTCCAGCAACTGGCGACGCCCGGCATCGAGCTGCTGGCGCTGCTGTTCGAGTTCGCCCATGCGCTCGACAGCCTTGTCCAGGCGACCTCGAGCCTCGCGGATCTGGACATGGTCGCTGTCCAGCTTTTCGACCAGTTCGCCCAGTTCGGCATCTACCCGCACGAGACGCTCCTGGGCACTCTCCATGCGCCCGCGATGGCTCTGCAACTGGCCGGATATCTCGGCGAGACGGCGATGTCCCGAGTGCGCCTCGCGTTGCGCGTCGTCGCGGCTGCGCTCCGCCTCGATGCGGGCCAGGCGCGACTCCTCCAGCTGCGCCGCGTGTTCGGCGATCTCGGCGTCGAGGTCGATGATGCGATTGCCGAGTTCGACGATCTCGCGCTCGCGGGCCAGTACCCCGACCTGCGAACCCTGGGCGCGGGCGATGCGTGCGAACCCGGGTCCCACCCACTCACCATCGGCGGTGATGATCGAATGGCCTGGTGCAAGATCCGGCGCAATCCGGCGCAGCGCATCGAGGGAATCCGCGGTACGCACGCGGGCCAGCATGGCACGGACCGCATCGGGGCCGCGCACATGCGCGGCGAGCGTGCCGGACGGCTGGGCGCCATTGCTGGTTTCCGCATCGAGCAGGGTCAGGTCGACCTCGAGCAGGCTCGACAACTCCCGCTCCAACGCAGCCGGCGAATCAACCAGGACCGCGTCCAGCCATCCCTGCAGCACGGTTTCGACGGCCCGCTCCCATCCCGCATCGACTTCCAGGACTTCGCCAAGCCGGCGCGTCCGCCCGATGCCCAGCCGTTCCAGCCAATCATGGGCCGCCCCGCCATCCTCGCCGAGCGCCGCGTGCTGGAGGGCTTCCAGCGACGCCAGCCGACCGCGGCATTTCTCCACCTCGCTGCGTCGCGAGCTGAGCTGGCCCTGCAGTTGCCGTTCCGATTCGACGATGCGTTCCAGTTCCACGCGCCGGCCTTCAAGCGCGGCAGCGAGCGACTCGACGGCTTCACGCAGTTGTTCCTGCTCGCCAACCAGGGTGTCCAGGACGCGCGCGAGCTCGACCAGGTCGGCGGCCTGCTTTTCGCCTTCCAGGGTTTCGCGACGACGATCCGCTTCCACGCACTGGCGGTCCAGGTAGTCGAGTTTCGTCCGTTCGATTTCCGCCGCCTGCCCGGCTTCCGAACTTGCCCTGGCGTATTGATCCCAGCGTTCCTGCCATTCGGCCAGGCTCGCTTCGGCGATGCGCAGGGTCTCGGCGGCATTTTCAACGGCTTCGTGCAGGGCCTCGCGTTGCGGCGCCGAATCGCTCAGTGTCGCGCGCAAGGATTCGGCCTGGCTGTGGTCGACGCCGATGTGCTCGGCGAGTTCCGCATGCGCCCGCTCGGTCTCGACGCGCGCACGCTCGAGCTGCTCGGCGAGCACGCGATTGTGCTGGATCTGCTGCTCGACCCTGGCGATCTCAGCACCGACCTTGTAAACCTCTCCCTGCACGGCATTGAGGTGCTCGCTGGCGGCGACATGCGCCTCGCGCCCCGACTCGATCTGCGCCTCGCGTTGGCGCTGCTCGGCCAGTTGCTGTTCGATGGCGAGCTCGGCCTGGCGCAGCGCACCCGATTGCGAATCGAGTTCGGCCCGCGCCTCGCGCAAGGTAACCGCCTTGAGCTCGGCTTCCTTGCGCTTGTGTTGGGCCTGGAATCCTTGCCAGCGCTCGGCTGCGCGCGCCTGGCGCTTGAGATGCTCCAGTTGCTTGTCGACTTCGTCGCGCACGTCACGCACGCGATCGAGATTCTCGCGGGTCGCCTTGATGCGGCTCTCGGTCTCCTTGCGTCGCTCCTTGTAGCGCGAAATGCCGGCCGCTTCCTCGAGATGGACGCGTAGCTGCTCGGGGTCGGACTCGACGATCTGGCTGATCATGCCCTGTTCGATGATCGAGTAGCTGCGCGGGCCAAGCCCGGTGCCGAGGAACAGGTCGGTGATGTCGCGCCGGCGGCAGCGCGTGCCATTGAGGAAGTACTGCGACTGGCCGTCGCGACTGACCAGGCGCTTGACCGAGATCTCGTTGTAATGGGCGTACTCGCCGGTAACTGTGCCGTCGGAGTTGTCGAATACCAGCTCGACGACCGCCTGGCCTACGGGCTTGCGGGCGCTCGATCCCGAGAAGATCACGTCGGTCAGTGAATCGCCGCGCAGGCGGCTCGCCGCGCTCTCGCCCATGACCCAGCGGATTGCGTCGATGATGTTCGATTTTCCGCAACCGTTCGGACCGACCACCGCGGACATGTTGGTGGGCAGGTGCAGCGTGGTCGGGTCGACGAAGGACTTGAAGCCGGACAGTTTGATCGTGGTCAGTCGCATGGAAACAGGTTTGTCCCGGGTGGATCAGTTGGAGGGCTTTTCGGCCGGCGCGGTCTCGACCGGCGTCGCCGGCTTGCCTGCTGCGGGCGTTTCCGTGACGACCTTCGCTTCACTGCGCAGCTTGGCCAGCCTCTGCTCGCCAAGCTGGGTCAGCAGGGTTTCGCGAATGCTGTCCTTGAGCTGCTCGAACGTCGGCGGGACGAACGGCGAAATTGCGCCCACGTGTATCACGTGCCAGCCGTATTCGGTCTTCACCGGCACCTTGACCGTTTCGCCCGACTTGAGCGAGCCGAGCGCCTTGCCGAGGGCTTCCGGCAATTGCGACGGGCGCACACGCTGGAACGCGCGCGCCTGCTTGGCCTTCTTGCTCCAGCTTTCGAAGACGTCGTTGAACGGCTTGGACATCGCTTCGCCCGCGGCCTTGATCGCATCGACAGACGCCGACCCGCGCGTGCAGTTGAAGACGATCTCGCCGTGGCGCGCCGCGTCGGCGAAGGAGCCTTGCGACGCGCCGCCGCCGGCCTCGGCGGCCCACGCCACCGCCTTCTCGTTGCC
>DAIMYT010000120.1:0-10552 GCA_036734345.1 Dokdonella sp. | reverse complement strand
CGCTGGCCAACAAGCTCGACGCGCGGCCGCGCCTGTCCGCGCGCGACGAGGAAATCGGGCAGGCGACGCACGGCGTCCTGCGCGTCGCCCGCGAGCTCGACCTGGCTTTCGATTGATTCACCGGAATTTCCGTCGCCTCGCCACGCGAATTCGCCCGGGTTGCGCCAGCGCGGGATAAGGCCTAAGCAGTGGTCCACTTTTCGTGCTGGCGGATGCGTGCGGCTACTTCCGCGCTTTCCCTCAACGCGCGCACCGTGGGCCGGTCCCCGCCGGCCATCGACGAAAGGTGGCTGCTGGCGATCAGCGACCGGTGAAAATCGCCCAGCTTGCCGGTCACTGGCCTTGTCGCGAAGGAGTGCACCGGCTTTCCAGTGGCGCAGGCTTCGGAAATCATGTTGACCGAATCGGCGCTGACGATGATGCGGTCGGCCCAGGCGAGGATACCCGGATAGGGATTTTCGCCGTCTTCGGGGCCGGCCCAGAAGACGCCGGGCCAGCGTGCGCAAGCGCCGCGCAGTTGTTCGTTCCGGTCTGCGGGCGTGCGTCGCGAAGTGCTGACGAGGAAGCTGCCGCCGGCGCTGTCGTGCAGGGCGGCGAGTAAATCGAGCAGGGCATCGAAATAGGCGCCATCGAGCGCCTGGGCGCGATGCGAAGCGCCGATCAGGACGGCCGTCCGCGGCGCGGGGAGATCGCCGAAACGGGCGAAGCGCGCACGGCCGGCGGCCAGCCAGGCATCGTCGATGGCGTTGAGGGCACCCAGCGTTTCGATGACATTGTCGCCGCGCAATTGATCGTGACGCGGCGCGACGACCACGTCGAAATGCGCGGGTGAAATGCGCGGATTGAGGATCTGCACGGTAAAGCAGCGACCCGCGCTCCAGCGACGCAGGCAGCGCGTGAGCAGGGCGGCCTGGCGCCCGCAACCGATCGCGACATCGGGCCAGGGCGGCTCGACGGGATGGCCCGCTTCATCGCGGATGCCGAGGGCCGCGGCGAACGTGAGGCGCGGGGCGAACCAGTCCCAGGGGTGTCCTGGGCGGATGCGGATCACGCGCGGATGCAGGTCCAGCGCGCCGGCCAGCGCCAGCGCCTGGCGTTCATTGCCGGCGGCGCCGTCGCTGATTGCCCAGCAGGTCGATCGGGATGCGTCAGACGGCAATCAGCTTCTCTTCGTTATGATGGGAGAGTTTCCTGGTCGCAGAGCCGGGAATATCCGTCGCGCAATGCGCATTGTCCACCATGGAGCAGCAATCCGTTGTCGTGCGTGGCATTGATCGCGAGCGATCCAGCCCTAGACTGTAACCCGATCCGGGACGCAGGTTTCCGTGCCAAGGAGTATTCATGAAAAGTCCCCTCAATGACCTCGCCCTCGATCAGATTTTCCGCGAAGCGCGCACCTATCGCCGCTCGGCGGATGCCTGGCTGGACCAGCCGGTCAGCGATGATCTGCTCAAGCAGGCCTATGACCTCGCCAAGCTCGGCCCGACCAGCGCCAACTGCCAGCCGATGCGGGTCGTGTTCGTGCGCTCGCCGGAGGCCAAGGCAAAACTCCGCGAGGCCCTCTCCGACGGCAATGTCGATCAGACGATGGCGGCTCCGGCAACGGCCATCGTCGCTGCCGACCACGCGTTCTACAAGTTCCTGCCGCGCCTGTACAAGGAAGAGGACGCGGTGCCCTGGTTCGAGGGAAAGCCCGAGGCGATCAGCAGCACGGCCTCCCGCAATTCGAGCCTGCAGGGTGCCTACCTGATCATTGCCCTGCGATCGCTCGGGCTCGATTGCGGACCGATGTCCGGCTTCCGCAACGCCAGGGTCGATGCCGCGTTCTTCCCCGGCAGCGAAGTGAAGTCCAACTTCCTCATCAACATCGGTTACGGCAATCCGGCCGTGCTGCGTCCGCGCGAAGAGCGCTTTTCATTCGACGAAGCGTGCCGCATCGTCTGAACACCCCATCAGGAGAATCCGCATGTTGCAACGTACACTTCTCGCCGCCGCCCTGGCCCTCGCATCGACATCCGCGTTCGCGGCCGCCGAGACCTACACGATAGACGGTGGCCACACGCAAACGCTGTTCACCTGGAATCATTTCGGTTACTCCAACCCGAGTGCCAACTTCGACAGGATCGAAGGCACGATCAGCTACGATCCGGCTGATATTTCGAAGTCATCCGTCGATGTGACGATCGCGATCGACAGCATCAATACCCACGTGCCCAAGCTCGATACCCACATGAAGAGCCCGGACATGTTCGATGCGGCCAAATTCCCCACCGCGACGTTCAAGAGCACCAGGGTCGAAAAGGGATCGACCGACGGCACGTTCAAGGTGACCGGCGACCTGACCATCCACGGCGTGACGAAGCCGGTGGTCCTTGATGCCAAACTCAACCGCGCAGGCGACCACCCGATGAAGAAGATCCCGACGATCGGCTTCGACGCCAGTACCACGATCAAGCGCAGCGACTACGGCATCGATTTCATGGTGCCCAGCGTGAGCGACGAAATCCACATCAGGATCACCACCGAAGCGGCGTTGCCCAAGGTTGCGGCAAAGTAACGACGGCGAATGGGCCCGGTCGCTCTCACGGCCCGGCCCATTCAGGCTGAAAGAAACGGCGCCACGGGAAGCGGCGCGGCATCCCGTCGGCACGCTAGCGTCCGAATGCCGCCAGCCGGGCGCGGCATGCCCGCCCGGCGCCTGCGAATGGGCAGGCGGAGCGCGGATCAGCCCTGCTTGACGCCCTTGTTCTTCAGCGCTTCGAGTCCGCCCAGGTCGAGCGAGGACAGGGCCGACTTGAGCACGTTCATGTCGAGGCCTTCGCCGTTGCCGCTGAGCTTGACCGCAAAGCGGTCGCCAAGGACGATGCCGAACTCGCCGTTGTGCGAGCTATTGTCCCAGCGCTCGTTGACCAGGCGGCCATCCTGCTTGTAGGTCTTCTCGTAGCCGTATTCGGTCTGCCGTTCCGACTCGATGCCGGCGAAGCCGGCCAGCGCCATGATGCCCTTGGCGCCGCCCATGTCGGTGATTTCCAGTTCGAGGCGATTGTCATTGGCGTCGCGATAGGTCGCGCGGCCGGTGCTGACCTGCACGCCCATCGCGCCGTTGCGCTCGACCGAAATCGATTCGCGTTTGAAGCCGGCCAGCTTTTCGGGGAGAAACGGCTTGATCGCATCCGGCGGCAGGGCTTCGACCTGGCTGCCGCCACCGAGCATCGTGCCGAGCATGGCGCTGGCGGCCTCTGCTTGGGCGTTGGCATCGCCGCTGCGCTTGGCGGCCTCCATCTTCTTGCCCTGCTTCTCCATCTGCTGGCCGAGTGCGGCCAGTTTGCCGAGCGCGCTGTCGGTGTCGATGCTGACACTGTTGCTGGTGTCGCCGATGCGCACGGCATTGCCTACCGCGCTGCCCATCGTGCCCGCGGCGGTGATGCCACCGACGATGAAGCCGATGATCATGCTGAGGACGAATCCGATGATGATGGTGACGATGGTGTAGCCGACCGACTTCTCGGGCGGGCAGCGCATCGTGTGCGGAAGGCCGAGGTAGAGCAGGTAGGCCCCGTAGAAGAAGCCGGCCCAGACGATCAGCCAGCCGATCCACGGCACGATCACGGCGATGCCGGCCACCCAGCCGGCGGTGGCCATGTAGGCGGCGGTCTTCAACGCCTGGATCGGATTCTTCTCGCCGCCGAAACTCGGTGCGAGTGCATCAATGATGAGGCCGATCAGGTAGACGACGCCAAGCGCCAGCACATAGCTCACGATCATGCCAATGATGCCGCTGACAATCGGCGTACGCACGGTGATGCCGAACATCGAGAAGCCGATCAGGCTGCCCTTGATGAAGCCCGCAACAGCCGGAATCGCGGCGAGCACGACGATGTAATTCTTGTACAGGTTGGCGACCGTATCCTGTTCGGCGGCGATCACCGGCCACTCGGTTTTCGGCGACAGGAGGATGGCCTGGGCACGGGCAATCAGTTTTGCAAAATCCATGGTGTCTCCCCTAGGTGGTTGGATTGAGTCGATGCGCGAATGCAGTTGCATTCTAGGCGTTTGCGTCCTTGAAGGTTGCCGGATCGGGTGTCGCGCCGATGCGACGTGTCCGACCCGATGATTGTGACCTACTTGGCACAATCCATGCTGCTAAACTGTATGGCTATCGTCCATTTCCGGAGTCTTGGCGTATGTCATCGCGCAATCCAGCCGCGGAACCCCGATTGCCAGCCAACGCGCAGAACCGCTATCGGGTCAGTCGGGCGGATCTGCCACTGAGCTGCCCGATGCCCGCAATGTCGCTGTGGAACTCGCATCCGAAGGTCTATCTTCCCATCGAGGAGCAGGGCGGCAAGGCAAAATGCCCGTATTGCGGAGCCGAGTACGAGCTCGAAAGCTGAATCCCATGCAGCGCTAGATCCGTCGCCAACGCCGAGGCCGTTTTGTCCGATCAGGGTTCGAATTTGACACATCAGCGCCTTTGCATCGTCCAGTTGGTGCCGGCGCTGAACTCGGGAGGGGCCGAACGATCGGCGCTGGAGATAGGCCGTGCCCTGGTCGAGGCGGGCCACCAATCCATCGTCATCTCCGGCGGTGGCCGCCTGGTGGCGCGGCTCGAGGCCGAGGGCAGCCGGCACATCCAGTTGCCGATCGGCAGCAAATCCCTGCGCACGCTGACCCTGGTGCCGCGGCTGCGCGCGATACTCGCCGAGGTCAAGGTGGACATCGTGCACGCGCGCTCACGCCTTCCCGCATGGCTCGGCTGGTACGCGCTGCGCAAGCTCGGCCCGCCGCGCCCGCATTTCGTGACCACCGTGCACGGACTCAATTCGCCGGGCTGGTACAGCAGCATCATGGCCCGCGGCGATCGCGTGATCTGCGTGTCGAACCTGGTTCGCGACCACGTGCTGCGGCACTACCGCGAGACCAATCCTTCCCGGCTGGTGCTGATTCCGCGTGGCGTCGACGCCGCGGAGTTTCCGTTCGGGCACCAGCCCGAGGACGAATGGCGCACGCGTTTCTTCGCGGAGTTCCCCCAGCTCGCCGGTGCGCCGCTGCTGACCCTGCCGGCGCGCGGTACGCGCCTGAAGGGGCATGCCGATGCCATCGAGATGCTGGCCGAGCTCAAGGAACGCGGCATCGAGGCGCGGCTGCTCCTGCTAGGCGCGCGCGAGCCCGGGCGCGAGACCTACGTCGCCGAACTCGAAGCGCTGGCGCGAAAGCTCGAGGTTGCCGATCGCGTCGTCATCTCGCCGCCGCGCGCCGACGTGCGCGACGTCATGGCGGTGTCCACCCTGGTCCTGCAGCTCAGTACGCAACGCGAATCGTTTGGCCGCACCGTGATCGAAGCCTTGTCGCTGTGTCGGCCGGTGCTCGGCTATGCGCACGGCGGAGTCGGCGAACTGCTGACCGACCTGTATCCGGCCGGGCGCGTGCCGCCGGGCGATAGCGCCCGCCTGGCCGAGCGCGCGGCCGAGCTGATGCGCGCGGCACCCGCCATCCAGCCGCTCACGAGCTACCGCCTGTCGGACATGCAGGAAGCCACGCTGGCGCTCTACCAGGAGATAGCCGGCGAGCCCCTGCGCCGGCGCAGCGACCGATGACGCAAGGCGCGCAGTCGGGACGCAGCGGCCTGGCGGCTCTGCTGATCGTGCTTGGCGTGCTGGTCCTGTTGCCGATCGGCCGCAGCTCGGAAGTGCCGCTGGCGATCGGTGCGCTGACCGGCATCGCACTGCTGCTGCGCCGCCGCTTCGCGCCACCGGACGACCGTGACCTGCGCCTGATCATCGTCCTGTTCGCCTGCTACTGGGTCCCGGTGGTGCTTTCGGCTCCGGCCGCGGTGATGCCGCAGAAAACCTGGATGACGGCACTCGATACCTTGCGCTTTCTGCCATTCGCGCTGTTCGCCGCCTGGGCTTTGCGCAAGCCGCAGGCCTGGCCGCCGTTGAACCTGGCGATCGCCGCGATCTGCGGACTCTGGCTGATCGACGCCTGGGTGCAGTGGCTGTTCGGCTACAGCTTCGCTGGCGCGCCCGAAGCGGAACGACTGTCCGGCATCTTCGGTGCCGGTAACCTCAAGCTCGGTCCGGTCCTTGCGGTTCTTTCTCCGTTCTTCCTGATGGCCGCACGCGAACGTGGCGGGCGCGTCGGCCTGCTTGCCGCTTTCGTCTTCCTGCTGATTCCGGTGCTGATGGCGGGCTCGCGCGCGGCGTGGCTTTCGTACGCCCTGGTCAGCGTCGTTTTCGCCTGGCGCGAAACGCGTTCGATCCGTCGCTTCCTGCCGCTGCTGCTGGGCGCCGCACTCGGCGTCGCGTTCAGTATCGGCATGATCTGGAAAGCTTCGGACGGATTCGATGCGCGAATCGAGCGCAGCCTGCTCGTCTTCCGCGGCACGCCCCAGGCCATCGATGACGCATCGGCCGGTCGCCTGAGCATCTGGCACGCGGCGTTCGACATGATCCGATCGCATCCGCTGACCGGCGTGGGCGCGCGCGGTTTCCGCTACGACTATGCCCGGCATGCCGCGTCTGGCGATCATTTCGTCGATGCCCGGACCGGAATCGGCGCCTCGCACGCCCACCAGATCGTGCTCGAAGTGCTCAGCGAGACCGGCGTCGCCGGATTGCTGTTGTGGCTATCGGGTACCTGGCTGGCCATCCGCGCCTGGCGGCGCGCCAGCGCGGCCCGCAAGGCGCGCGCCTTCGCCCCGGGTCTCGCCCTTGTCGCGATGTGCTTTCCGCTGAACACGCACCTGGCCTTCTACTCGGCCTGGTGGGGCCTATTCTTCTGGTGGCTGCTGGCGATCTTCTGCGCGGCCCTGGCCAGTTCCGCGCAGGAGGCTGAGGGCGATGCCGCCAACGACCGCGGCAGCGCCGATCAACACGGCCCATAGCAGCCAGCGTTTCCAGTCCAGCGGCACTTTCGGTGCCTGCAATGCGCTGGCGCCCGCGCTTGATCGCGAATCCCCGAGTGTCGCAACCGGTGGTTGCCAGTCCCGGCCGAGTCGCGCGCGCAAGGTGGCGAGAGCCGCTTCGACCGGATAATCGGGAAAGCGCGCCGTTGCACTGCCGACGGCGAGCAGGAACGGACCCTTGCCTTCGGCGAGGAAAACAAGACGCGCGGGCCGGTAGCCCACGCTCAGCCGGGGCGTCGTCGCCAGCGCGGTCGCCGAATCGATGCGCAGGTCGCGCACGCGTGCCCCGGGCGAGAGCGCGATGGCGCCGTTGTCGATCACGTCGCCGTCCTGCACGAGGCGGAACGCGACCGGGCGCGCACGCTGGATCCAGTGGGTCTTGCCATCGACCACATTGAAAGGCGTCAGCACTTCAAGCTGGGCGAGGGCATTGTCGCTACCCAGCGTGATGCGGACCTGGCTGGCCGGCACCGAGTAGCGAAGCGTGTACAGGTGTTGCGTCCCGCTTGCCGGGTGTCCGTCAACGCTGTCCACTGCTTCGGCTTCGATCCAGTTCACCGGTGTCACGCCGGCCACGCGTCGAACCCGGCTGGCTTGTGCGCTGATGCCGCCGAGTGGCGCACCGTCATCGTGGCGGCGCAGGCGCAGGTAACGAAAGCGCGTGACCGGCAAGGCGATCTCGCGGCGATCCACGCGCGCGCCACCCTGTTCGAGCACGACCAGCGTGGCGTCGGCATTGAGCAGGTCCCAGCGCTGCAGGTCGTTGCTGCCGGTCACTTCGAAGCGCGCGATGATGTCGCCTTGCGGTTCGCTCCATGCGAGTTCGAGGCGATCGATTCCGCGATCGAATTCACCGAGATCGAGCAGCCATTCGCGCGTGGCGGTGGTTTCCCCGGGCTCGTCCGACGATTGCGTTTCCAGACGGCGCAGGCGGCCGCTGGCATCGCGTTCGACGAGCAGGTGCAGGTCGGCTTGTTCGCGTTCGCGACCGGCCGGGGGCAAGGGCAGCACCGGGACCGCCGCGCGTTGCTCGATGACCGCATCGGGCGCTTCGCTGGCGCTGAGGATCAGCGGCACGGCCTGGCCATCGGCATTGAAGATGGCCAGGTCGCGCAAATTGGGATCGATCGATCCGGCATAGACCTGGTCGTCGAGCTCGACCTGCCAGGCGGCACTGTCGCCCGCAGTATCGATCGGAATGACGCGCGCATAGTCGGCAGGTGTCGCTGCCGCTGCCATCTGCATGGCGAGGCAACCGAAGGCGAGCAGGATCTTCATGCCGTTTCCCCTGCCGGCGTGCTGCGCGGCGGTGCCGGCGCAAGATAGCCGACCAGCGTACACAGCAGGCCATAGGCGATGAACGAGGCGATGCCGAACAGATTGCCAAGGTGCTGGCGATCGATCAGCAGCAGCTTGCCGAGCACGACCGCCATGAGCACCGCGCTGGCCAGCCATAGGGGCCGGTTCGAACCGCGCGAACCGATCACCCATCCGGCCACGCCGAGGATGCTCCAGACCACCGCCAGGCTGGTTTGCGACAGGCTGGCCGAGAGCAGGCGCTCGTTCCAGGCGATGTCGCCGAGATGGTGCACGGCGCGCAGCGTCGCCGCCGTGATCAGCATGAATCCGCTGACTGCGATCCAGGCGGCACGATGTCCGCGCAGGTTTTCAGGTGCGTCGGCATCGCGCAGCCACGAGGCCAGCGCGGCGAGCATTGCGATCTGGAACAGTTCGAGGGGATTGAGCACGGGCACGAAGGCCAGCGGCGTGCTCGCGCCGGCCTGCAGCAGGCTGGCGAGCAGGATAAAACCGAGCACCAGGGCCTGCGAGCCGAGCAGGGCCGGACGGTAGCGCGGGAATTCGGCGGACAACGGTGGCGAGAGCCAGCCCGGCTTGCGCAGCGCCAGCGCATGCATCAGCAGCAGGGGCAGGCCGATCATGGCCAGCACCCAGCCGTCGCCGAGATCGGCGCGCAATCCCAGTTCACGCAGGCTCAGGGCAATCGCCACGGTCCAGGTCCACAACCAGCCGAGATGCGCGGTCGTCTGCGCGGCATTCGCGCTCTGGCGCAGGCAGGCCAGGCTGCGCAATCCGAAAACGGCCAGGGCCAGATGGGCGAGCAGGCTCCAGTCCGCGAACACCTGCCCGTCTTCGGCGATCACAGCGCTCAGTGGCAACGCCAGCCAGAGCAGGACGCCGACCGTGAAGGCCAGGGCGGGTCGCTGCCAGATCCTCGTCGACTCGGCGGCCAGCCAGGCGCTGATGGCGACGAGGCCCAGCACGGCCGGCAGGCGGTTGTCGGCGGCGACGAAACGGTCGATTTCGACCAGCCAGGCGCCGAACCACCAGGCCAGTCCCCACAGGTAAAGCAGCAGGCTCAACGCGCCGGACTTGGCGGCGCGCTGGTAGAGCCAGGCGCTGACCCATGCTGCCAGCGCAATCAGCATGGCCCCGGCGAAGGGACCGTTGGCGAGCGGCAGGGCATCGGCCTCGCGCGCACCGATGGCGATGACATAGGCACCGGCGGCCAGCAGTTGCAGGAACAATCCGATCCAGCGCGGCAGGCGGCGCTGCTGGCGCAATCCGAGCCAGACCAGGGCGGCGCCTTCGAGGGCAAAGATGCAGCCGGTCGTGCGCGCCGACAGGGCCAGCGGCACGGCCAGCGTCGAGAAGCCGAGGGCCAGCACCGCGAACGATTCGCCGAGCGTGCGCAGGCGCCGGATCAGGATCGCGGCGAGCACCATGTAGATGACGCCGAGGGCGAGTGCCGACATCGCCATCGGCATGCGTTCGCCTTCGAGCAGGGCCGCCTGCAGGGCAAAGGCGACCAGCGGATTGCCGAATACGAGCGTGCCGTCGACCGCATCCGGGCGCTCTCTTTCGAGCTTGAGCGCATACAGGACCGGGATGGCCAGGTAGAGGGCGAAGAACAGCAGCAGGAACGGTTCGGTGCTGTTGTAGAGCGCCGGGTTGTACCTGAGTACGCCCCAGAGCGTGCCGATGGCATAGGTGAAGAAGAATCCGATCAGGTTCAGTACGCGCCAGGCGCGCATCCAGGCGATCGCGAAGACGGCCACGTTGAGCACGGCGTAGTAGGAAAACAGCGCGACGTGGTTGCCGCTGCCGGTCGAGATCAGGATCGGCGCGGCAAAACCGGCGAGGATGCCGAGCACGGCGAGCGCGAGTGCATCCTGCAGCACGGCCAGCAGGCAGACGCCGGCGACGAGGATGATCATCAGGGCGAACGCCGCCGGAGCCGGCAACAGGTGGTACAGGCGGAATGCGGCGAACACGGTCAACAGCAGGATGCCGATCGCGCCGCCCTGCAGGCTCAGTGAAAAGGCCCGGCGCGTGTCGCGCTGGCGCCAGGCGAAGACCAGCGCGGCGATCGCGGCCGCGGCCACGCCGACCAGGCGGAATTCGACCGGGAAGGTGAACCAGCCTTCATCGGCGGCGTACTTGAGCAGGGCGGCGACGCCGGCGAACAGGACGAGCATGCCGACCTTGACCGGGACATTGCCCTCCGTGAACCAGGCCTTGATCCAGCCTGCCGCGCGTTCACCCAGATCGCTGCCGCTCGGTTCGGCGGATCGGACGGATGGCGTGGAAGGCGCGGCAGCCCACGCATGCGCCGGCGCGGACGCC
>DAIMYT010000119.1:6184-10565 GCA_036734345.1 Dokdonella sp. | reverse complement strand
TGCGCGCGCAGGATCGGGGCGGCGACGACGATCTCATCCTGCGCGGTCGCAACGGCCGTCCCCTGAGTACCAACGGCGTGCGTACCCGACTCAAGCGCCGCGCCCGCGACCAGGGCGTCTGGCAGCGCGTCTATCCGCATCTGTTGCGCCACTCCTGCGCCAGCCACCTGCTCGAATCCTCCGGTGATCTGCGTGCCGTGCAGGAACTGCTCGGTCATGCCGACATCGGCACCACGCAGATCTACACGCACCTGGATTTCCAGCACCTGGCCAAGGTCTACGACGCCGCGCATCCGCGCGCCAGGCGCAAGTAGCCCGCGATTGCAGCCCTCGCCGGGGCTGTCGTGCGGCCGATGGCCGCCGCGGTTTTCCTGACGTCCGAATGAACGGGGAAATCCGGGGATTGCACGGATTCAGCATCGTGCCTGCAGGCTGGGGTCACTGCGCGGCATGGCCCCCCGCTTGCCGCGGAAACCAAGGAGAATGACCCATGACGAACACTGCAAAGTTCATGTCGGCGACCACGTTGATCGGCGACGGCATCCGCAATCCCCAGAACGAAACGCTCGGCGATCTCAAGGAAATCATGATGGATACCGCCAGCGGCAAGATCGCCTACGGGGTCGTGTCCTATGGCGGCATCCTCGGCATGGGCGACAAGCTGTTCGCGGTACCGTGGAGTGCGTTCAGCATCGATCACGACAACCACAAGCTCGTGCTCAACGTGAGCAAGGACCGCCTCAAGGACGCACCCGGCTTCGACAAGGACAACTGGCCGAATTTCGCCGACCCGTCCTTCGCCAGCAGCATGGGTACCTGGTACCAGGGCTGATCGTCGCAGCTTCCCCGCAAGCAAAGGCCGGCCCAGCGCCGGCCTTTTTCCTCGGGCGTCCGCCGCGTTCCGCGGTGCGGGCGCCGGCCGGGCCTTGGAAAGGGTCGCCCGGCCCCCAGATAACCCGGTCCACACCGTCTGCGGACATCCGATGGAATCCTTCCACGCCACCACCATTGTCTCCGTGCGCCGTAATGGCCGGGTCGTCATCGGCGGCGATGGCCAGGTCACGCTCGGCAACACGATCATGAAGGCCAACGCGCGCAAGCTGCGCCGCCTCGGCAAGGGCGACGTGCTGGCCGGCTTCGCCGGCGCCACCGCCGATGCCTTCACCCTGTTCGAACTGTTCGAACAGAAGCTCGAACGCTTCAGCGGCAACCTCACGCGCGCCGCCGTCGAACTGGCCAAGGACTGGCGCACCGATCGCCGCCTAGGCCGTCTGGAAGCCATGCTCGCCGTCGCCGACAAGGATGCGTCCCTGCTCATTTCGGGAAACGGCGACGTCGTGGAACCGGAGAACGGCCTGATCGCGATTGGTTCCGGCGGTCCATTCGCCCAGGCCGCGGCCAGGGCGCTGATGGAGAACACCGATCTCGACGCCCGCACCATCGTCGAACAGGCCCTCAAGATCGCCGCCGACATCTGTATTTATACGAATGGCAATGTGACGGTCGAGGAGCTGGGAGTGGGGAACGGGGAATAGGGAATGGCAATCGCCCAAGCCCGCTTCTCCGCTTCCAGCTTCGCGCACTTCCGTTTCCCCATTCCCCATTCCCCATTCCCGGCGTCAAGAAAATGCAGGAAATGACCCCCCGCGAAATCGTCCACGAACTTGACCGCTACATCATTGGCCAGAACGCGGCCAAGCGTGCGGTTTCGATTGCCTTGCGCAACCGCTGGCGGCGCATGCAGCTCGACAAGGAGCTTCGCGACGAGGTGACGCCGAAGAACATCCTCATGATCGGCCCGACCGGTGTCGGCAAGACCGAGATCGCCCGGCGCCTGGCGGCGCTGGCGAATGCACCGTTCATCAAGGTCGAGGCGACCAAGTTCACCGAAGTCGGTTACGTCGGCAAGGACGTCGAGCAGATCATCCGCGATCTCGCCGAAGCGTCGGTGAAGATGGCGCGCGAGCAGGCCAAGGCGCGCGTGCGCAGCCAGGCCGAAGATCGCGCCGAGGATCGCATTCTCGATGCCCTGCTGCCCCGCCGGCAGACCGTGGGCTTCGCCAACGAGCCGGAACAGGCCGACGATCGCGCTGCCGATACGCGTCAGAAGCTGCTCAAGCAGTATCGCGAAGGCAAGCTCGACGATCGCGAGATCGAGATCGAGGTCGCGCTCAGCATCGGCGTCGAGATCATGGCTCCGCCGGGCATGGAGGAGATGACCAACCAGTTGCACGGCATGTTCCAGTCGTTGTCCGGTTCGCGCTCGCAGAAACGCAAGTTGCGCGTCGCCCAGGCGCGCCCGCTGCTGATCGAGGAGGAGGCCGGCAAGCTGGTCAATGACGAAGAGATCAAGCAGCAGGCGATCGACAACTGCGAGCAGAACGGCATCGTCTTCATCGACGAAATCGACAAGGTGGCCCAGCGCGGCGAATTCAGCGGCGCCGGCGTCAGCCGCGAAGGCGTGCAACGCGACCTGCTGCCGCTGGTCGAGGGATCGGCGGTGTCGACCAAGCATGGCATCGTCAAGACCGACCATATCCTATTCATCGCCTCCGGCGCGTTCACGCTGGCCAAGCCGTCGGACCTGATTCCGGAACTGCAGGGCCGCTTCCCGATCCGCGTCGAGCTCGGTGCGCTGACGGCCGATGATTTCCGCCGCATCCTCAGCGAACCCCAGCATGCGCTGACCAAGCAGTACACCGCATTGCTGGCCACCGAAGGAGTGACCCTCGAATTCACTGCCGAAGGCATCAAGCGGCTGGCCGAGGTCGCCTTCCAGGTCAACGAGCGCACCGAGAACATCGGTGCGCGGCGGCTGCATACCGTGCTCGAGCGGCTGCTCGACGAGATCTCGTTCAGCGCCTCCGACCACGACGGCGGCGCGTTCACGATTGATGCCGCCTATGTCGACGAGCACCTCGGCGAACTGGTCAAGGACGAGGATCTGTCGCGTTATATCCTTTGAGAGCCGGGAATGGAGAATGGGGAGTCGGGAATGGTTGAAGCGCAGCCCGCGGTCTGAAGCCATTTGCCTTGCCCATTCTCCATTCACCACTCCCCATTCCCGCCGCTGCAGTTGCAGCGGCAAGCCATTCATCCGACCATAGCGCCCATGAGTACCGTTGTTCCGTTCAAATCCAGGGGTGTGCGTGCCCTGCTGCGCGAAGCGCACGAATTGCACGTACCGATGCGTTTCGCCCGCGAGCGCGTGCAGCCGGGCTGGATCCATGGCTATGTCGTCGGACTCTCCCGTGAGTTCTGCATGATTGCCGAAGTCGGCGATGCGATGCGCTTCGACGGTTATGTCGTGCTGCTGATCGCCGACCTGACCGAGGTCGAGGAGGATCCGTCGCGCGAGTTCGTCGAGAAGGCGCTCGCCCTGCGCAACGAACCGCTGGCGATCCCGGCCGATTTCCCGCTCGACAACTGGGCCGTCATCGCCGAGGCGGCGATGCGGTTCGCGCCGTTGCTTTCGGTCAACGTGATCGAGGACGAGGACGGCGAGGTCAGCTACATCGGCCAGCTCGCCGGCATCGAGAGCGACGCCTTGCTGCTGCGCGAAGTGGATCCGAACGCACACTGGCATGCGGATGCCGGCGACTACGGATTCGACGAAATCGCCTCGATCGGCTTCGGCACCGGCTATCTCGAAGCGCTCTGGCTGGTCGCCGGCACGCCGACCGACCCGCTGACCCCGCGCATGCCGGTGTCGGATTCGGTGCATTGAAAGCCGGGAGTGGGGAATGGGGAATAGGGAATAGGAGAGGCAAAAGCCCCAGATCGCGCTTGGCTGCTTCTGCTCTGGCTTGACCCATTCCCGATTCCCCATTCCCCATTCCCCAACAATGCCCACCCCCACCCAGATCACCCTGCACCGTGCCTCGCACGATCTCGAAGTCGGTTTCGATGACGGTCGTGTGTTTCGCCTGTCGGCGGAATACCTGCGCGTGAATTCGCCGAGTGCGGAAGTGCAGGGGCACGGTCCGGGGCAGAAGGTGCTCGTCGCCGGCAAGATGGACGTCAACATCGACGAGATCGTGCCGGTCGGCAACTACGCCGTGCTGCTCAAGTTCAGCGATGGCCACCAGACCGGCATCTTCGCCTGGGACACCCTCTACGAGCTCGGCCGCGACCACACGCCGAACTGGGAAACCTATCTCGCCGCACTCGATGCGGCCGGGAAGTCGCGCCACGCCTGATGGCGCCGGGAATGGGGAGTAGGGAATGGAGAGTGGGCCAGTCCAATGGCACCAGCCTCAATGTTTCGCTTCTCCCATTCCCTATTCCCGCCAAAGCTACCACCCACCCCCGCCACCGCCGCCGCCGCCGCCGCCGGACGAGCCACCGCCGCCACCGCCCGACGACGAGCCCGGCGGGCTGG
>DAIMYT010000119.1:274-6084 GCA_036734345.1 Dokdonella sp. | reverse complement strand
CCGCCGCCGGACGAGCCACCGCCGCCACCGCCCGACGACGAGCCCGGCGGGCTGGCCGATGAACTGATCGCGCTGCTCAGGCTGGATCCGAGCGACGATCCGAAACTGCTGGCATCGAAGCCGCGGCTGCCGCTGGCGTGGTACCAGGCCATGCCGCCAGCTGCCGCTGCCATGGCCGCCGGCCCGATCGCCGCGGCCAGGCGATCGCCCCAGGTCTTCTCGACATCGAGCGCGAGTGCGTAGGGCAGCAGGCGCTGGTATTCGTCCACGTTCATCGGCGGCGCCTTGGCCCGGGCCAGGTCGTCGCGTTCGGCGACGCTGAGGTAATGACGCAGGCCCTCGATGCGATCGAGCAGTTTTCGCCCTTCCACCGTCGGTGCCCTCATCCAGTGAGCGAACGGTACCTGCACGGCGCTGATCAGGGCCACCAGCACGGCGAACAGCACGCTCGTCGTATAGGCAAGGAAGGCCATCGCCACGCCGTCGACAGCCAGGGCGACGAGCGCGCCGACGAGCAGCCCGAAGGCCAGCTTGCCGTCGGCGCGGGCGGTGAACCAGCTGACCACGATGTTGGTCGCGATGCCGCTGAGGATAACCGTGGCCACGGTCGGAATGATGATCTGCGGGACCTGCGACAGGCTGTCGATGAGGAACGCGGAGACGATCGCAGCCAGGCCGATCAGGAAACCGAGGCAACCGATGCCGTCGTTGCGGCGGAAGTTGGCCTTCGCGAATGTCTCCTTGAGGAAACCTTCATGGGCCTTGCGGGCCGCACCGATGATGGCGTGATTCTCGTTCTTGAACGCGAGCGAGGATTGCGCGCCGAGCAGGCCGTCGTAGAGCGTGCGCGCGGACTCGGGCACGCGTGCGTCCGGCGCGCCGGCCCGCGTGATCGAGTAGTCCGACTTGCCGCTGTTGCTGATGGCCAGCGACCCGCACACGCCGAGCTCGACCATGTCGGACGCAAAGCAGCGGTCGTCGTAGGCCATGCGCCGTATGTAGCGGGCGGCGGCCGGTGAAACGCCGGGCGGCGGATCGTATTCGGGAATGATCACGCCGCCCTTCGGGTCGCGGCCGACCCGGCGCCACTGCAGGTACAGGAAGCCGGTCAGCACGACGAGGCCGAGCGCGAGCACGGCTTCGCGGCGGTTGTCGGCGGCGAACCAGCGCAGGCTCTGGCCGAAGTCGGGTTGCGCGACGAGCCCCTTGGGGAAGCCGACCACGACGGTCAGGCCGTTCTGCGGCGGCAAGGCGCGCGTGGCGACGATGCGGGCAAGCCCCGAATCCGTGGTTGCCTTGTAGCCCTGCGCCCTGGATCCCTGCGCTCCGGTATAGCCCTCGACGCGGAGCGCGTCAGCGGGTGGATTGCCGGGCACGCGCACGTTCGCGCTGGCCTTGTCGATGGTGAAGTCCCAGCCGTTGCCGGTCACGTTCCAGTAGAGCTCGTCGTGGTCGTCGAAGTAACCGAGCTGGCGCGCGGTGCGATAGCGGAAGACATAGGTGAACTCGCCGCTGCCGAGAGTGACGTTGGCGTCGCCGAAATAGACGCGCACGCCGTTGGACAGGCCTTCGGTGTGCCATTTCTCCGGCTGGCCGTCGCGGCTCACGTCGATCGGCTCGAAAAGTACATGCACGCGGTTGCCGTACTGGTCGCGATAATCGGTCGGGAAATCGCGGTAGATGCCGCGGCGGATGCGGTTGCCTTCGGCGCGCACGCGGATCGTTTCGCTGACCGTCATGCTCGAGTCCGCGGCGATGGCGATGTCGCTGTGGAACGAAAGGATGCGTTCGTCGGCCTGCGCGCAAAGGCACAGGAACAGGCCCAGGATCAGGGTGGCGATTCGGCTCACGGTGCGCTCCTCTGGTTTGCGTTGGCCTCGAAGAACTCACCACGCTGGAAACCGGCGAGACGGGCCACGATCAGGTCCGGGAAATGCTCGATGCGCGTATTGAGCTGGCGCACCGCGCCGTTGTAGTAGCGCCGCGCGTACTGCAGGTGATCCTCGATGGCGACCAGGTCGCGCTGCAGCTGCATGAAGTTCTCGCTGGCCTTGAGGTCCGGATAGCTTTCCTGCAGGGCCAGCAGGCGTTCGATCTGGCTGCCGAGCTCGTCTTCGAGGCGGGCGCGGTCGGCCATCGCGGCCGCGGACTTGGCGCGTTCGCGCAACTCGGTGACCGTGGTCAGCGTGGCGCGCTCGTGGGCGGCGTAGGCCTTGACCGCGGTGACCAGTTGCGGGGTCAGGTCGTGCCGGCGCAGCAACTGCACGTCGATGTCGCTCCACGCGGCGCGCATCTGGTTGCGGTCGGCGACCAGGCGATTGAACATCAGGATGCCGCCCAGCAGCAGGGCGGCGACTACGACGATGGCTGCGGTGAGCATGGCCTTCCTCCCCCGGTTCGGCTTGCCGCGCTATTGTGCCTGCGTGGATGCCGGGTCGGCCGGCTGCGCAGCCGGCGGCTTGATGTGGCGATCGAACCAGTTGGCGATTGCGTGATAGACGTGCAGGCGCATGCTCGTCGCCGCCAGGGCGGGCTTGCCGCCCGGGTAGGTCATGAGGTCGAACTGGATGCCGCGCAGCTGCAGCTCGGCCATGAGCTTGGTCGAATTGGCGAACAGCACGTTGTCGTCGGCCATGCCGTGGACGAGGAACAGCGGCGAGGTCAGGCCATCGAGCCAGGCAAACGGCGCGCTGCGGATGTAGCCGGCCGGATTGTCCTGCGGCGTGGACAGGTAGCGCTCGGTGTAGTGGGTGTCATACAGCGACCAGTCGGTGACCGGGGCGACCGCGATGCCACCGGCGAGGTCCGCGGACGCCTTGCTCAGCAGCATGGTCGTCATGAAGCCGCCGTAGCTCCAGCCGAAGGTGCCGATATGGCCGCCGTCGACCCATGGCTGCTGCTTGAGCCAACGCACGCCGGCGAGCTGGTCGAGCACTTCCGCGTTGCCGAGCTGGCGGTAGATGACATCGGAGAACTTGCGTCCGCGCCGCGCCATGCCGCGGTTGTCCAGGGTGAAGACGACATAGCCGTTCTGCGCCATGTACTCGAGGAAGTGCACCTGCTGCGCGGCATGCGCCGAACCGCCGTCGCCCCAGGCGCGCACGACCTTCTGCACGCCGGGGCCGCCGTAGAAGAAGTTGAATACCGGGTAGCGCCTGGCCGGATCGAAGCCGGCCGGCTTGTACAGCCGGTAGTGCAGGGTCTGCCCGTCATCGGCGGTGGGGGGGCCGAAACCCCGCCGGGGGGGGGTCGCGCGGTAGGGCGCATAAGGGAGCTTTTCGTCGGGCGGGATTTGCTCGATCCCGGCGGGGAAGCTGCCCTCGGTTTTGCGCACGCTGACCTGGGGCGGCGTCCGCGGATCGCTGAACGTATCGAGGTAGAACGAAGCATCCTCGGCGAAGGTCGCCGTATGCGTGCCATCCGGCTGGCTGACGCGCTCGGGCTTGTCCGCCCGGCTGCCGTCCAGCCTGAGCGCGTAGACCTGCGTGTCGGGCACGAACTCGCGATTCGACTGCACGTAGACGAGCCCGGCTTTTTCATCGATGGCGAGCAGCTTGTCGATATTCCAGTCGCCGCTGCTGATGGCATGCTGCAGCTTGCCATCGAGGCCGTACAGATAGAGATGGTTGTATCCGCTGCGCTCGCTGGCCCAGATGAAGCGCTTGCCGTCCTTGAGGAAACGCAGGTCATCGTTGAGGTTGATCCAGGTTGCGCTGCTCTCGGTCAGCACGGTGCGTTGCTCGAGGCTGGCCACGTCGACGACATTGAGATCGAGGCGCTGCTGGTTGCGCGTTTCGATCTGGAAGGACAGGCACGTTGCGTCGGGCAACCAGCCGACGCGGGCCAGGTAGATGTCCGGATTGACGCCAAGATCGATCCAGCGGATGTCACCGCCGGTTGGCGCGACCAGGCCCAGCTTGACCGTGACGTTCGCCGTTCCGGCGGCCGGATAGCGCTGTTCGATGACTTCGGTGTGCTCGGCATAGACCTCGCTGCGCTTGACGATTTCGACGCCGGATTCGTCGTAGCGCTCGAAGGCGATGGCCGAATCGTCCGGTGCCCACCAGTAGCCCTTGTCGCGCGCCATCTCTTCCTGGGCGACGAATTCGGCCTCGCCGTTGTGGATCGTGCCGCCGCCGTGGTGGGTCAGCGCCCTGGCTTGGTTGCTGGCGAGGTCGATGACCCAGAGGTTCTGTTCGCGCACGAACGACACGTAGCCGCCCTTCGGCGAAACCCTGGCATCGATGAATGCGCCGCCGGTAGGCAGTTCGCGCACGGCGTTGCCGTTCGCCGCAAGCGTATACAGATAGAGTTTTCCGCCAAGCGGGAACAGCAGCGCGCGTCCGTCCGGTGACCACTGGTAGTCGATGATGCCGCTGAGGCCGGCCTGGCGGGCGCGTTCGCGGCGCGCCTTTTCGGCATCGCTGAGTTCGGCGCCGCTGTCGAGCGTATCCGCGTCGACGAGGCGGCGCGTGGCCTTGTCCTCGAGGTGGTACTCCCACAGATCGAGGCGGCTGCTGTCGTTGGCGCGGCCGCGCAGGAACGTCACGCGCTGGCCGTCTGGCGAGATCTTGAGGTTCTGCGGCACCGGGCCGTCAAGTCCGCCGCCGGCGAAAATGCTCTCGATGGTGAGTGGTTCAGCCATCACGTCGAACGCCGACAGCAGCAACAGGGCAAACAACAAGGCACGCATTCGATCCTCCCGGGAATCGCATGATTATCCCGTTGAGCGGCGGTGATTGAAACCGTGGCGAGCGCCAATCACGTTCAGCCTGGGGCGCGTGCGAACAGATGCCGCCGGGCTTCTTCGGTGAGCAGTTGCCCGGGCTGGCTGATCGCTTCGCCCCGGGCATAGGCGCGGCGGGTCGCCGGCCGTTCGCCGACCGCGGCGAACCAGCGTTTCAGGTGCGGGGTATCGTCGAGATCCTGATGCTGCGCCTGGTGCGGGACGATCCAGGGATAGATGGCCATGTCGGCGATCGAGTAGGCCCCGCCGGCGACAAACTCGTGGTTGTCCGGACGCCGGTCAAGCACGTGGTACAGGCGCCGCGTTTCACGTTCATAGCGCTCTATGGCGTAGTCGATCCGATCCGGTGCGTAGCGGTTGAAGTGGTGGTTCTGTCCGGCCATCGGGCCCAGCCCGGCCGTTTGCCAGAACAGCCATTCGTTGACAAGCACGCGTTGGCGCAGGTCGGTGGGCGCGAATTTGCCGGTCTTTTCGGCGAGGTACAGCAGGATGGCGCCCGATTCGAAAACGCTGATCGCCGCGCCATCGTCGGCCGGCGCGCGGTCGACGATGGCGGGGATGCGGTTGTTCGGTGCGATGCGCAGGAAATCCTCCGCGAACTGCTCGCCCTTGCCGATGTGCACGGGCTTGATCGTGTAGTCGAGCCCGGCCTCCTCGAGAAACATGGTGATCTTGTGGCCGTTCGGCGTCGGCCAATAGTACAGATCGATCATCGCGTTCTCCCGATCGCTGCAAGCCAGGCTTACGTGATTGGGCGGCGAGCGGCCGCTTTCAACCGCAGGGCCGCCCGTGAGCGGCACTCACGGACGCTTCGGCACGTACTTCCAGTTGCGCTTCCTGCCGGCGGCCAGCCACTCGGCAGCCTGCGCGGCGCGGCGCTCGCGCGTTTCCGGGCGCTTTGTCTCGCCTACCCATTCACGGTATTCACGCTGTTCGCCGGGTGGGAATCCTTCATAGCTGCGGCGGGCCCTGGCATTGCGCGCCAGCGCGGCGGCCAGTTCCGAAGGCATGGGTGTTGCGGGCCCGGGCTTGCGCCTGCGGGCGGGCGGCTTGATGCCGTCTT